>JBGUNJ010000030.1:0-27706 GCA_045117315.1 Lachnospiraceae bacterium | reverse complement strand
GACCATCTGCGCCGCTGTCTCCAATGTGGCGCTGAACCTCTTCATGATTCCTGTTTTCAGGGAGACCGGCGCTGCCATCACTACCATCGCCGCGGAGGCCCTGGTGCTTGTGATCTGCCTGGCCAGGCTTCCCGGCTGGAGAAAACTGCTGGATCTTCGCGTCCTTGGCAGAAATACACTTCATACTGTGGCTGGAGCAGTGTTCCTGGCCGCTGTCCGCCTTATCTTTGCTCCCCGCATCGCATCCCTGCCGGTCCGTATGGTCTCGGCCATTCTGGTCAGCGCGGCCGGATACGGAATCGTGCTTCTTCTATTGAGAAATGAGTACCTGATCGGGATACTGCAGAGAAAAAACAGTAAACAGTAAAGGATCGCAGACTATGGGAAATAAGATTTTGCTGATCATACCCGCCTATAATGAAGCGGAAAATATAGAGCGTGTAGTGGACAATCTGACTGAGAACTACCCTCAGTACGATTATGTGGTGATCAATGACGGGTCATCGGATGACACCTCCGCGATCTGCCATCGCCGGGGCTACAACATCATCGACCACCCTGTCAATCTGGGGCTGGAGGGAGCCTTCAGGACGGGCATGAAATATGCCCTCTACAGGGATTACGAAGGTGCCGTCCAGTTTGACGCGGACGGACAGCACCGGCCGGAATACATAGGGGACATGTATAAAGCCATGCAGGAAGGAAACGATGTGGTGATCGGCTCCAGATTTGTCACCGAAAAAAAGCCCTTTTCGGCCAGAATGATCGGGAGCAGGCTGATCGCGGCTGCCATCAGACTGGCATCGGGCACATCCATTGCGGATCCGACCTCCGGCATGCGTCTGTACAGCCGGAAAATCTGTGCGGAACTGGCGGCCAATGTCAACTACGGTCCCGAGCCCGATACGATCTCCTGCCTGGCCAAGGAAGGGGTATCGATCAGAGAGGTCCAGGTCCGCATGGACGAGAGGATCGCGGGAGAGTCTTATTTAAACGCCTTAAAATCTGCCTGGTATATGGTGCGCATGCTGATCTCCATCCTGGTGATCCGCAATGCCCGCTGATGTCGGTGACGGGGGGAACTTATGATTACGATGTCTATACAGCTCAGGGCCGTGCTCATTCTCGGCGCGGTTATAACCATGATGGCAATGCTGAGGCAGATCCGCAAAAGGAAGGTCAGGATCGATTCCTCCATATTCTGGATCCTTTTTTCCTTTATCCTTGTCCTGATCGCGGTCTTTCCCGATCTCGTCTACATTGCCTCCAGACTGCTGGGGATCATTTCACCCGCCAACCTTGTTCTGGCGGGGATCATTCTGATCCTGATCATCAAAATGTTCCTCATGACCCTTGAAATATCCGAGATGAAGGAAAAGCTGGCGGAACTGGCCAGGAGTATTGCCCTCAGGGAGGAGAGAGAGGCGCGCATGACGCAAAATCGTCCCGGTCAGCGGGAAGACGAGGACGGGGCAGAAAATGGAGACTGACTGCCTGCGGCAATGGCAGGTACATGGAATCCGGCGGGAAGGCTTGTCTGCATGGCAAAAATAGTCCGGCACAGGAGAAAGCGGGAGGACATATCCACTATCATGAGAATGAAAAATATCTTATCCAAACATGTTCGCGGACGCGAGAACATGGCCGCAAATATGGGTTCGGGGATCAACAGGCGTCTGGGCGAGCGGTCGGCAGCTTTCCTTTTGTGCTGCCTGATCGTGATCATAGCCTTTGTCCTGCGCTCCGGCAGGGGATTTGAATACACTACCGATCTTCCCGTGGAAGCGGAGAGCCACATGCTGGCTGACGGCGAAGTGTGCGAACAGATGATTCCGGCCGGCGCCGGGACAATCCGCGCGCTCTCGGTCAGATTCAGTGTTTCCGGGATCAAAAGCGAGGACAGGCTCAAAGCGGTTTTTTTAAAAAACGGCGAAGCCGTCAGAACCTGGGAAGTGGACACAGATAATATGTCGGGCGACAAGTATTGGGATTTTGTCTTTGACAGGCCCCTGAAAGTCGGTGAGAGCGACCATTGCAGCTTTACCGTGTCCAGGATCTCCCGGGGAGAGGGCCAAAGCGACGGCAGAAGCGGACTCTCGGTCCGGCTGGCGGAGGGCGGAAGCTATACTTCTGAAAAAAACTGCAGCGCCTTCACCTCGACAGGCTCATCGGAGGAAGACTCCTCCGGTCAGGAGGATCCGGAAGAATCTGCCGGCGCGCGCTTCCTCTGCTACAGACTGACTTTTCTGGACGGGAAGATGAGGGTGAGGAACCTCTTTCATTTTGTCCTGGTGCTGCTGCTCCTGGCGATTTTCGCGGCTGTTCTGATCGATTTCAGGAGAGTGGGGCTTCTTCGTCTGATCCTGCTCACCGGTGTAGTCTTTCTCTTCCTTGAGACATTCACTGTAGACCTGATGCGCAGGATCGTCACCGATATTCCGGTCCGGCCATTCAGCGCGGAATCTGAAAAAGAGCGCATTGAACCGGGTGAAGAGTGGGAGGATACCCTTGAACTCAGGCGGGTCGACTTTTCATCGCTGGGGATTCCGGTGGGAAAAGGGGAGGACCAGTCCTCCGGGATCCGGCTGATGCTGGCTGAAAAAAGTACGGGAACGGTCCTGGTGGACAGAGACATCGAGCAGACGGACTTCACAGGCCAAGGACCGACCGGAAAGATGATCAGGATCACTGCGGAGGGAGAGAACGCCAAGGGCCTGTTCCCGAGGGGAACCTATCTGGTCAGGATCCGGAATACGGACGATTCCCGAAAACTCAGGATTGGCGTGGAGACGGACCGGGAAGGCAATATCAGGCTCAATTATCAGGCTGTGCGCGAGTCGGAACTGGGCTACAGGATCGCCTGGATTGTCCTGCTTCTGCTGGGTGCCTGCCTGATCGCGGTCTTCGTGATCAGCACTGCGGAAAAATTTTCGGCCGCACGTTTCTTTATCGTTTCGGTCATCCCGCTTTCAATCATTTATCTGATCCTGTTTGTTCCCTGGAGCATTCCTGACGGAGGCTCCCACATTCTGGCGACATGTCGTTTCTCCAACATTATCCTGGGGGCGGACGAGACCACCGAGTGGACCGGCAGGATGGACGATGCGGATCTGTTCCCCGCCACAGAGGAACTTCACGATGAGCGCAACCCCGCCATGAAGGAGTACGCGGAGATCTACCTGAACGGGAGAGCTGGGGTAAAAGACAGGACAAAGGCGGAGATCGGCGTCGATGAAAAAATGAAGACTTATTTCCCGACCAACTATCTGCCCCAGATCATAGGGGTCACAATCGGGAAAATACTGGGTCTGGGAACAGTGCCCATGCTCTATCTGGCCAGGATCCTGACCATCATCGCCTACATAGCGGGATGCCTGCATGCGGTCAGGACCGCTCCGGCGGGAAAAGTGATCTTCGCTTCGACCGCGCTGCTGCCGTCCGCCCTGATGGCAGGCTGCTCGATCACCTATGACGCCATGGTTCTGATCTCGACTCTCTGCTTTACGGCTTCCATACTCCGGGCCAGACATGAGCCGGAGAACAGGGCAGCCCTTATAGAGAGCGCTGTCTGGGCCGCGGTCATAGGAAGTGTGAAGGGCGGTGGATATCTGATTCTTCTGCCGCTGGTGATCCTGCTCTTTACAGGAGAATTTTCACAGTCGGCCAAAAAGGCGGCTTCCATTGTGGCTGCCGGCCTTCTGTCCGCGCTGATCTTCGACGTTGTTCTCTCGGCGGGAGGCCTCTTCCAGCTGGGCGGCACAGCCGCGGGAAAACTGTCCTTTTCCTATGCGCTCGCGCATCCCCTGAACTATCTGGATATGATGCTGAGATCCTACGCCACATTTGCCAACTCACTGTCCTTCGGAATCGGAGGATCCAGGATGGGATGGGCGGAAAAAGACGTGATACCCGATATAATGATCGCCGGCCTTCTGGTCTCCGCGGGGGTCATGTCTGTCTTTGAAAAAGACCGGTTTTCCTTTACAAAAAGAGACAGGAACGTCTTCCTCGGGATCATAGCCCTGATCGTATTTACCATGCCGGCCATGCTCCTGAGCTGGACATCCGCGGGGTCTGACATGATCATGGGACTTCAGGGAAGATATTTTCTCCCTGTCCTGCCGCTGATCTTCTTTGTCTTCACCAAATTCTCGGTGCGCGTCCGCACGGACAGCTCCAGGGAGAGGGTCACCGGGATCGGGCGGAAATATATGATCTGGTTCGCGGTCCTTTCCTGCCTCTGCGTTTATTTCATGATGCGCCTCTACCTGACCAGATGACCGGCGGGGCATAAAGCAAAACGCAATGACAAGGTAAAGCTCCGACAGATCCGGATTCCGGAAAATCTTCTCTAATAAAAAGGTATTTCTTATGTCAAAAGATGTGGATAATATTTTCGGCAAAATCGCCCTGATCCTGGTCTTTGGGTCAGCACTGCTTCACGGATGGCTCAGTGTCCTGCAGTTTTTTGTCCATCAGGAGGAAGTATTGCTTCCTGTTGACTGCATGCTTTTTATCGCGGCGGCAGCAGCCGTCCTGATCTCCATCCTGACTTCAAGACGGCAGGTGAGGATCCGTATAGGCCACGCCATGACCGTATTTCTGCTGGCCTCGCTTCTGATTTCCTGTGTGCCTGCCTCCTTCTATTTTGAAAAGAACATGTTTTACTCCAACAGAATCTATCTGTTGGATACCTTCGTGACCCTCCTTCTTTTCTATCCCCTGGGGCATTATATGGGCAGGCAGAGGAATCTGACGCCGCTCAGGGTCTGGCTGCACATTCATCTGGCGGTCTGGACCGGCTTTATGATTTTTGCCATCAAGACTGCCTTCAGCTACAAAGATATTCTCCTGCCTGCAGGCGGGGCTCTGACCATGGGCAAGTACATGATGGGTCTGCACTTCAACTGCAACACCAACACGACGGGACTGATCCAGATGATCGCCTTCCTGGGTGCAATTCTTCTCTTTTTCTGGGACAAGACCATCCCCGCCAAGGTTTTGAGCGTTGTCATGGTCCTTGTAAATTATCTGGGCGCGGTTCTGTCATTCTCCAAGACCTCTCTTGTCGTGTCGGTTCTGGGCGCAGGTCTGATGGTTTTCACATGGGTCAGCAGAGTAAAATCCCAAAGAGCCGGAAGATCCGGCAAAAAGCAGGCCGCCATAGCCGCCGTCCTGTTCGTTGTGGTACTGCTGATCATCAATTCTGCTGTGACGAAGGCGTTTTGGATCGGAAAGGAAAAACGGAACAATCCTTCTGCGGCAGGAGGGGATATTTCAGAGACCCTTGAGACATCAGAGTCTGCGGGTGTTTCAGAGGCCGTGGAGATTTCAGATGTCAGGGAGATTTCAGATATCGCGGAGATCACGGAGTCTTTGAAAAACGGGGAAAGAGTATCCCCGGAAAAGACGGCCGCCTTTTCTCAGCAGAATGTCCTGCCGGGACTTCCGGATCCCTTTGTGATCCGGGCGGAGGCCTCTGAGCCCGAAGAAGAGAGCGCGGGTTCAAACGGCGGTTTCCTCAACAGGTTCCTGACAGGGAGGCCGGAGATCTGGAAGGCTTCTGTAAAAGCCATGTTTGTGGACCCGCCCCAGCGGCTTCTGACAGGCATCTCGCCAAAAGGTGTCTTTGTGGCGGTCTTTGAAGCCAGCGGAGGTGTGCACAAGAAAAACACTCACAATCAGTTCCTGGAGATCGGACTTGCCCTGGGAATCCCCAGTCTGATCGTATTCCTCTGTTTTCTGGGGTATACGATCAGAAATATAATCAGGCTCTTCAGGAACAGGGGGACTGACCCTGCACTGCTTCTGCTCCCGGTCCTGTTTGCCATGCTGCTTTTGTCCAACATGACCGAAGCGACCCTGCTCTTTTATCAGTTCCCGTCTGCCTATGTTTTCTTCTTCGTGTGCGGACTGCTCAACGAGAGAGGGATCAGGGCAGGGAAAAGCGTTTCCGCCCAAAAGGCATCACGGAGCGGGAGCGTCCCGCCGAAACAGTGATGCACAAAAGACACGTGGTTTTCGGCAGGCCGGGAAACACATTGGTTTCGAAGACACAGGTTTTGTTTTCTGTACATGTTCCTTTTGGATATGTGTGATATAATGGGAAAACGCATCTTTTCCCGTCAGCAGAAAATCGGCCGGGTCGTTTTTCGGCCCGGTACAGAGGCACCCGTGAACAGCATTTGTTTGATATGTTTTGAAACAGAAATTGATTTGAAACAGAAATGGAGAAAGCTATGACTATTATCGTGACCGGCGGAGCTGGTTTTATCGGGAGCAATTTTATTTTCTATGAACTGGACCGGCATCCGGAAGACCGGATCGTGTGTATTGATAAACTGACATACGCCGGCAATCTTTCCACGCTTGCCCCTGTAATGGACCGGCCCAATTTCCGCTTTGTAAAAATGGATATTTGTGACAGGGAGGGCGTTTACAGGCTCTTTGAGGAAGAAAAGCCGGACATCGTGGTGAACTTTGCGGCGGAATCTCATGTGGACCGCTCCATTGAGAACCCTGAGATTTTCCTTCAGACCAATATTATAGGTACTTCAACGCTGATGGACGCCTGCCGCAAATACGGGATCAGGCGTTATCATCAGGTTTCCACAGACGAGGTTTACGGCGACCTTCCGCTCGACCGTCCCGATCTCTTCTTTACAGAGGAGACCCCGATCCACACAAGCAGTCCCTACAGCAGCTCCAAGGCATCTGCCGACCTGCTCGTGCTGGCTTATCACAGGACCTACGGGCTTCCGACCTCCATCAGCCGCTGTTCCAATAACTACGGCCCCTATCATTTCCCGGAGAAGCTCATTCCGCTCATGATCATCAATGCCCTGAACGACAAGCCCCTGCCGGTCTACGGAGAAGGACTCAATGTCCGCGACTGGCTCTATGTCGAGGATCACTGCAAGGCCATCGATCTCGTGATGAGGGAGGGCCGTGTCGGTGAGGTATACAATATCGGCGGCCACAACGAGATGAAGAACATCGACATCGTCAGGCTGATCTGCAAAGAACTGGGCAAGCCCGAGAGCCTGATCACTTATGTCACTGACCGCAAGGGACATGACCTTCGCTATGCAATTGATCCGACCAAGATCCACAGTGAGCTCGGCTGGCTGCCCGAGACCATGTTTAAGGACGGAATTAAAAAGACGATCAAGTGGTATCTCGACAACCAGTCCTGGTGGCAGCCCATTATCGACGGCGAATACCAGAATTATTACGAGCAGATGTACGGGAACCGCTGATCGTTGCTGTCCACGCCCTCTCGAAGGCGTGGACATGTAACGCTGCGTTCGGCGATAACAATGCGAGGCATTGTCAAAGCTTCGCATTGCCGCGAAAAACACCTCGCGTTTCAGGCGGGTCTGTACAGCATCCGCTGACCACTATACAGCGGCTGTCATGAAAGGCTGTCTTGAAACCGGATAAAAAAACAGTTGTGTTTTGCTTTTCGAGGGAGTACAATACATGAGTTTGTCGCAGACCTGCCTGCGGAGCTTTCCGCGGCAGTGTCCGGCATGGAGGAAGTTTTTTCATTGTGACGACATGCAGACGGGGCTTGTATCAGTGCGTGCTGTCGGATGATATCGTCCCGGGTTGGAGGAAATATGCACACCTTTGTCATCTGCGCCTATCAGGAGAGTCCGTATCTTGAAGAATGTGTTGATTCGCTTTTTGCCCAGACTATGAAGAGCCGGATCCTGATCGCCACATCGACGGATAATGCGCACATCAGGAGGATCGCGAAAGAGCGGGACCTGGAAGTGCGTTTTTCAGGAAAGGCTTCCGATATAGCGGGCGACTGGAATTATGCCTACACGCAGGCAGAGACAAAATATGTGACTATTGCCCACCAGGATGACATCTACGAGCCTGACTATGCCAAGACAGCTGTCTCCATGATGGAGCAGAGGAAGAAGCCCCTTCTTTTCTTCTCGGATTATTATGAGATACGTGAAGAGGAGAGGACTTACAGCAATACGAATCTGATGTTCAAAAGAATCCTGCTGTCTCCCATGCGGGTTCCCTTTTTCAGCGGAAGCAGAGGAGTAAAGAGAAGAATTCTGTCACTGGGAAATCCGATCTGCTGTCCTTCTGTGACTTTTGCGAAGGAAAATCTTCCCTATGCCATGTTCAGAAAGGGAATGAAGAGCAATATAGACTGGGAAGCCTGGGCGGCGGCAGCGGATATGAAGGGAGATTTCGTCTATGCGCCGATTCCCCTCATGGGTCACCGCATCCACAGGGACTCCACTACGACCGATATCATAGAATCTTCCCTTCGCACGCAGGAGGACCTGCACATGCTGAAAAAATTCTGGCCGGATCCTCTTGCGGAGCGGATCAACGCTCTCTACCGCAACGCGGAAAAATCCAACCGCTGATGCCTGTCTGCCGGCGGACGGAATATCGGACACGGCCTGTAAAAGGAGAGTATCGGTGAATTTTTTTGTGCTGCAGGGCAGCACCGTCAGGAGGGGAAAGGAGCGTATAAAAACTTGAGCACAGAGATAGAGAAAAGAACTAAATCGGATATTCCTGTGATCATACCTTCCTATGAGCCGGACGACAGACTGATCAGTCTTCTGGAGGACTTCCGCAGGCAGGGAATCCGCGATGTGATCATCGTCAACGACGGAAGCGGCGATCAATATAATGAGATTTTTGACAGAGCCCGGGCCATAATAACCGAAACAGGCGGCACATTGCTTTCCCATGATGTGAACCGCGGAAAGGGGAGGGCTCTCAAAACGGGCTTTTCCTACGTACTGGACCGGTATCCTTCCGCTGTGGGAGTGGTGACGGCCGACTCGGACGGGCAGCACAGCACGGAGTGCATCCTGTCTGTCATGGAGCGGCTCAGGGAAAAACCGGACAGTCTGGTGCTGGGTGTGCGCACATTTGACCAGGAGGATGTGCCCTGGAAGAGCGCCTTCGGCAACAAGCTGACCATGAAGATCCTGGGCTATGTGTCCGGCGTTTCTGTCAGTGACACACAGACCGGACTTCGCGGCATTCCCCGCGTATTCATGAAGGAACTGCTCGATGTGCAGGGCGAGAGATTCGAATTCGAGACACAGATGCTGCTGGAGACGGCCGGAAGATATGAGATCGAGGAGGTCCCGATCAGGACCATTTATGATTCGAAAGAGAATCACCAGACTCATTTCAACCCGCTCAGGGACTCCTTCAGGATCTACCGCATTCTGGGGGCGAAATTTTTCAAATATATTTTCGCCTCACTGTCTTCCTGCGTGATCGACCTGGTGCTTTTTGCGCTGTTCTGCAGGCTGCTGCGCGGAAAAGATCTTCCCCTTCATTATGTGGCGGTCTCAACTGTGCTGGCCCGCATCCTCTCCGCGGCTTACAATTTTACAGTCAATTACAGGATTGTGTTCCGCAGCCGCCGGAGCGCGACAGGTTCCGCGGCAAAATATGTCCTTCTGGCGGCCGTCCAGATGTCGCTCAGCGCCCTTCTGGTGACAGGCGGCACACTGATCCTGCCGGCGGTACCCGAAGTGGGAGTCAAGGCAGTGGTCGACACCGTGCTCTTCCTGCTCAGTTACTATGTCCAGAGAAAATACATTTTCTGACAGACGGGCGCGGTATTATTCATCGTGCAATATCCGGGATTTCAGACACATGTTTAACAGGCACTGGTTTTTAGAATGAATAAAAAAAGATCAACCGAGCTGATCAACAGCAGCATAATACTGGCAGTAGGTACTTTTCTGCCCAAGCTTGCGAGCTTTGTCATACTGCCTATCCTCACGGCCTACCTGACCAAGGAGGAGTACGGCTCCTATGACCTGATCGTGGTACTCGCATCTCTGATCCTTCCTGCGGCTACTCTTCAGATCCAGACGGCGGCCTTCCGCTTTCTGATCATGGCCAGGGAAAAGGAGGAGGAGAAAAAAAGAATCATAACGAATATCTTTCTGGTCATGGTCCCGGTCTCCCTGGTCATGCTGGCGATAGTCTATTTTCTGTTTCCATCCGACAGCGTCACCCTGAAGGTAATCGTCTGCATCTATTTCTTCGCGGACGCCATCTATGGAGCGATGGGGCAGATCGCCCGCGGACTGGCCAGGAATGTGGACTATTCCGTGGGAGCGATCATCAACTCGATCGGAAATGTACTCTTTCTTCTCATTCTGGTCATGAAGCTGAGCGCCGGCTTAAAGGGAGCGGTATTCACCCTTTTTGCCGCCTATACACTGGCAAGCCTCTTCATCGGATACAGGATCAGAATCCACAGATATTTTGACCTGAGTGCCTACGATTCCGGGATGATCAAAAAGATGCTGGCCTACTCCTGGCCCATGGTTCCCAACGCCATGTCCATGTGGGTCATGCGAGCGTCCGACCGCTTTGTCATTTCTATTTATATGGGAGTGACTGCGAACGCTGTCTATGCGGTGGCCAACAAGGTGCCTTCGATCCTGACGCTGGCCCAGAACACTTTTTCACTGGCCTGGCAGGAGAACGCCTCGGTCTCGGTCAACGACGACAATGTCGGAGAATACTATTCCGAAATGTTCAGGAATATCTTTGACATCATGGCGGGATTCATGTCCTTCCTCATCGGCGGCGCCCCCATTATTTTCAGCATCCTGATCAGGGGCGACTACAGTGAGGCCCTGAACCAGATTCCTGTTCTTTTGATGGCAATGCTGTTTTTCGGCCTCTCGTCTTTCATGGGCGGCGTTTACATTGCCTTCCTCCAGACAAGAAGTGTCGGAATCACGACCATGGTGGCCGCCGCGATCAACCTGATCGTCGATATTTCCACGATCCGGTGGATAGGACTCTATGCCGCTTCGGGATCCACCCTGGTCAGCTATATCGCGCTCTTTTTGTACCGCGTGGTAAATGTCAGAAACTATATCACGCTGGCTTATGACGTAAAGCACATGATCTTCACCTTTGCGGTACTGGCGGTTCAGATCTATCTGTATTACATGCACAGTCTTCCGGTCACCATCGTCAATATGACCTTCGGCGCTGTCTTCTTTATCCTGCTGAACAAGAGGAACCTGGCAGTGATCCTGCGGAAGCTGGCATCCAAAATAAAAAAGAAAAAACAGTAAAAATCAAAAAGCGGGGGGCTGTTCAGAGAACCGGCAGACCAGGCCTCTTGTCTTTTGTGCCTTTTTCGTTTACGAAGAATATGAAATAGTGTATCATGTTTTTGAACTGTATTTACCTTTCATGACGGATCGCCCGGGCGCGGCTTCCGGAATGGACAATCAGTCTCCGCTGTTCGGGCGGAGGTCATCAACTCCCGGGGAGTGAAATAATATTATGAATTTAGCAGTGATTTTCGCGGGCGGGTCAGGCAAGAGAATGCATGCAAAGGACAGACCCAAGCAGTTTCTCTTTGTACATGGCAAGCCCATCATCGTTCATACTGTCGAAATCTTCAACCATCATCCGGAGATAGACGGGATCATTGTCGTCTGCATAGAGGAATGGATCCCTTATATGGAGAAGCTCAAATATACATACAGGCTTGATAAAGTGGCATCGATCGTTCCGGGAGGAGCGACCGGTCAGATGTCTATCTATAACGGCCTTGCCGAGGCGGCGCGCGTCTTTGGACGGGAGAGCCACACCGTCCTGATCCATGACGGTGTCCGTCCCCTGATCGACGCGGATCTGATCAGCGCCAACATCCGCAGTGTGGAGCAGAACGGCACCAGCGTCAGCTGCGGCCCTGCCAAGGAGACAGTTGTCCTGGTCAGTGACACCGGAGAAGTCGAAGAGGTTGTCAACCGCCGGCGCTCCAAAATCGCCAAGGCCCCTCAGGGCTTCAGACTGGACGAGGTGCTCGATGTTCAGGAGAAAGCCATCAGTGAGGGCCTGACAGATATGATCGACACATGTACCCTGATGCGCCACTACGGACATCCTCTGTCAGTCGTGGACTGCGGAGCGGACAATGTCAAGATCACTACACCGGAAGACTTTTTCATGTTCCGGGCAGTGGCAGACGCCAGGGAAAACGACCAGCTTCTCTGACACCGCACATATTCTGACCCGGCACATTGTCTGACCCGGCACAACAGAACCGTCAGACCGGGCTTTTTGTCCCGGTATTTGTCCGCGCGGTAATTTTGCCGGGCGGGACGATCATTTGTCAGTTTTCAGATTTCAAGTCTGCAATCATCGGACATAGCCGGCAGCATCCGGCGGATTCCCCCGGGAACCCCGGAATCAGCAGCAGCCTGCCGGCGGGAGGATTAAGTATTATGTCAACAAAAGAAACCGCCAAGGTGAAAGACGGCGAGAATACAAAGCACCGATTCTGGCTCCGCTCGATCAAGTTTATCAATGCCGTGATGATCACGGTTCCCTTTGCCCTGTGCTGGTACCTGTACTACGCGGACCGGATCTGGGCTCCTTTCTATTCCAACGGCGATAAACTCGTTGTGGTTATGTTCATCGTCCTGTATATCATGTTCGGGAAGATTTATTCCGGATTTACGATTTCCATCAATCATGTGGCGGAGATTGTCTACAGCCAGATCCTGGCGATCCTGTTTACAAATGCTATCATGTATTTCGTCACCTGGCTGCTCACCAAGCGTCTCCCCAACCCCCTTCCCATGCTGGCCGCCCTGGTGGCGGAATGTATCCTGTCCTTTATCTGGTCATCAATAGCCCACGCGGAGTATTTCCGCAGATTTAAGCCGATTAGGACAGTGATCGTCTATGATATGCGCAAGGGACTGGAAAATCTTGTCAATTCCTATGGCCTCGACAAGAGGTTTAATGTCGTCGAGACACACCATGTCTCCGATGTCGTGGACAATATGGAGCAGTCTCTCGGAAAGGCAGAGGCGGTTTTCCTCTGCGGAATTCACAGCCATGACAGAAACAAGATCATCAAATACTGCGTGAAGGCTGATATCCGCGCCTATATCATTCCCCGCGTGGGCGATCTGCTCATGGAGAGCGCCCACCCCATTCACATGTTCCATCTGCCGATCCTGATGCTGGAGCGCTATAATCCCACTCCCGAGTATCTGATCATCAAGAGGGCCTTTGACATACTGGTTTCCGGCATTGCCCTGATCATACTGTCCCCTCTGATGATCGTGATCGCGATCCTGATCCGCAGGGACGGCGGAACCGCCTTCTACAGGCAGAAGCGCCTGACCAAAAACGGCAAGGAATTTTACGTTCTGAAATTCAGAAGTATGCGCATGGATGCTGAAAAAGACGGCGTTGCCAGGCTGTCCAGCGGCGAGAATGACGACCGGATCACTCCGATCGGCCATTTTATACGCGCCTGCAGGATAGATGAGCTGCCCCAGCTGATCAACATTCTGAACGGAGAAATGAGCATTGTGGGACCGCGTCCGGAAAGACCCGAGATCGCTGCGGAATATGAGAAGGAACTGCCTGAGTTTGCCCTGCGTCTGCAGGCAAAAGCAGGCCTGACCGGCTATGCCCAGGTATACGGAAAATACAATACGACGCCCAACGACAAGCTGCTGATGGATCTGCAGTATATCGCAAAACCCAGCTTCGCGGAGGATCTCAAGATCATGTTCGCGACGGTGAAGATCCTGTTTATGCCTGAGAGCACAGAGGGAATCGACGCCGACGCGACCAATGCCATGGGAGACGGCTCCTTTGGCGGCAGCGCCGCAAAAGAGGACAGAGCTGAAACGGAAGACGGCGCCGGAAAAGAAGATATTGCCGGAAAAGAAGACATTGCCGGAAAAGAGGACGGCGCTGAAACAGAAGACATTGCCGGAAAAGAGGACGGCGGCAGTAAGTAAAAGCCGCAGTTCACACCCGGGGTGTTTTGGATGCGGCACGCGTGTGGTGGGGCAGATGCTGCCCTCCACGGCTTTGCGGAGCAAAGACCCTGCAGCCGCGCAGGCGGCATCGCATGCAGCCCATGCGGCGTCTAAGACCCGCAGGCAGGTCTTGAAATATACATGTTTGTGAAAGGGAGGTCATAACACAAGGATGAAAATAGCCATATTGATCAATGACACCACCTATGCCTACAATCTGAGGAAGGAAATCATCCAGCGTCTGGTCGCCGACAAGCATGAAGTATACATTGTCGGTGAGGTGCTCCTCTTTAAAAAGGAGCTGAAGGAACTCGGATGCCGTATCGTCGGGCTGAAGATCGGCCGGCACGGCACTAATCCCCTGGATGACTTCCGTCTGATGCTGACTTACAGGAAGATTCTGAAAAAACTCAGGCCCGACGCGGTCCTCACCTACAATATCAAGCCCAATTCCTACGGTGGGATGGCCTGCAGCATGCTGCACATCCCCTATTACCCCAATATTACCGGCCTTGGAACGCCTGTTGAAAATCCGGGCAGAATCCAGAAGCTGGCGATCGCGCTCTATAAGACCGGAGTCAGGAAGGCAGACTGCGTCTTTTTCCAGAATTCCGAGAATGTGGAGTTTTTCAAGAGCCACAACATGCTCTCTCCCTCTTCCAGAATCCGTCTCCTGCCGGGATCCGGTGTCAATCTGGAAACCCACCCCATGTTTCCCTATCCGTCTGACGACAAGATCCACTTCCTTTTTGTCGCCAGGATCATGAAGGAAAAGGGCATAGATCTCTTTCTGGCTGCCGCCAGACAGATCAGGAGCGAGAGAGACGACTGTGTCTTTGACATCTGCGGAATGTGCGATGATGACAAGTACACGCAGATCCTTGAGGAGGCTCAGAAAGAGGGCATAGTCAATTATCACGGACAGCAGAAAGACATGGTTCCCTTCTACCGGCAGTGCAGCTGCCTGCTCTTCCCCTCCTACTATCCTGAGGGAATGAGCAATGTCCTGCTGGAGGCCGCGGCAAGCGGCAGGCCCCTCATCGTGGCGGACCGCAGCGGCTGCAGGGAGGTCGTCGACGACAACGTGACCGGTTTTATAGTCCCCGTCAACGACGAGGCAGCGACGATCGAAGCCGTTTACAAGTTCCTGGCGCTCACACCCGAAGAGAGAAAGCAGATGGGTATAGAAGGCAGGAAAAAAATGGAGAAGGAATTCGACCGCCAGCTGGTCGTCGAAGCCTATGTAGAAGAAGTCTGCAGCTGATCACCCCGGGATCACCCCGGTTTTCATGGCAATTCCTGAGTGCCGGCATGCCCGGAAATATAGAGGATGCCTGCGCGCTGATACGGGAAATGCCTGCATATTGACATACCCGGGCATGCCGGAAAGAAGCTGTATTGTATTCATTAGAGGAACAGATAAGGAAAATGGGAAAATTAGTTACATATTCAGAACTGAAAGCGACCTTCCCGGAAGAGAAAAAGGCTGTTGAGTCTATCTACGGCATTATCGTCCCGGTGAGAAAGATCTCCTATATATTTACGATCCCCATGCTGGCACTGGGCGTGAGCGCGTTTCAGGCCTCGATCATATCCATATTTATCGCGGTCGCTTCGTGCATCTTCCTGTCCATTCCAAGCGCGGTCTGCAGAGTGATCGGTGTCATTCTGGTCCCCATGTGGCATATTTTTGACTGCGTGGACGGCAATATCGCCCGCTACAATAAGACCGCCTCCGATTTCGGAGGAGTTGTTGACGCCATCAGCGGCTACTTTATGATGGCCCTGCTGCCCATAGGTCTTGGCATGGCAAGCTTTAATGTGGGACACGGATATCTTCCCATTCCGGGTGAATACTATCTGCTTATGGGAGGCCTTGGAGCTGTCACGGACGTCCTGGCACGTCTGATCCACCAGAAATACGCCTTTACAGCCATGAAGCTGGAGACGAAGACCGGAAAATATGTTGAGAAAGGAGACAACCAGTATCATCTGACAGGTTTTAACAGATTCCGCAAAATGATCGGAGTTGAGCTGGGTATAGTCGGTATTCCCATGTTCGTCCTCTGGCTTGCCCCGGTTTTCAATCTCTACCACATTCTGACCATTTATTACTGCCTCTTCCATGTTGGATCTGTCGTGATGATTGCCGCGTATTATCTCAGAAAGTGCAATAAAGCCTGAAAAGAGAATCCTGTGCAGATCATGCGCAGAAGAAAATGCAGGCTCCTGAGACAGAGCTGGTCTTTTATAACAAAGGGCAGAGCAGCAGAGTATCAGCAGAAGGGAGCATATGTCCATGAACAGTGAAGAAAAAAAGAATTATGATGCGGTGGATATCGCGAAACTGTTTTTTTGTATATGTATAGTCGCTTCTCATACCAGACTGACTGCTTATATTCCGAGAGGATACAGGGGGGTGATCAGTGCGGTTGTAGTGAGGGCTTCCGTTCCTTTTTTCTTCATAGCGTCCGGCTTTTTTCTCTACCAGAATGTCCGTAAGAGAGGAGCAGGGCCTGCATGCCGCCGCTATTTTTTCAGGATGCTGCCCCCGCTGATCATCTTTGAGACGCTGGGAAATATCATGTACATTGCCTACATGATTTATCAGGGAAAGAAAATCTCCAACATTTTTGACTCCCTTTTCCGGCAGATTATATTTTACCCCAGAAGCAGTATGTGGTATCTTCAGGCCTGCTTAGTCGGCTGCATCATGCTGTTTGTTTTTTTTAAGCGGAAAGTGCCGATGATCTGGCCGGTTCTGCTTGGACTGCCCCTGTTTGGGATCGGGCTTTTATTCAATAACTATCGCTTTGTCTGTGACCGTATAGGGATCGGCAGGAGAGCGGATGCTATTCTGAAAAGGTGTATCAGCATGAGGAACGGCGTCTTTTACGGATTTCTCTTCCTGGCGATCGGCGGAGCGATTGCCGAATATCATCTGATCGACAGGATCCGGGGGAAGCTCCTTTGGATTTCCCTGATTTCGGGATGCCTGCTGCAGACGGCTGAAACGCGAATGCTGCTGGGGAAAAAGCACGCTGACGACGGCTCTCTTTTTATCTGTCAGGTCATAGTAGTGCCGCTTATTTTTATAGCCCTTTGCCAATGTCAAAAGAAATTCAAGTGCAGTGCTGTGTGCCGTAAATACAGCACAGGGATTTTCTTCCTGCAGAAAAATGTTCAATATGTCCTGGAGTGTCTGGCGGCTATACTGTCGTTCCAGCTGGCAAACGGGTGGAAATTCCTTGGAGTCCTGCTTATCTCTGTTTCTATATGTACTGTCTGCTATCGATTCTTTCCCGGAATTGGAAAATATCTGCAGTGAGAACACTGCTGTTTTCCTGATTTACTGCAAAAGCAGATCAGAAGGACGCACAGACAGGCCTGCATTCACGTCCGTCGAAGGATTCGCGGGCGGGTTTTTGAATTTTCATTCATGCCGTCCGGACCGGGTGATCCCGGCACGCGTGTAAACTGTGAAAGCTGCATCCTGAAATTGTGAAATCTGCTTTCTGAAACTGTGAAATCTGCATCCTACAGGAGGAAGACAGAAAATGGACCGAATCTGTGTCATGATGGCAAGCTACAACGGAGAGAAATTCATCCGGGAACAGATTGACTCTATTTTGCAGCAGGAGGGGGTCGAGGTGTCGCTGGTCGTCCGGGACGACCATTCCACAGACACTACTCCTGAGATACTCCGGGAATACGAGGAGGCAGGCAAGATCAGCGTCCTGCGGGACGATGTCCACCTCGGAGCGCCCAACGGATTTATGAAGCTGCTATATCAGGCGGAACCCTGTGACTACTACGCCTTTGCGGATCAGGACGATATCTGGCTGCCCGATAAGCTCAGGCGGGGGATCGACGCCATCCGCGGATTCGAGGGCCCAGCTCTTTACTGCTCCAACCAGATCATCTACAAAAACGGAGTCGAAGAAGGCCTGCGCTTTGACAGCGAGCCCAATTACACCCTGACCAATGTCCTGTGCGGGAATTCCCTCTCCGGCTGCACCATGGTCTTCAACAAAGCCCTGTGGGAGCAGATCAGAGACGAAAAACACCGCCCCGATCCAGACATCCTGAATGTCCGCATGCACGACGTCTGGGTGCTTCTGAGCGCCCTGGTACTGGGCAATGTGGTCTACGACAAGGGCTCCGGAATCCGCTACAGGATTCATGAGAACAATACAGTGGGCATCAGGCCCACCGGCTTTAAATACCGTGTGAAAACCCTTCGCAAGAGGCTGGAGTCCAGCGGAAACCGCAACGGCAGGAGCCGGATTGCCAAAGAACTTCTCAAATTTGAGATAAAAGATCCTGAAAAGTTTGAGATTGTCAGATGCTTCGCGGACTACCGCCGCTCCCTGTCGGCCAGGATCGGTCTCGTTAAAAATGCCCGGATCCGGAGCGACTGCGGTGAAAAGCGGCAGGTTTTCCTGGCCAAGACCTTTCTGAACTGGCTGTGAGAGAGAACATCATCGGGTAAACCCTCTCCGGCCGGCTGTTGAAACTGGCACTGCAGACAGGTGAATGATTTATGGAATTTGCTTTATTGGGGCTCTTATTGTTTATCGCCCTGTTTAATTATCTGGTATACGACAAGCGGCTCACGTCGTTTGTACTGGTCATCGTGCCCTATATCGCCATCACTCTGATCAATAATTTCATCGCTGTCAGACTGGGATTTTTCAGGATCAGCGACAACACCATGTTTATGGTGCTCGTCGGATCCCTGATGTTTTTCGTCGGAAACTGCATAGTGCAGGCATCCTACACAGGCGCTCCTCTTGCGGTTCATGAAAAAGAGCGCGCGGCAGACCGGGACGTGATGTCGCTCTTCAGGATCAAGATCTATGTCTCCATGGTCCTGGGGATCCGCACCTTACAGCTGCTGCGCCTGATCGCCTCCCAGGGGCTGGACAACATGATCGCAAACGACTTCGAGCTCTTCGTTACACGCGGGCTTATGGGGCATCTGATGATCTCGGTGTTTCCCCTGATCCCGGTCCTGTTCTACGACTGGGTAAAGGACAGACGCAATCTTTACAGCCTGTTCCTGTCCGGTCTTTATTTTGTACTTGCTTTTGTCGAGACGGAAAAAGCCCAGGTCCTGACCATCACGATCGCCATCTTTTTGTACTGCGTGTTCAAAAACCGGTCCTATCTGGCCAGAGGGGGAGTCATTCTGGCCTCCATGATCGTAGTTTTGTTTATCGGCAACTATGTGGCAAAATTCCTGCTGCAGAATATTTATGATGCCGTCGGCAAAGAGTACTATGTCTACCGCCTCTGGAACTATATAGCGGGAAGCCTCATCAATTCCCGGTGCGCGACGGATTCGATCCGGGCAGTCAAAACGAACGGATTCGACTATCTGCTCGATGTCCTGCTCTCCCTGCCCAACCTGTTCGCGGGAGGGATGCTCCACATCCAGCTGGGGCCCGATGTGCGTTTTGCCTTCCCCTATATACGGGATTTCATGCAGGTGACCCGGTACACTGCCGGCTATCGCTCCCAGACCGGGAATGTCATCTCCACAATGACCTATATCTTCGGAAACGGGAACTGGTTTGCTTTTATCACGGTGATGGTATTATGGGGGTTTGTCTGCGAGATGATCCTCTGTAAAATGACTGTATCGGCAAGAGACAGCATCATTATGTTCTGCTGCTGTTTTATGGCCTTCAGTATGGTGTCCTTCTTCGGGACATATTACACATCGGCCTCATTTTCAGAGAGACTGATCTACTGCCTGCTCTGGGGAGCCCTCTTCAACAGGCATTTCCACATACGGGCAGGCTCAGTGGAATTCTGACAACAGATAATAGTTCTCCGGAGGACTCTTGCGTAAAATGGCAGTGAAAAAAAGAGAAAAAAATCCAGTGAAGGATAAGAACCATACTGAGAACCTTGCGGATAAAACCGGCAGTCCCGGCGTGCTGAAAGTGGCTGTGGCCGCAGCCAGCGACCGCTATAACTACGGTGATGTTCTGCTTCCGATCGTCTTTGAGCAGTATCTGAAAAGAGCTGCCCGGGACAGAGGAGAAGAAAGGGAGATCCGGGTCACTCAGTTTGCTCTGTTCAGTGCGGATCTGACTCCGGTCGGAGGCCTGAAAGTACAGGCGCTCTGCGAAGCGGACAGCAGCTATGACTGTGTGGTCATGGCCGGCGGCGAAGTTCTCGCTGTCGGCTATATTACCATGCATCTGAGCACCGGCCCCGGCAGGATTCTGACAGCAGCCGAGAGACTGCTGAGAAAAATACCTCCCACCCGGCCTCTTCTGGAACGTTTTCTGCAGAAGGCTGTCTGCCGGCGGGAAAATGCCGGCATGCCCTGGATGTACCACCCTCTTCGCCCGGATCAGAAGGTTTTTTATAACGCGGTCGGCGGAGCAGGCTTCGCGGCCAACCCGGAGCCTCACAGGAGAGAATGGAAAGAGGTTATCAACCGCTCCGCTATGTTTTCTGTCAGGGATCAGAAAACTCTGGACGCCCTGAACAAATCGGGAATCACTGAATCCTCAGCCGGAGAGATCGAGATGATCCCGGACACAGCGATCGTCATGGACTCTTTTTATACAGAAGAAGTTCTGAGGCGGGATGTAAGGCAGGAATACATAGAACTTGCCGGGCAGGACTATTTTGTCCTGCAGGTGAGCAATAATATCGGGAAACCCATACTGGATGAAATAAGCGGGGCTGTAGAAAGAGTCTGCCGGGAACAGAATATAAAATGTGTGCTCCTGCCGATCGGAAGGGCAGCCAGACACGATGATATCATTCCCCTTTCAGCCCTGCACAACAGACTACCCGGGATCACGGCCCTGATCGGGGAAAACAATATCTCCGAGACGATCTGGATCATCAGCCGGGCAAAGTTTTACATAGGTTCCAGCCTGCACGGAGCCATCACAGCCATGTCCTTCCACACACCCCACACAGCTCTGACACGGGAATCGGGCAAACTCAGATCCTACCTGCAGCAGTGGGGGACCACCGCCTGTCCCTGTGTGGACAGCGTCGACGAGATTGCGGCCTTTGCGGACAGGGCACTGCACGATTCTTCAGTCATCGACTGCGGACAGATCGATTTTATGAAGAAAAAGGCCGGGGACTGGCTTGACAGAGTTGTCAGCAAGTGCCTGGAGCAGTGACGGAGGCATGACCGGAGGTTACAGTACAGCCACACTATAAACGCGGGGCACTCCCCCGGTTTTTACGAGAAAAACCCGGACCGGATGACGCCCGGCGGCGGAAAAGAATAAGCAGCAGTAATCGGCAAAAACAGGAGAGTAGATTTAAAATGGGACAGATTACAGCAGTAAAGAATGTTGGCGGAATAGAGGGACTTTGCGTGATCACACCTGCCGTGCACGGGGACAGCAGGGGCTACTTCATGGAGACATACAATCAGAAAGACATGGAGGAGGCGGGCCTGTTCTATACTTTCGTACAGGACAACCAGAGTTCTTCCACAAAAGGCGTGCTGCGGGGGCTTCATTTCCAGAAACAGTTTCCCCAGACAAAGCTCGTCCGCGTGATCCGCGGAGCCGTCTTTGACGTGGCTGTGGATCTCAGAGAGGGCTCCAAAACCTACGGGAAATGGCACGGAGAGCTGCTCACAGAGGAAGGAAGGCAGCAGTTCCTGATCCCCCGGGGATTTGCCCACGGTTTCCTGGTCCTCTCCGATGTCGCCGAATTCTGCTATAAGTGTGATGACTTTTACCACCCTGACGACGAGGGCGGGATGGCCTGGAACGATCCCGAGATCGGTATCGAATGGCCGTCTCTGGAGGGCGAGTACAGGGGAACCCCCTCGGCGGAGGGATATACGGTTGACGGCGTCCCCCTGAAACTCTCGGACAAAGACCAGAAATGGCTGGGGATCAAAGAGACCTTTCACTTCGAATAATGTGGTAAATATCGAGGAGATTAAAGGAGAATCGTATGAGTGACTCGAAGAGCAATGTACAGCACATTGACGAAAAGAAGATTGTAGAAGAACGGGAAATAGATTTCTTTGATCTTTGGTGGAGACTGCTGGAGCAGTGGCGCGGAATGCTCGCGGTGGGACTGATCTTCGCAATCCTGCTGCCGGCCCTGAAATATCATAGTGATCTGAATGCCTATAACAACAGGCTGGCCCTGGAGCAGGCGGCTCAGGAAGCAAGCGCTGCCGGAGTTGAAGAGGCGGAAGACGCAACAGGAAAGGAACTTTCCCAGATGATCGCCGCGGAGAACGCGGATATGATAGCTGCCACTCTGACGGAGTTCCCGGCCATCAAGGCGCTCACATATTACAAAGCCTGGAAGACAGTCAAAAATTATTATAAGAATTCCTATCTGATGAAGATTGATGCCTCCAGAGAAAGCCGCATCATGCTGATGTACTACGTGAAGTCCGGATCTCCCGAGACGGATTGTCATATGGCTGCCAATATATACGCCAGGCTGCAGTATCAGGACTCATTTACCGAAGAGATTGCCAAGATGCTCGGCGATGATATCCCTGCGCAGTCCATGAAGGAACTGCTCTGGACATCGATCCTTGAGAGTGTCGGCGGCGTGGACAATGATAAGGGTGTGGGCTTCTCCCTCACCATAGTTCTGCCCCATCATGTTGATCCGGATGATCTTGCACAGAAGATCACGGAGGCTCTGCAGCGCAGGCATGATACGACAGAGAAGCAGATGGGAAAACACGAACTAGTGTATCTGAACTCTACTTTGACCACGATCACAGACACGGAACATCTGAGACAGCAGACAGATACCTACAACCAGATGATCAGCCTGGATAACAATTTCCAGAAGGCCTATGCCGCTCTCGAAGAAGACCAGAGGCTTCTGGTGGATGAGATCATGATCTCCGGCCAGGTCGAAAGTGTGCTCAAAAAAGCCAGCTTCGGCGAGGAACTCGAGAGTATGGGCTTCAGGCGGGATGGCGATATCAATCCGCATCTGAGCCGCAAATTCGTTGTTGTCGGATTTGTCCTTGGAGTCATGCTCTATGCCGGAATCTACCTGCTCTGGCTCCTGCTCATCCGCCGGATCAGGGATGAGAGAGACCTGGAGAGAAGGACCGGCCTGCGCTCTTTCGGCGGCATTTACGAGTACCCTTATAAGAAGGGTCTGCAGAGCTTTCTTCACAGCAGAAAGATTTACCGCCGCAGGCACAGAGATGCCGGAAGGCCCTTTGCTGATGCCGCGAAGATCGCTCATATGATCAAAGCCAAAGCAGAGCATCTTGGATCCGGTGCCGTCTCCATGATCACACTCGGCGAGACATCCGACTGGGCGGACGGAATCATGAACAGGCAGAGCGAGATGCTGAAAAAGAATGGTCTCGAGGCCAGAGTGATCCCTGCGGTCAACGGAGCCTATTCCATCGACGATGAGATCTTTAAATCCATGGCACCTGTCTGCATCGTCCTTCTGTCCGGGGAGACGACCCCTCATATGGCGGCAGAGATGCTGGCCCGCCTGAGAGAATATGACATTTCTGTTCTGGGAACCGAGTTCCTGGAGGGAAGGTGATCTGAACCGGGAAGGTATTTACAGGGACCGACAGTTTTTTGTCTGACGTTCCCTGTAATGGAGCACACGTCCGCGTAAGGTATTTAGCGGCTTACGCCGCACGCGGCATACGCGGAGCAAACGGCAGACACGCGGCCGGCGCGCTGCAAACGGCAAATATGCGGCATACGCGGAGCAAACGGCAGACACGCGGCCGGCGTAAAGTAAACGGCAGAATAAAGAGCATTTTAGCCTTTACTATCATTTCAGAAAGGATAATTATATGAAAATCACAGTTGCGGGAGTGGGATATGTCGGGCTGAGCCTTGCCGTCCTTCTGGCACAGAAACACGAAGTGACAGCAATCACCACTACACAGAAGAAGGCAGAAAAACTCAACCAGTTCATTTCTCCGATCCAGGACGATGAGATCGAGCGCTTTTTCAGGGAGGCGAGAGCCGGAGAAAGGACTCTGAATCTGCATACGACCACGGATAAAGCCGCGGCCTATGGAAGTGCCGACCTGGTGATCATCGCCACTCCTACCAACTATGACGATGTGAATCACTTCTTTGATACCAGCGCCGTGGAGGATGCCATCGAGTGGACACTGAAAGTGAATCCCGATGTCCTGATGGTGATCAAGTCTACCATCCCCGTGGGATATACCGAGAGCGTCCGTGAAAAATACGGCGTGAAGAATATTATCTTCAGCCCTGAATTCCTCAGAGAGTCCAAGGCTCTCTATGACAATCTGCATCCCAGCCGCATTGTGGTCGGAGCGTCAGATGACCAGAAGGATGAAGCCATGCTTTTCGCGGACCTGCTCCTGGAGGGAGCCAGAGAGGAAGAAAAGAGGGCCGGTCAGGAGCCTCAGAACATCCCGGTCCTGATCACACATCTGACTGAGGCGGAGGCCATCAAGCTCTTTGCCAATACCTATCTGGCTGTGCGGGTCAGCTATTTCAACGAGCTGGACACCTACGCACAGACCAAGGGTCTGGATACCCAGATGATCATAGACGGCGTCTGCCTGGATCCCCGTATCGGCGGCCACTACAATAACCCTTCGTTCGGTTACGGAGGATACTGCCTGCCCAAGGATACCAAGCAGCTGCTGGCCAACTACAGGAATGTTCCGCAGACTATGATCGAAGCCGTCGTCAAGTCCAACACGGTGCGCAAGGACTTTATAGCGGACCAGATCATCGCCCGCAATCCCGACACTGTCGGCGTCTACCGCCTGACCATGAAGAGCAACAGCGATAATTTCCGCGCCAGCGCGATCCAGGGCGTCATGAAGCGGATCAAAGCCAAGGGCATTCCGATCATCATCTATGAGCCCACTCTGGAGGACGGATCCGAGTTCTTCCGCTCTAAAGTGGTGAATGATCTGGCCAGGTTCAAAGCAGAGAGCGACGTGATCCTGGCAAACCGCTTTGACGCGGACATTCTGGGCGACGTGGAAGAAAAGGTATATACAAGAGACCTTTTCAGAAGAGACTGATTTTCCGGCCGCTCTGCTGTGACGAAACAAACCGCTGATGCTTCAATGGATCAACGCTGATGCTTTAACAGCTCAACGATGATACTTCAATAGACCGATGCAGATGCTGCAATGGGTCCAAGATGATGCTTCAATGGATCAAAGATGATACTTCAATGAATTAACGTAATGCTGAAAAAGGGGCGCGGAGAACAGTTATGAAAATATTTGTGACAGGTGTAGGCGGTCAGCTGGGACATGATGTGGTCAACAACGCGGCAGCCAGAGGCCATGAGGTGGCCGGGGCGGATATTCAGCCGTCCTATTCCGGCATTCAGGATGGCACTGCGGTTGTCAGCGCGCCTTATTATCAGGTGGACATCACCGACAGGGCTGCGGTTGAGAAAACGATTGCCCAAATCAGGCCGGACGCCATCGTCCACTGCGCGGCCTGGACAGCCGTGGACGCCGCGGAGGACGAGGAGAACAGGGCAAAAGTTGACAGCATCAACCATCTGGGCACCCTGTATATAGCTCAGGCGGCCAAAGCAGTGGATGCAAAAATGGTCTATCTGTCCACTGATTATGTCTTTGACGGGCAGGGAGACCGGCCCTGGGAGCCGGACGACAAGTGCTACAAACCTCTTAATGTCTACGGACAGAGTAAACTTGACGGCGAGCTGGCGGTCAGCGGGACTCTGGACAAGTATTTCATCGTCAGGATCGCCTGGGTGTTCGGACTCAACGGGAAAAATTTCATTAAAACCATGATCAACGTGGGCAAGACCCATGATACTGTTCGCGTTGTCAACGACCAGATCGGCACACCGACCTATACACTGGATCTGGCAAGACTCCTTGTGGATATGCTGGAGACAGACAGGTACGGCTATTACCACGCCACTAACTCAGGCGGATATATCAGCTGGTATGATTTCTGCTGTGAATTCTATCGTCAGTACGGTCTGGACACAAAGGTCATTCCGGTGACTACGGAGGAGTACGGACTCTCCAAAGCAGCAAGACCGGCGAACTCAAGGCTTGACAAGAGCAAACTTGAGGAGGCGGGCTTCGAGCCCCTTCCCGACTGGAAGGACGCGGTGCGCAGATACCTTGCAGAAGCACAGCTCTGAAACAGCGCAGCTAAAATGCCGGCCGCACAACCGGCGTGCAGGCCCCCTTGCCGGGGACTGATTTTTGAGAGTGAGGGGATATGCAGTCAAAGGAACGGGATTCAAATTTTGAACTTTTGAGAATATACAGCATGGTCCTGATCACCGCAAATCATATCGTGAACCTTGGGGTGCTGGCCAAGGCACCCGGACAGCAGACTATACCCTGGCTGTCCGGCGGAACGGTCAACAAAATGCTGGCAGCGATTTTTACCTCATGCGGGAGAGTGGGCGTTGCGGTCTTTTTTATGATTGCGGGATACTTTCTGATCAAACGTGATACTATTTCCGTTAAATCTTTCTGGAATATTCTTGCCAAGGTTCATTTCTACGGTCTGACCATGTTTCTGGTCTTCTGCGCAGTCCATGCCGCGACCGGTTATTCTGACAGGGCTCATTTGAAGCAGGCCTTCCGGCAGTCCGTTTTTCTGCCCGTGACCCTGTGGTGGTTTGCCTCTTCCTATCTGGTGCTGCTGGTCATATCCCCGTGGCTGAATGCCGTTGTGCAGCAGATGAAGAGAAAATGGCTTCTTTTTCCGATTCTGCTTTTTATCTGGCACTTCTTTTATCAGAACGGAACTTCGCTGGCCTACTACAACATTGTCCGCGCTTTGTTCTTTTATCTGATCGGAGCTGTCATCAGACTGTGGGAGGACCGGATTCCCAGGGCAGGGGTGCTGTACGCGGTTCTGTCTCTTGCCGCCTGGGCCGCGTGCACGGCCGTATCCGACATAGGATTGAAAGTCAGTAATAAGCTGATGGCGGATCCGGGGCGGATTTTTATCTGGAACAGGACACAGGTTACAAACGGTTTCCTGATTCCGGCCCGCGCCATCTTTATTTTCCTGTTTTTCAGGTGCTTAAAGATAAAATGGAGACCGATCAACTGGCTGGCGGGCTGTACATTCGGTATTTATTTGTCCCACACCTACCCGTATCTGCGCAATTTTCTGATTTTCGACCTTCTGAAGACAGATAAGGTCTTTCTGAAAGGTTCATTCCCCGTCTGGCTGGCGGTGGATGTCATCGCTATTTTCTGCGCGGGTGTGTTCTTTGAACAGCTCTTCAGGGTCTGCGCCGGCTTTGTCGGAAGAGCGATGCAAAAGAGCGGGTAAAGTAAAGCCATGAAGACAAAGATTTTTTCATTTTGACTGGAATCGTATACCTGCAAACGGAATATCACTGAAGACCGGTTTGAGAATCAAACCGGTTACAGGTTCAGAAAAAACCAGGTTCGGTAAAATACAGGTTCGGTAAAATACAGGTTCAGTAAAATACAGGTTCAGTAGAATACAGGTTCGGTAAAATACAGGTTCAGTAAAATACAGGTTCAGGAATCAGAGGTGCTTCACCTCTGATTTTTTTATCGCAGGGCTGCCGTAAGGTATCTTTCGCCTGATGGCGAACGGCAGCCAGCGGGAGGGCGCGGGCGGCATATGAACTGCCTGGCAGTTCATATTGACGCCTCTACCCTATTCTGAAGACCGTATTCCAATGGTCTGCGCGCGATCTTCGCCATTCCGCCCGGCTTTTTTGTCTTTCGCAAAGAGCGCGCAAAAAGCGCGCAGAACGCCTGGCGTTTCAGGAGGGTATGTAAAGATCAGTAAGCTGGATTGTTACAGTACAGACCCCCTCGAATTCGAGGCGTTTTTGCGCGATTTTCAGCGCAAAAACCCGAGTGGAACGGCGTTCGCCCCATT
>JBGUNJ010000029.1:0-18411 GCA_045117315.1 Lachnospiraceae bacterium | reverse complement strand
CCATGCTGAATTCGCTTCGCGAATGGGGCGAACGCCGTTCCACTCGGGTTTTTGCGCTGAAAATCGCGCAAAAACGCCTCGAATTCGAGCCGGTCTGTACAGTAACCTCTGCTCAATATGACTTTATGATCCAGGCCGGCATCGGCTTTCCCAAATGGGGAAAATGTTATATACTGATACTGATTTGTGGATAAAATAGATTCATTGCAGAATTCCATATCTTCAGGGCTGAAATATTTGTAATGAAACAGGTTTTTCATTTTGTTCGACATAACAATAGTAACCATAGCCGGATTGAAAACCCTATAATTTTCGATGGCCATACGACACAGGACCTTTAGGTCCCGGACGACATACCAGTCCTTACCGGGCCATACAATGTTTGTGATACGGCTTGGAAAGACCGGTGCAGGACTCTGAATCCAGACATGCACCGGTTTTTTGGTATATGCTCCTTGGGCGCGCTCTGAGGGGCGTGGACACAGAGAGAGCTCAGAATGCAAGAGGAACAGGGAAAATGACAGAAACAGGCAGAGAGAGCCTTTCAATCAGACAGGTGTTGGAAAAGAACGGTATGGACCTGTCCGATTCCGTGTATTCGGATTCGGCCATGGTGGATTTTGCGGTGCCCGCCTCAGGTACATGGCAATTAAAAAAGGAAAGTCTCGAGGACAGTGAGTACGGCAAAAATATCCTTTACAGAAAAACAAAGAAAGCTCTTTCGGAATGCCGGGGGGCAAAGGATATAAAAAGGCGGATGAATGCGATTTCCGGGGAGATGCATGGTATGCTGGAAGAAGGGGGGAGCCGGGAAGAACCAGCCTTTATCGCGCTTGGAAAGCAGAAAAAAATGCTGCGGAAAGAGCGAAAAGCGATCCTGGAAAAAGCTTCCGGAGATGCCTGTCTGTCGCTCTTTGGGAAAGAACTTCCGGATGAAGCCCTTTATTCCTGCTGTTTTAATGAAAGCCTGTGGGCATTCGACCTGAACGAAGTCCTGGAGACCCGGGAGGGCATTGAGACGGGTGAGTATGCACTCATGGCGCAGCGGCCGTGGTTTACGGTGAATCTGGCCAGTCTCAGGAAGTCCTTTGCAGGCGGAGAAAAGGTGGGTGTGGAGGGAGGCCCCTGCCTTTTCGGTACCGATGAACTGCATTTTTCTTTTACCATGAAGGACGGCAGCGTCAGACGGTTTGATTACAATACCCGACAGGAGATCCTTCCGGGCAGAGAGTTTCTCCAGGGCACCACTATGGAGCTTTTTGATTTCATGGAAGAGGAGTGCGGGAACGTCGCGGCTGCTTCCCTGGACTGCCCCAAGAGGAGTATTACAGTGGATGAGTACGAAATGCTGAAATACATCCTTCTCGTGGCAAGATACCTTGACGCCAGGGCGATCGTGACCATACCTGACTTTTCCTATGACAAGACCTTCGCTTCTATGTTTTCGGGTCTTGACCCCGGCGTTTATGAGGGTTTTCACGAGGCCTTCCGCAGGGAATGTCTCCGGATGAGCGACCTCATGATTGACACGACAAAGAAGCTGGCTCTACAATACGGAGTGGATGATTATGTGATATTTCACAGCAGGGAGGAAGAGCTCCTCGACATTTTTTATGAGAAGAGGGAGCCCTTCTGTACCGACAAATATGCCAACAGATTTCTCACCTCCCGAAACGGACTCAGGGATGCTCTGCTGGATTATATCTGCATGCCGGCCTTCCCGTATTACCTGTTCGGAATCCGGGAAATCGTGGAGGTGAACCGGATCGACGAGTTCTATTCCATACATAAGTGCAAAAAGATCCATCATTCCGCCATCAACCTGAACGTGCTTCTTTTCCCGGAAAAAACGTGCAGAAACGGGAAAACATCCGGTTTTTTCGCAAAAAAGGAAGATAAAGAGTTTGTATAGGGTCAGAGCGCGGAAGCTGTGCTGCAGCGAGCGGTCTGCGGTCTGTTAAGCAGTCAGGAGCCTGCCCGCGGCAGGAACAGAGAATTATTTCATGAGAAGATATTTATCTAAAAAAGGAATCCTTTTATCCGACCTGGGAGTGTGTCTCACGCTGGCAGTGATTTTTCTGCTGTTTAATATTTTCGGAATGAGGCTGGAGGACGCCGACCGGGGAGATGTGTCCCTGGGGGTGGGCTACATGGCCCTTCCGGTGGAAGACGACAGCGCCCTTCTTATAGACTCCGGAAAGGGCAGGATCCTGGGGGTGAAAGGCGGCGATGCCGCGTGGGAACTCTCGGTAGAGGCCGGCACCGCAAATTTCTATCAGGCGGAAAACCTCTGCATGGCCGGGGACGGATCCTTTTACGTGCATTCTGTGGACTGGGATGACAGCGGCTTCCTGCTGGCATCTGAGAGGATCCTCCACTACAGCGGGGACGGAAAGTTCCTGGAGACTTCGTATGTGATGGGATATGCCAAAGCGGAAGAAGTGAACCAGCACAGAATTTACGATCCCCAGGTTATAGACGGCAGACTGTTTGTGCTGTATGCGGACGAAAAGGGAATCACTCAGTATGAGATCAAAAACAGAGAGGAAGTCGAGATACACTTCTGGGAGTATGAGGATGCCTGGATCTACATGCAGAATTTCAGGCAGACCGGTGAGGGGGAATTCTACGCGGTCCAAAAGAAGGGCCAGCTTGTAAAGTTCACAGAGAAAGGAATCGAGACGGTCTATGATGCTGACAAACTCTCCCGCGAGGTACTTTTCTTTGTAGATGTTGATTCTGAAGGAAATGTTTACTATACAGATATTTATAACGGAAGGGTCTGCAGGGTCGTCGACAAAGGGCATTCGGAGGAAGTGTTCCGCTCCGCGGATTTCGGAGAGGAGGGCGCTGCGTTCGGGGCGATGACATCCCTGAAGATCTCTCCCGCTTCCCGCGGGGATTTATTCGGCTGCATGGCGGACGTGAAGGCGCTGATTCTGAATGGGGACGGGCAAGTCCTTTTTGGGGCCGACAGCCTTAAAAGGGGGAGCACTCTGCGCTTCAAAGCCGTCAGAATGCGGCTTGTTTTCGCCGTCAGTGCCCTGTGTGCTGCCTATCTGATCCTCCGGATCCTGTTCTATCTCCTTGAACACAAGCCCAGGCTAAAGACCATCTGGAAGATGGAAATCGGATTCGGTCTGTTCGCGATCGTGATGACATCGGGGCTTCTGATGAGCCTGTCCACCTCTTTTGAGAGAAGCTATATGCAAAGCCTGGCACAGCAGGTTGAGAACCTGGCCATCTCAGGCAGCAATATGATAGACGCGGCATGGCTGAAGGAAATAGATACCATGTCGGATTTCATGGGGGAGAACTATCGGAACGTACTGGACGCTCTTTATGGCGTCGCTGTAAAAAACCACGATTATAACGACAGGTTCGGAGCCCAGCTGGAGATGCTGGATGAAGACGGAAGAGCCTATGCCATCGCATATTCCGACAGTTCCATAGGAGTCTATTATCCCCTGGATGAATATTCCGCGGAAGAACTCGCAGGCATCTATGCTTCGGGAGAAGGACTGTACAATCTTTCCTCCGTGTTCGCCGGCGGAACCTTCATTTACGGCAGAGCCCCCATTTTTGACGATCAGGGAAATGTGGCAGGAGTCCTGAATATAGCGCTCGACAGCTACCGGGAAAGGGAGGCGCTCAGGGACAACGCCAGAAGCATTATGGTCAGCGCAGTGCTGGCCATCATCGTCATCATGTTCCTGATCAACGAGACCTTTTTCCTGGCGGAGGGGAAAAAGGAATATCAGGAAGGAAAGAAGGTCACCATCAGCGGCAGTGTCGTGCCTGTGTATATGCTGCGGATCGCGGCCTTCGGGGTCTGCTTCGTTCTCAACATGACGTCCTCCTTCCTGTCCGTATATACCTCCAGCTTCTGGACTTCGAAGATGGGGATATCAGAGTCCATGGCGGGTGCGGTGCCTCTGTTCGCGAACGGAGTATTTTCCGCGCTGTCCGCGCTGTTCTGCCCCAAACTGATGGAAAAGATGGGATTCACCAGGCTTGCCGCCGTCGGCATCTTGTGCAGCGGCGCCGGAGATTTTCTGGCGGGACTGTCCGGCAGTTACCCTTCCATCGTCCTTGCGCTTTTGCTGAACGGTCTGGGATTCGGGATACTGATCAATTCCGTCAGCATCGCCATCGGGCGCATAGACATCGGGAAGGACAGGGAAGCGGGATACGCAGGTTTCAACGCGGGATGCGTGGCAGGAATCAACTGCGGCATGATCGTGGGATCCATTCTGGTGTCCTATATTGAATACCACCAGGTCTTTTACATCACGTCCGCCCTCTGGCTGTCTCTGATCTTTTTATTCAGGACTGTGGGCAGAACCATTCCGAAAGCTATGCCTGCCGTGTCTGAGGAACGGGTGCGGGGCAGGATATCGCCGATTGCGCTCCTTTATTCGGCCTGCGTGGTCATGCCCTATGCGGCGGCAGGGAGCTTTATGTATTACTATCTGCCGATCCTTGTGACATCCGGAGGATATTCGGAAGAATATGTATCTCTCCTGATGATGGTCTACGCTGTATGCGGTATATTCCTGGGCAAGGCACTGGCATCACTCATGTGGACAAAGCTGGGAAGGAGGTCGGTCCTTTTGGCAATCGTGCTCGCCCTCTCCGGGTGGGAGATCATTGCCCTATATCCCACTCTGCCCATGGTGGCCATGGCCATGCTCTTCATCGGAGTATCCTTCAGTTTCGGTGTGAATGTAATGATGAACGCCTTTCTTACTCAGCGGGGCATTGCGGAAATGGGCCAGGATATGGCCATAGGAGTCTATGAGTTCGCGTCCAGGACGGGACAGTGCGTGAGTCCTCTGGTCTGCAGCGTTCTGATGGGCATGGGATTCGCCTATGGAATCGGTGTGTTCGCAGCAGGCTGCGTCGTCCTGTATTACATCCTCACTTTCGCGGCGGGCAGGTCCGCAGGGGAAGGAACCGTCCGCGGATAAGCGCCGGTGTCGGCGTACCGGTTCTGCCGGAAGTCTGATGGGTACCGGTGACTGCGCAGCGGTTCTTTCGTATGGCCGTTGAGCGCCCCTGCCTGCGTACCGGTTTTCGGGAAAGAAGGCCATGCGCGGTTCAGTTCCTGCGAAAAAGTTAAGCCGGAAGAGGTTTTTATGATAAAGAAGAAAAAAATGCGTCTTTCCAGGATATTCATGAGATTCAGCGTCCTTCTGCTTCTGGTCCTGGGCCTGCTCTTATGTTCCTCCGCCATATACCTCTACCAGAGGGATATCAAGGAGACATATTATGATCACGTATCTTCCATCGTGTCCATCAGCAGAGCCGGACTGGACGGGGACGATATCAGGGAGTGCATCGAAAAGGGCGAGATGAGCCCGAAGCTGAATGACGCGTTGGAGCGGATGAATTCTTATAAGGAGAACTCCCGGGTTTCCTATATCTATCTTGTGTATTATCCCGACGCTTCTCACCCTGAAAATATGCGGTATGTCCTCTATGCCAATACCGATGCGGACAGGGCGGCCGGCTTTGAGGACAGTGTGATCAACAGTCCCTGCGGCGCGGAATATACGGATAACATGTGGAAGGGCTTTTATGATGCGCAGTTTGGCGGCAAAGATGAAATCCGCTTCCTGGAAAATATTACGTCCATCAACGACAGTGAAGTTCTCATGCTCACTGCCTTCGCGCCGGTATATGACCGTGAGGGCAATGCGGTCTGCGTGATCGGCGGCGATATTTTTGCGGACATTGTGATCGGACATACCAGATCCTATCTGATGAGTGTCGCGCTTTTTGCCATCATCATCCTCGTGGTCGGGACTCTGGGCTTTGTCCTGATCGGCAACAGATACATCCTCAAGCCCGTGGAGGACATCACGAAGAGCACCGGGGTATTTGTGGATGCAGTGGGCAGGGTAGAGGCTCCGGAGAATCTCACCTATGGGGTGGTCAATGTACGGGACGATACCGAGCTCAGGGATCTGTCCCGGCAGCTTGCGCATATGATGGCCACTACAAAGGATTACATGGTCAATCTGAAACAGGTCACTGCGGAGAAGGAGCGCATCGGGGCGGAACTTTCCGTTGCCTCGCAGATACAGGCGGACATGCTGCCCAGGATATTCCCTCCCTTTCCGGACAGGAAGGAATTTGACCTCTATGCATCCATGGTCCCCGCGAAAGAAGTGGGCGGAGACTTCTACGACTTCTTTATGGCGGACGAAGACCACCTGGTTATGGTCATGGCGGATGTTTCCGGAAAGGGAGTTCCGGCAGCCCTCTTTATGGTCATTGCCAGGACGCTGATCAAGAACCGGTCACAGAGCCAGATGAGCCTGTCGCCTGCCGAGATTCTGGCCGATGTGAACGGACAGCTCTGCGAAGGCAATGAGGAGGGTATGTTTGTCACTGTCTGGCTGGGAATCCTCAATATCTCTACGGGAAAGGGAATGGCGGCCAACGCCGGACATGAGCATCCGGCGGTCAGGCGCGCGGGCGGACAATTTGAGCTTGTCAAATACAGGCATTCGCCTGCCCTCGCGGTCATGGAAGGCATCAGGTTCAGGGAGCATGAGTTCCAACTGAATCAGGGGGACACCCTTTATATCTACACAGATGGTGTTCCGGAGGCTACGAACGCGGAGGAAGAGCTCTTTGGCGAAGAAAGGCTGCTCGCGGCCCTGAACAGGCAGCCGGATGCGGATCCGGAGAAGCTTCTGCGGAATATGGCAGAAGATATGGATGCATTTATGGCCGGCGCGCCCCGGTTCGACGATACCACCATGCTGGCCCTGAAGATGAAGTGAGAATAAACAACTGGTAAAGCGGCTGCAAATGTCATGCTCGCATGGGCGTGGACAGTAACGGGCATTTGCAACCATTTTGGACCATTTTGGAGCAGGGAAGAAAAGACTTGCAATTCAACTGCCGTATGGCATATAATATCATCTGTGCCTGACGGGAAGAACAGATCAGAAACGAGTCAGTATCCGCACCCGACAGATAATATTGAATGGAGACGTATCGAAGCGGTCATAACGAGCTCGACTCGAAATCGAGTTGTCGGTTAGTCCCGGCACGTGGGTTCGAATCCCACCGTCTCCGCGAAAAAAACCGCGTGAGCACCGGCTGTATGATAAGCCAATGCTTACGCGGTTTTTTGTGTTCATATCCCGTGACCGAAGTCTCGGATCTTGTGCGATGAAGAAGAAACAGAGAAGGCCTGGTAAATGTTCAGTTTATGCTGCCGGAGCCAGTTCTTCATCCTCCTGTTCCTGCTCCTGAGTATCGGCAGGCACGTACTGTTCGTCAGCTTTTGTTATATCTTCCGGATAAATCTGGGCGAAGTCATCCTTCATGGAGACCGGGATATATCCCATCGATTCATATTCCGCGGACTTTTCAGCCCAGTCCTGCTTGCCCCATTCTCTGACGCTGTCGTCGGCAACGACCATATAGGCCTGAGTGGGATAAGGATTCCTGCTGTCGATGGTATAGTTCATCATGCTGGTGTCGCTTCCGCTGTTGCCGAAAGCGAGCACGGGGCGCTGTCCGATCTCTCTTTCAATGTAAATAGTTTTATTGGCGTTGAGGTTTTTCTGGATAAAGCCGCCGGTCAGGACAAGTTCGTCACCGTTCACATATTTGAAATCCATATTGGACGACTCGGTTTCGTGTCCTTTTACTTTGACTTCAAAATCGGTCCCGATCACATGGTTGGGCGTGACATAATCTTTGATCGGAGAATTTGCCACGATTGCCCTTGAGGTGGTGCGCTCGGTTCCGCTGATCACATAAATGGTGAATCCGTTGTCATAAAGGTATTTTACAACCTCCACCATGGGGAGATAGAAGTTGTCGATGTAGCGCATGTTGTTAAAGCTGGCGGTCTTCTTCTTGCCGAATTCAACTACATAGTCTCTGAATTCCTCGACTGTCATACCTGCGTAGGCCTTGGCAAAATTTCTGGCCAGGGTCTCGTCCGCCACATATCCGGGCTTGATGGACGCGGCTACCTCTTTTAACTCATCGGATACGCGCTCCGGGTGATCATGCAGGCAGTATTCGATAAACATCATAGTATCGTAATAGGTATAGTAGGTTTCGCAGATCAGGGTGCCGTCCATGTCGAACACAGCGATGCGGTCTTTTTCCGGGATGAAGTTTGCTTCATCCGCGGGATCAGTGACTTTTGCTACATAGTCCCTGAGTTCCTGCGCGGGTCTGGCATTCTCCGTCCAATAGCCGGTCAGAGGAGCCGCTGCGCTGTCATCTGTACTTTTCTCAGTGTTTTCTGAGTTTGCTTCAGAGTTCTCCGTTGAGCCCGCTGTTGGATTTTCATCTGGAATGTCTTTTGAACTGTCCTTTGAATTATCTTCTGTGGTTTCCTTTGAGCTGTCTTCTGCCTTGTCTTTTGAACTGTCCTTTGAATTGTCTTCTGTGGTTTTCTTTGAGCTGTCTTTTGCTTTATCTTTTGAACTGTCGTTTGCCTTGTCTTTTGAGCTGTCTTTTGCCTTGTCTTTCGAACTGTCCTTTGCTTTTTTCTTTGTCTTGTCTTTTGAGCTGTCCTTCGATTTTGCCTTTGAATTCTTATCAGGAGACGAACCACCTGAAGCCGGGATCACCAGCTCCTGGCCGGGTACGATTGTGCCCGGATTGCTGAGTTTATCCTTATTGGCCTCGTAGATTACTTTCCATTTTTCCCCGTCGCCGTAGAGTTTGTCAGCGATTTTCCAGAGGGTGTCGCCTGAAGTGACCTTGTAGGTCGTTTCTGCCGCGGTTTCTGCAGACGGGGCCTTCTTATCAGACGTTTCCGATGCCTGCGCGGTTTCCGCAGCCCCGGAAACGATCAAGGCTGGAGACGGTGACAAAAACAGCAATCCTGCCATGATGCAAGCCAATAAACGCGAGTACTTTTTCATTTTTTTCACCTCCACAATTTGCTTGTTACATTATGTCTGTTACATTATGTCTGCTTCATTTATCTGCTTCATTTGTTTGTTCCGTTTGCTGGTATCTTGTTTGTTTTTTTGGTTGTCTTTATTTTATATGTCCTGCTCTTTTGAATTATTTCTGTGTAACAGCGGTTCGCCCTAATGACTGTTTTTCAGATTGCCCAGAAAGCTGATCAGTTCCCCGCTGCAGTCCACTTTCTGTATTACCACATCGCGTCCGGCTTCCACCGTCAGATAAAACTCCGTTTCGGTCTCTTTTATGCCCATAAGATGCCTGTAGTCATAGCTGCGGTGCCCGTTTTGACCCTGTGTCTCAAAATGATCCTCAAAAAAGAGAACCGGGCCTGTTTTTATCACCCTTTGGACATATCTCGGCAGCCGCGTGAGATAATAAATAAATGCGCAGACCAGAGAACAGACAGCCGCAAATGCCAGCATAAAGAAACCGGTCCTGGTTCTGCCGCTCCTGAGGCTGGTTACACCGGAGTAGAGCAGCCACAACAGGACGACCGGGAGAATAATCATCCGCAGTCGTGGCTTTGTCGGGTGTTTCCTGTACTCCTCAAGCACATATGATATGTTTACCCTGTATTTTGGATCCATGCTTTCTTCCTATGGGGATTAAAGGGACAAGGAACGGCTCCCGTGGCCGGAAGCAGGATTACCTTTTCTCAACTTGTTTTTTCCACTTAAGAATTATATCATACTGGAGATTTATTATAAAAGAATTGTGGTATTATTAGAGCTGTTGGAGCAAGGTGATCGTTACTGTCCACGCCCTATCGAAGGCGTGGACATGTAACGACGCGTTTGGCGATTCGAATGCGCTTACGCGCCGCCAAACGCCGTACAACTCGGGTTTTTCGCGAAAAAGCCGCGAAAAACGCCTCGAGTTTCGAGCCGATCTGTACTGTAACCAGTCTCATCTGTCCTTTCTGCGCGATACAAGGCTCCAGAAGCCCACACCTGCCGCAGCCAGGAACAGGAACCATCCCCAGATGGGAGCCTTGCGGATGTCAAAGCATCTGACGTTCACCCACATCTTGTTGATCTCCGCATTCTGCTCATCATTGAAATAGCTCATGATGGAGGACCTGGCGATCACATCCTCAGGCGGATATGCAGAAAAAAGCTGGCGGTTCATCTGGTCCTCGGCAGCCGTGATGGTATAATCACCGCTTTCGCCCTCCTCAGCGAAGAAGTAGCTCAGATCATAGTCCACGGTATCCTCTTCGTCGTCCTCCGCTTCGTAGCAGTAGCGGGCGTACTCCAGAATACGGGGGTCATCTCCTCCGGATAAGACCGAGGTATATCCTATATAGTACATATTCCGGATAGTATTGTCCGGGCGTGAGAGAAAGTTGATAAAGGCTTCCGCGGCGTGCTGCTTGCGGGGATCCTGTTCGATTCCCCTCTTGAGCATGACCCAGCCGTCAAAGTAAATATCCGTGCTCTCCTCCGGTACGGCAAAGCAGAGAGTGAAGTCATCCTCGTCCGCCTGATCCAGTGTATAGACAGCGTCTCCGGACCACTGGTAGTTGATCGCGACTTTTCCCGTGATCATGTCAGCCTTGCCTGCGTCTGTCTCGAAGGAGTAGACATTGTCCTTGACTGTTTTGAGCCAGTCCTGAACCTGCCCGATCATCTCGGGAGATGTATCATTCATCTCAATTTCCAGCTGCTTTTTGTAATCGGGCGCACTGCGGAAGGCTTCCGATGTCAAAAGGTCGGATTTGATGGCACCTACAGCCGCAAAATAAGATTCTCTGACACTGTCCTTGATCGTCACCTGGCGCTTGAAGGCCGGATCCGCCAGGGCTTTCCAGGAAGATACCTGATCCTCGCTCACCAGTTCCGGATTATAGACCAGGCCCGTGACTCCCCACATGTAGCCTGCGGCATATTTAGCCCAGGGTTCTCCGTCGATCTCACTGGTCTCAAACATGTTCCGGATAAAGGGCGCCACGCCCTTTGAGTAGTAATTGTTTTCATCCGATGTGTCAAAAAAGCTGTCCGAGAGAGGGACCAGCTCCTGCTCGGACATGAGTTTCATGATCAGATACTCAGAGGGGCAGACCAGGTCATAGACATCGCCCAGGGTGAGCATATTGTAGAGGTCTTCATTGGTGCCGAATGTGGAGTACTCGACTTCCACCTTGATCCCGTAGGTCTCCAGGTACCATTCCTCAAAGTCCCTGATCATGGAGTTCTCACCGATGATATCACCCGAGGGAAGCTCGATAGTCTCTTCCTCGTCCCAGTCTCCCAGGTCGATATATTCCTCCCAGTTGGAAACGCGAAGCTTCACGGGTTCCCGGGAGGACTGCTCTTTGTTTTTTTCCTGAGCCGTGGTATCCGGTTCAGCGGTATTTTCCGGGACAGAGGCTTCCTGCGCCGTTCCTCCGCTCTCTGATAAAGAGGCATTCTCCGGCACGGCAGCCGTCTTCCCGCTTCCGGCCTTTTCCGCTGCCGAAAGGACTGCCGGGGCAGCAGAAACATTGGCTGCAAAGCATACTCCGGCAGGCGCGGAAAAAGCCAGCAGGAAGGCAGCCGCTCCTGCGATGAGCCCGGCTGTCTTTTTTACGTCAGTCCGCATGCCTGCCTCCTTCCCTTCGAAACACTTTCTTTTTCCTGTTCTTCTTTTTCTTATTTCCGGTTTTGTTTCCGGCTTCAGCCATGGTCACCCGCAGATTTGAGATCAGGACGATCAAAACGACGATCAGGAAAATCACTGTGGAAAGAGCCCACAGAGCCGTCTTGATCGTGGTCTGGGCTCCCTTGGTAGCGTTTACGACATAAGTACTGATCGTATCAAAAGCCGCCGGCTTGGTATACATGGCGATGAAATAATCGTCCAGAGACAGTGTCACGGCAAGGGAGAAACCTGAAATGATACCCGGCACAATCTGGGGAATCAGTATCTCGAAAAGGGCCTTGGCAGGTGTCGCTCCCAGATCCAGCGCCGCCTCATAGATGCTCGAATCCATCTGCTGAATCCTGGGCATAACAGAGAGGAAGACAAAGGGTGCGCACAGAGTGACATGACCCGCCAGAAGCGGAATATAGGTATCCTTGCTGATCCCCAGCGCGACAACCAGCAGAACGCAGATGGAAAAACCTGTCACTACGTCCGCATTGATCACAGGCACCTGGTTCAGGGTAGAGATAAAAGCCGAGACATTTTTTCTGGAATAGAACGCCCCGATAGCCCCGATAGTGCCCAGAACAGTCGCGATCAGGGCCGATATCAGAGCCAGGGAGATTGTTCCGGCGATCATATCCGTCAATTCCGGCGTCGTGAAAAGAGTCACATAATTATGCAGGGAAAATCCCCTGATCGCTCCGATGTGGGTGGAACTGGTAAAGCTGTACACTGCCAGCAGCACAATGGGCAGGTAGAGAAATAACAGGACCAGGAGCAGAAACAGTCTTTTGAAAATCTTCCACTTCACAGCAGCGCACCTCCTTCACTTCTCTCCTGGTCTTCTTCCCGGGTCAGCAGTGTGAAGATACAGATCATGGCGAGCAGGATCAGGGAGATCATAGATCCTCCGTTCCAGTTGTAGGCGGAGAAATAGCTGCCGATCAGACTACCCATGATATAGGTGCTGTTGTACAGCATATCAAGCACAACGTAGTTAGTCATGGCAGGCAGGAAGACCATGGATACACCGCTGATGATGCCGGGCATCGAGAGCGGAAGTGTCACCCGCAGAAAAGTCTGCATTTTGTTTGCGCCCAGGTCCATGGCTGCCTCCCGCAGAGCCCCGTCCAGCCTCGTGATCGTCGTGTAGATCGGCAGGATCATGAAGGGCAGAAAGTCATAGGTCATGCCTGTGATCGCGTTCAGGAAAGGGTGCATGGCCAGATTTCCTTCCAGCACACTCAGGATTTCCTTGAGGGCGGTGATCCGCAGTGAAAAGTTGATCCACATGGGAAGGATGAAGAGCATCAGCACCACCGACTTCATGCGCAGGCCGCTCGTGGCCAGAAAATATGCCACGGGATAGGCCAGCAGCAGGCAGACCAGGGTGGTGACCATAGCGATCACCAGACTGTAATAAAGTGTTCCCAGCGTGTTGGGATTGGTAAAAAAATTCAGGAAATTATACAGGGTAAACTGTCCCTGCCCGTCCGTAAAAGCGTAATAAAACAGGACCAGCAGAGGTGCCACGACAAATATAATAAGAAAAGCGGCATACGGTATGCCAAGATGTTTTCTCGAAAATTGCATCTTCGAAAGTTCCCTTCTTTATTTTTTCCTTTTCCGGACCAGGTCCGGCTCCCCTTTTGAATGAGGGCGGAAAAATCAGCAGGCAGTTACTTACACCCCGGTGTAACGGGCGGTTACTTGCGCCCGGGTGTAACAGGCAGTTACTTACATCCCGGTGTAACGGGCTGTTACTTGCGCCTGGGTGTAAAGGTCATTTTGTCCTCGGGCATGAGGAGGCCGACATGGTCCCCCATGTTCCAGAGGTATTCGTCGTTGACGACAAAATCCTGTTCCAGATCGGTGTGGATGACATAGCTGTAGTGATCGCCCTTGTAGACCAGATTGCTGATCCATCCCTGGACAAGTCCTGCTTCCTGATCATCTGTCATCTCAATGTCATCGGGTTTGATGGCTACGAGGACGCGCACGCGGTCAGGTTCGATAGCATTTCCCGCGGAGTCCACGACCGTCCCGTCGTCTTTCCTTCTGCTGCTGCGGAAAATCTCGGTGATGTTCTTTTTCAGTTCATGCCCGTTGTATTCCAGCCTGTATTCCCGGTTGATGTCCGCGTAGAACAGATTCGTGTGGTCGGGCGCAATGATGATGTGGATATTCTCAGGATCCACCCTGAGTCCAACCCGGTCTCCCGGGCTGGCATTTTTTACAGTCTGGATGACCATCTCGTTTTTTCCGGACAGGACTGTGATCTCATAGTGAATTCCCTTGAAGATCACCTTGTCCACAACGCCGACAATGGTTCCATCTTCGGGTTTTGTGATCAGAACATCCTCGGGGCGGACTATGGCAGTGATATGCGTGCCCTCATCATAGTCATCCACACATTCAAATTCGCCGCCGCAGAACCTGGCCTTCAGGTGACCGGTCATCATGCCGTTGAAGATATTGCTCTCTCCGATAAAGTCCGCGACAAATACGTTCTGGGGCTCGTTATAGATATCCTCGGGAGTACCGATCTGCTGGGTCTGTCCCTCATTCATGACCACGATCTTGTCGGACATAGTCAGGGCCTCCTCCTGATCGTGTGTGACATAGATGAAGGTGATCCCGAGCGTATCATGCATTTCCTTCAGTTCAAGCTGCATCTCCTTGCGCATCTTGAGGTCCAGCGCTCCCAGGGGCTCATCCAGCAGGAGGATCTCCGGCTCATTCACGAGAGCCCTGGCAATAGCGATTCGCTGCTGCTGACCTCCGGACAGGGTCCTGATCTTACGGCGCTCAAAGCCTTCCAGATCGACCAGCTCGAGGACGCGGCCCACTTTGCGTTCAATTACATCTTTTGGGGTCTTCTGCTGGCGAAGGCCAAAGGCGATATTGTCATAGACGTTCATGTGGGGAAAAAGGGCATAACGTTGAAAGACGGTATTGATGGGCCTCTTGTAGGGAGGAAGTCCGATGATAGACTCTCCGTTCAGCAGAATATCCCCCTCTGTGGGCAGTTCAAATCCCGCGATCATGCGCAGGGTCGTAGTCTTTCCGCAACCGGAAGGACCCAAAAAAGTGACAAACTCTCCTCTTTTGACCGTCAGATTAAAATCGTCCACCGCTTTGAATCCGTCTTCAAAAACCTTGGTGATTCCCTTCAGTTCAATAATTGTATCCATGTTTGTATCCATGTTTTGCATCCGCTGTTCCTCTCGTGCCGGCGGCTCCTGACAAGCCCGCATTCCTGTCGCTGATAATTTATAACTTCACGCCGCCCGCGCAGTGCTCGCTGCGGCTTTCTTTTGATGCCGTGCCGCCAGGCGCGTCTGCTGCCTGGCGCGGCTTTGACTTGATTCCCTGCCCCAGGCACATCTGCTGCCTGGCGCGGCTTTGATTTGATCCCCTGCCGCCAGGCACATCTGCTGCCTGGTGCGGCTTTGATATTTAAAGGTCCTGTGTGATGTATTGATCAGAATTCCGGGGGAGAACTGATCCAGATCAGCTTGGCCGGACGATTTCCGGGATTCGAGAGGTAGTGCGACACAGCCGCCTTATAATAGAAGCTCTCTCCGGCCTTGATATTATAATTCTTCTCTCCCAGATGCAGAGTCAGACGACCGTTGATCAGAAATCCGAATTCCTCCCCGGTGTGGGGCTTGTCCTCCTCCAGCCTGCTGTGCGGCTGCAGAACGACCAGCAGGGGTTCCATCTGATATTTCTGCGCCGAGGGAATGATCCATTGGATACTGTTGCCGTCGTCATCGATCTTTTCAAAATACTCGTTCTCCGAGAACACGACCTGCTCGCTCTCCTGGCGGAAAAACTCCGCCGGGGTGGAGCCAAGGCACTCGATCAGGTCGAACAAAGTCACCACAGATGGAGACACCTGTCCCCGCTCGAGCTGTGATATAAAGCCCTTTGTGAGTTCGGTGCGGTCCGCCAGCTCCTGCTGTGTAAGGCCGTTGAGATTCCTGAGATTTCTGATTTTTTCTCCGATATAATTGTTTATGTCCGACGTTTCCACCGATTCTCCTCCTTCGGAAAAAGCTTCCGTACAATCCCGGATCTGCCCGCGCTCTCCCGACAAAACATATTCGGAACTGATTCTCTGTCCTGTGATGTCTTCTGATCTTGTGAAAAGATCTTCCGCCCCGGAAAAATACCATGGTCAAAATCATGACCCCGTGGGATCAGGACCAGAAACAGCTTGCAGGCATGAAAACAGCCCGACAGAATAGTAAACAGAAAGATTGCTATTACTAAACTTTCAGGCTCTTCGATTTTATACTTACAGTAAACTTTCTGTCAACTATTAATGTGATTCTCCATGTCTGTCTATTCGCAAAGAAATGCTCCGATTGTCCATTATTTGCCAAAAAATCTGACTATTCTGTTTCAGGTTCCTCCCCAGGCTCCTGAGTCCTGCACCGTCCTGCAGCGGGATTCCTTTTTCCGGCTTTTTGGGTGCCCCTGTCCCGCAGCAGCTCTGCAGTCACGGAATCTGCGAAAGGAGGAAATAAACGTTGTATCTAGTACAATGCACAATAAAAGTTGTTACAGTTCAGGCCCTGCTGAAAACAATACGCCTTTTGTGTATCACTGTTTCGGCGGGACGCTCCCGCTCCGTGAAAAACGCAGCGGATACTCAGCTTTTTGCTGCGCCAGGGCTTGCAAAAGCAAGTACCGGCGTTTTTCAAGGCCCGCCTCTACAGCAATGCACAAAAGGCGCTCCAAGAATCAGGTGGGCCTGAACTGTTACTAAAAGTTTTGTCCAGCGCATGGGAAGAATAAATCGTTTTTGACGAGTTCCCCTTCTTCGCTTATACTGTATCCGTATGCAAAAAGACATTCTGACCAGGTGAGTGGATGATAATATGGCGTTCTGACTTCAGAAAGCCCATGATTATATGGCGCTCCGGCTTCATGAATAGTGAAAAGACATGCTGATCGAGAGAATATGAGATATTGAGGGATTATAAGATAATATAAAAAATTGAGGGAAAATAAGACCATGAACAGACATTTTGTATTTTTAACGAAAGTCATTTCTCTGGCGGCCGCGTTGATTCTGGCAGCTTCTGTGCTCACAGGCTGCCGTACTTCCTCCGTCAGGGGACCGGACGCCGATGACGCGGAAAAATATGTTGAGGCTCTTCTGGACCTGACCTGCACAGGGAGCTACAGCGGATCCGTCTCCCTCTCCAACGCCGGAAAGGACAAAGAGCTGGAGATCCGGGATTCCATCATCGATGATCTGTACTCTTCCACCGTAGAGGATGCAGGGCTGTCTGAAGATGTGCAGGCATTATTCCGTGATTTTCTGACAAAAGCCGGGCAGAACTGCCGCTACAGCGTGACTGACGTCGCCCCTTCGGAAAACCAGGCCTCCCCGGATTATCCAGAGTATGATGTGACCGTCTCGATCGAGCCGCTCAAGGCTTTTAAAGATGCTTCTGAACTTCTGGACCGGGAGATGAATGCCATGGAGAGCGATACCGGAAAACTCCTCGAGACGGATCCGGAGGTGATCTGTTCCACAGCTTTCAGGAATGTCTTCACTGCTCTGAGCGCTCAGCTCGACCAGCCTGAATATGACATCCCGCAGACCGTCGTCGTGCACTACTATCCCGTTGACGCGGAACACAATCTCTACGGAATCAGCGAGGATGACTGCAGGCGTCTGGGTGAGAAGCTCTTCTCCATGGAGGGCCTGGACCAGAATGAATGATCCGAAATCCCGGAACAGAATCTGATATGTCCTCCGAAAGGAGGAAAATACATTTCACGGGCTGTGTTCAATAGGGTAGCGGCGGCAATAATATGCGCCCTCTTCCCCAGACCGGCCCGTGACCGCCGCAAGGCGGAAAATACACAACAAGGGCTGTGTCATGAAAAAAGACTGCGGGGAAATTGAATCCGGATGCCGGCTTCAGATTCCCTGCAGTCTTTCTTTTTCACTGTTTTGTTTATTGTTTTTATTCTTCAATCACGATGCTGGTGATGACAGGCTGGTCTTCCGGCAGAATCGTTCCATTGCCGTCAACCGGCTGTGCTTCCGCCGCAATTTTGTCAGCGATGTCCATGCCCTCTGTCACATAACCAAATGCCGCGTATTCTCCGTCAAGGAAAGTGGAGTCCGCAACTGTGATAAAGAACTGGGAACTGGCGGAATCAGGATCTGCCGCGCGGGCCATGGAGATCACCCCTTTGACATGGCTGATCGGATTCTCGAACCCGTTGGAGGCAAATTCGCCCTTGATGTTTTCGTCAGATCCGCCGGTGCCGTTTCCGTTAGGATCGCCTCCCTGGATCATGAAGCCATCCATGATTCTGTGGAAGGTCAGCCCGTCATAGAAACCTTCCTTTGAAAGTTTTATAAAATTTTCAACCGTGGCGGGAGCCGCCTCCGCATCCAGGGCGACTGTAATTGTCCCGTACTTTTCCACTGTAATCACGGCGTGCGGCATGGCATCCGTATCCTTTTGCGCCGCTGCCTGTCCCGACGTTCCGTCAGTCTCCGTCTCATTATTCTCCTGAGAGGTTCCTTCCTTTTCAGATCCGTTCTCCTCGGCCGCGGTCTCTTTCCCGTCTTCGGCTTTGTTCTTTCCGCCCGCACCGCATGCTGTCAGCAGCAGGGCAAAACACAACAGCACGGCAATCATGACTGCACTCTTCTTACTTCCGGTTTTTTTCATTTTTATTTTTCCTCCTTATTAAGTGCTTTAATCATACTTGTGGTTATGAGCATGGCTCACAGACTCACATGTAAGAAGCTACGCGTGCTGTCGCGTCTTCGACGCTCTCAGCCCGCTC
>JBGUNJ010000028.1:0-46758 GCA_045117315.1 Lachnospiraceae bacterium | reverse complement strand
AAATTGGTGCGGAATTGGTGCGGAGTGTGTCCCCAAAACCCGAAAAACCATTGAAAATAAAGGAGATTTAGAATATATGAAATTAGGCATCGTAGGCTTGCCCAATGTCGGCAAGAGCACTCTGTTTAACGCGCTGACCAAGGCTGGAGCGGAGGCCGCCAACTATCCCTTCTGCACCATCGACCCCAATGTGGGCGTGGTGGCAGTTCCGGATGAGAGGATCCGTCTTCTGGGAGACATGTACCATTCGAAAAAAGTGACGCCTGCCGTGATCGAATTTGTAGATATAGCCGGCCTGGTCAAGGGTGCCTCCAAAGGTGAGGGCCTGGGCAACCAGTTCCTGGCAAATATCCGGGAGGTAGACGCGATCGTTCATGTCGTCCGCTGCTTTGAAGATGAGAATGTCATTCACGTCGACGGCAGCGTAGACCCTCTTCGTGACATTGAGACCATCAATCTCGAACTCGTTTTTGCGGATCTGGAGGTCCTGGAGCGCCGCATCTCCAAAGTGGCACGCACGGCCAAGATGGACAAGGAGGCCGGCAAAGAGATGGTCTTCCTCAAGAAAGTCCGCGAACATCTCGAGAGCGGAAAGCCCGCCTCTCTGCTGGCTGCGGACGGCCTTGCAGAGGAAGAGGAAAAATGGCTTCAGACCTATAACCTGCTGACCGACAAGCCGGTGATCTATGCTGCCAATGTCGCTGAGGACGACCTGGCCAACGACGGAGCCGACAATGAGGGTGTGCAGAAGGTACGGGAATATGCCGCCGAAACCAACAGCGGCGTCTTTGTCATCTGCGCCAGCATAGAGTCTGAGATCGCTGAGCTCGACGAGGATGAGAAGGCTATGTTCCTGGAGGATCTGGGCGTCACGGAAGCAGGTCTGGACAAGCTGGTCCGCGCCAGTTATAAGACTCTGGGCCTTATGAGCTTCCTCACTGCCGGCGAGGATGAGACCCGCGCCTGGACGATCAAAATCGGCACTAAAGTCCCTCAGGCGGCAGGTAAGATCCACAGCGACTTCGAGTGCGGATTTATCAAGGCGGAGGTCGTCAATTACAAGACTCTCCTGGAGCTCGGCTCCCTTGCGGCTGCCCGTGAAAAAGGCCTGGTGGGAATGGAAGGCAAGGACTATGTTGTCAAGGACGGAGATGTCATTCTCTTCAGGTTCAACGTTTGATCAGTAACCCGGAAGATCGTTATCCCGGGTCTACAGTGCCTCGGGGAATGCCGGATCGGCGCCCTGCGGGAAACAGAAGAGTCCCCGGATACTGAATGATGACAGACAGATAAGGAATATTATTATGGAACAAATGATGGGCGAAATGGATATCGCCTTCCCGAATCTGGGCATATACCTGCGGAACGTCCCCAAGACGATCATGGTCGGGAATTTCGGGATCGCCCTGTACGGGATCATGATCGCGGCCGCCATGCTCTGCGGTATCTCGATCGCGGCTTATATGGGAAAGAAGGAGGGCCAGGATCCCGATCTTTACTGGGATTCTTTTCCCTGGATCGTGATCTCATCAATCGTCGGAGCGCGGATTTATTACGTGATTTTCATGTGGGATTTTTATAAAGACAACCTGATGGAAATCTTTAATCTCCGGGGCGGCGGACTGGCCATCTACGGCGGTATCATCCTGGCGGTGACCACGATCTGTATCTACTGCAAGCTCAGAAAGACGGATCCTTTCCTCTTTCTGGACAGGGTGGCATTTGGCCTGTTGATCGGACAGGTCATCGGACGCTGGGGCAACTTTTTCAACCGCGAAGTGTTCGGAGAATATACGGACAGCCTGTTTGCCATGCGCCTGCCGGTGTCTATGGTGCGTGAGTCGGACATCAGCCCTCTGATCCGCCAACATATGGAGGCGGGAACAAATTATATCCAGGTGCATCCGACTTTCCTCTATGAGGGAATGTGGAACCTGATGGTCTTCCTGATCCTGCTTCTTTACCGCAGAAAAAAGAAATTCAATGGGGAACTGTTTCTGGTCTACCTGACAGGTTACGGAATCGGACGAGCCATCATCGAACACATCCGCACCGACCAGCTCTACATTCCCGGCACAAAAACTCCTGTCTCTATGGTGCTCGGCCTTGTGATCGCGGCTGTATCCTTTATTCTGATCCTGGTCGGAAGGAGCAGAGCCGGGGGAGCCGCTGCAGTGCCATCTGCCGGTGAAAGTGATATTCCTGCTCCCCATGCGGATGATACAGCTGACGAAGATTGAATGAAAAGACCATAGAAACTGCTATGGAAACAGGATAAAGAAAAAGATTGAATCGAAAGATTTAAGAAAATAGAAATAAAAGATCAAAGCAGAAGATGAAACGCAATGATCCGTCTGTACAGTCAGGACAAATGATCCGGCTGTACAGGCGGATTTTTTTGTCCCATTTAAGTCTTATTTACATCTTGTTTTCACCATGTCCTGAATTACAGCCCGAACATAAGTCGAACATTCTAAATTCCCCCTGAAGGTATTGAAAAGTGGGTGTCAAGTTGGTATTATTGACAGTAAAGTGGGGAAAAGTGGAGGAAAGTGGCGAATGTTCATGGGTTCTTATGATCATTCTCTCGATGCGAAAGGGAGGATGACCATTCCTTCCAAATTCAGAGAGGCACTGGGAGATAAGTTCGTGATCACGAAGAGTCCGGACCCCTGCCTGTGCATATATGATCTGCCATCCTGGGAGCGCTTCGTGCAGAAGCTTTCCGGGCTTCCTTATAATACCCGCGACCAGCGCCGGCTGGTGCGCTTTTTTATGTCAAACGCATGTGAGGCGGAGCCTGATAAGCAGGGGCGGGTCCTGATCCCGCAGAAGCTCAGGGAACACGCCCACATTGAAAAAAATGTCGTGCTGATGGGCGTAGGCGCCAGGATCGAGGTATGGGATCCCGACACATTCGACTCGGAAGGCCTCGGCGATGATATCAACGAAATAGCGGAAGAGATGCTGGGAAACGGCTTTATCATCTGATGAGACCTGACCCGGCCGACCGATTATGATTTCAGGAGAGATACTTTGGAATTTAAACACGAATCAGTGCTTCTGCAGGAGGTGCTGGAAGGACTTTGTATAAAGCCGGATGGAATCTATATCGACGGCACTCTGGGAGGAGGCGGGCATTCCAGCGAGATCGCTGCAAGGCTCACAGAAGGAGGAAGGCTGATCGGTATTGATCAGGATGAAGACGCCCTGGCTGCGGCGCGGGAACGTCTGGCACCCTTTTCGGAAAGAGTGATCTTTGTTCATGACAATTATGAAAATATGGAGACAGACCTGAGGGGACTTGCCGCGGAGGAAACAGAAGGCGGCAGCTCCGTCCTTTTATTTCCTGAAGGACCCGGGGGATGTATAGACGGCATTCTGCTGGATCTGGGCGTGTCCTCCTATCAGCTGGACAATCCGGAGAGAGGCTTTTCCTACAGAACGGATTCACCGCTGGATATGAGGATGGACCGGGGCGCGGAACTGAGCGCGCGGGAGATCCTCAATGAATATCCCGTCCAGGAACTCACGCGGATCCTGAGGGATTACGGAGAAGAAAAATGCGCCGCCAGGATCGCCTCCAACATAGTCAGAGCCAGGGAGGAAGCTCCTCTGGAGACGACCGGCCAGCTGGTGGAGATCATCGAGAAATCTATTCCCAGAAAGATGCGCGAGCGGGGCGGAAACCCCTGCAAGAGGACCTTTCAGGCCATCCGCATAGCCTGCAACAGGGAACTGGAGGTGCTGGAAGATTCTCTCGACACAATGATCGACCTGCTCAAACCCGGCGGAAGACTTTGTATTATCACATTCCATTCTTTAGAGGACCGCATAGTCAAAAATGCTTTCCGCAGAAATGAAAAACCCTGCATATGCCCGCCGGAATTTCCCGTCTGCGTATGCGGCAGAGTATCTAAGGGAAGAGTAGTCACCCGCAAACCGGTCCTGCCCGGAAAAGAGGAGCTCGAGAGAAACCGCCGGTCCGCCAGTGCCAAGCTCAGGATTTTTGAGCGGACCTGATAACAGGGAAAAAAGAACCGCGGCCATCAATCTGCCGCGATACATGAGGTGAAAAAATGGTCAGGGGCCAGAATTCAGCCGGGAGAAGGACTTCCGGAAGAGACAGGTACACAGAAAGAAATACAGGTCCGGCAGCCGGAATGAATGAGGAAGAGGAGAGCCTGGAAACGGGCGGGACAAATCCCCCTCTTCAGCCTGCCGCGATGAGTTTTCGCCGTGTCCTCTTTTTGATCCTGCTGGTGGCGGCAGTGACAGTGGCGCTGATTTTTTATCTTAAACTGCAGACGGACGTCACGAACACTTCGCGGGAGGTCGCGGATCTCGAGAAGGAACTGACGGAATTAAAATCCCAGAACGATGCTGCCTACAACGAGATCAATGACAGCATCAGCCTTGAAGAGATCCGTGAGAAGGCTATCAATGAACTGGGCATGAAATCCGCGGACCGGGATCAGGTCGTGATCTATTCCGGAGAGGAAAAGGACTCGGTCAATCAGGTGGGAGATCCGGATGACGACTGACCGCGCCGGGGGCATGCCCTGCGGAACTGAGAAAGGAAGAAGTGACGGACCGCGCCGCTGAAAATGCGGATACTGTATGCGGTGAGAAAAAAGGAGTTGCGGTTTGATCAGGAAAGAAGAAGGACGGAGGGGCGCCATAAGGCGGAGGGCAGGGCGGTCTGCCCGGAAAGTACCCAGACGATTTACCATCAGCATGCAGAAGAGGCTGATCTTCATGTTTATGCTGATTGTCGCCTCTTTTGTGTTCCTGGGATTCAGGCTTTTTATGATCCAGAGGGATAACGGGAGAATTTATACCAGACAGGTCCTGTCCCAGCAGGGATACGACAACAAGAGCCTGCCTTTCAGGAGGGGGACTATCACTGATTCCAAGGGAACCGTGCTGGCTGACAGTCAGCTGGTCTACAACGTCATCATCGATGCCAGCGAAATGAAGGATCCGAAATACCTGGAGCCCTCCCTTGATGCGGTGGAGCGCCTGGGAATCGACAAGGAAGAGATCCGCGCTCATGTGAAGGAAAACCCTGAGTCAAAGTACTATATCGCACTGAAAAATCTTCCCTATACCAAAAGACGGGAATTCGACAAGGAAGTCAGCGAAGGAATAGCGGCCGAGAAAGCCGCACAGGAAGCGGCGATCCAGAAAGCCAAAGAAGAAGGAAAAAGCGCCGAGGATGCGGAGCCTGTAGAGCTGGTATACAGCAATATTAAAGGAATCTGGTTTGAGGACAGCTATATCCGCACCTATCCTGGCGATACGCTTGCCGCCGATGTGATTGGATTTACGGTCGGCAATAACATTGGCCAGTTCGGTCTGGAAGAATACTACAATGACACGCTGAACGGCGTGAGCGGAAGGACCTATGGATATATTGACGAGACGCTGAATATGGAACAGACCACGATTCAGCCCACGGACGGCAGCAATCTGGTCCTGACCATGGACGCCAACCTGCAGAGAATCTGCGAAAAATATCTGCGGGAATTTAACGATGAATACAAAGACAACAGGCATAAAGGAAACGGAACAAACAACGCGGCCTGTGTCATCATGGATATAGATACGGGAGGAATCCTGGCCATGGCCAGCGAACCCGGATTCAGCCTCAAAAACCCCTATGACATCAAAGCGGTGGCGGGAATGCCCAAGCTCGATGAGACTGATTCCCCCACAAGCAGCTATATGACAGAAGAAGACGCCAAAGCGCTCTCCGACTCGGACAGGTCCAGATATCTCCTGGCTCTGTGGAACAACTACTGCATCAGCTCTCATTATGAGCCCGGATCGACGGCAAAGCCTTTTACAACGGCAGCCGGACTGGAAACCGGAAAACTGAAGAAAACAGACCGCTTCCAGTGCGACGGATATCTCATGGTCGGATCAGAACCCATCCGCTGCGCCCATCTGGAGGGCGACGGAAAAATAGATGTCGGAGAGGCGATCGAGCGTTCCTGCAACGTCAGCCTGATGCAGGAGGCATTCAAGATCGGACCTGAAATCTTCTGTAAATATCAGAATGTTTTCAATTTCGGACTCAAGACCAACGTGGATCTGGCGGGAGAAGCGAGGACCGACGGCTATCTCTACAATGTCGATGACATGAGTGAAATCAATCTTGCGACTAATTCCTTCGGACAGAACTTTGAAGTGACTATGATCCAGATGATCTCCGGATTCTGTTCCCTGATCAATGACGGCAATTACTATCAGCCCCATATCGTCGACAGGATCACCAGTGCTGACGGGTCCACCATACAGAAATTCGAGCCCAGGCTGCTGAAAAAAACAATCTCCTCGGATACCAGCAGTCTTCTCAGGCAGTTCCTGATCCAGGCCGTGGAAGGTGAACACGCGACCGGTACACTGGCAAGGCCTGCAGGGTACCGGATCGGCGGCAAGACCGGCACGGCGGAGACGCTGCCCCGTGATAACGGACAATACGTTGTCTCCTTCCTGGGATTTGCTCCGGCAGAGGACCCTCAGATCGCGATTTATGTCGTGCTGGACCGCATCAACAAAAAGAAACAGGATGAAGCCAGCCACGCCTGCCGGGTTGCCAGAAGAATACTGACAGAAGCGCTTCCCTACCTGAACATCTATATGACTGAGCCCCTCACAGAACAGGAGAAGCAGGAACTGGAAAAGCTGGGACTCTACGATACCAACGAAATAAAGCCTGAGACAGACACGAGCGAATAGGCAGGGTGAAATAAAGCCTGAGACAGACACGGCGAATAAGTCCTGGAGGTAACAAATACAATGCACTTGGATCTGGATTTAACAGCGACAATAATCCCTTTTCTGACCGCCTTTGCGGTCAGCGCAGTATCCGGAAAATTTCTGATCCCCTTCCTCAGGAGGCTGAAGGCCGGGCAGACAGAAAGAGATGACGGACCCCAGAGCCACATCCAGAAGACCGGAACCCCCAATATGGGAGGGCTCATGATCCTTCTGGGAGTCACCGTGGGGTGCCTCCTTCCTTTCCGGGGCAGCGGACAGACGATTCCTGTCCTGATCCTGACCCTGGGATTCGGAATGATCGGATTTGCTGATGACTACCTTAAGGTCACCAAAAAAAGTTCTGACGGCCTCCTGGCCTGGCAGAAGATGCTGCTCCAGATTGCCTTGGCAATCATTTTTTCCATCTATGTACAGAAAGTGCATTCCATCCCGCTGACCATGAAAATACCCTTTATGCCGGGACATGTGATCGACCTGGGAGTTCTCAATACGGCTGCACTGATTTTTATTGCTGTGGCGACAGTGAACGGGACCAACTTCACGGATGGAGTAGACGGACTGGCCAGCTGCGTGACAGTCGCGGTTGCAATGTTTTTTGTCATAGCGGCCGCCGCCTTCTCGTCGAGCGTGATCATAGCCGGTACATCCATGATCGGCGCCCTGCTGGGCTTTCTTCTGTACAACGCATATCCGGCCAAAGTCTTTATGGGCGATACAGGGGCACTTGCCCTGGGCGGGTTTGTGACGGGCATGGCTTATATGCTTCAGCTTCCCCTCTTTATTCCTATTGTGGGATTCATCTACTTCATTGAAGTGGTATCCGTCATCATCCAGGTGACAGTATTCAAAAAAACAGGCGGCAAGCGTGTTTTCCGCATGGCGCCGATCCACCATCATTTTGAACTCGGAGGATGGTCGGAAGTGAGAGTTGTCGCTGTTTTTACAATCGTTACCGTCATCCTGGGGGCAGTGGGGCTGCTCGGACTTTAAGCATACGGACTGCTGATCATGTTCTTAAACCCACAGGTTTTTATATCAGCATGTTTTTAAATAAGCCGGCAGACAGACATGACAAATAAGCAAAACAGGATAAGCGAAACAGGATAAGCGAAAAAGGATAAGAAGACAACCTGAAAAACAAGTTATGTGATGCGGGAAAGCAGGCCCGGCTTAGTAAAAAAGATAAGAAGTCAGCAAAAACAAACAGATCCGGTAATGCGGGAAAGCAGGCCCGGCTGAACAAGACAAGAACGGGAGAAGGGAACAGCAATGGATTTCGAAGGAAAAAAAGTCCTGGTAATAGGAACCGGCCTCAGCGGCATGGGAGCCGCGCAAATGCTGAGTATGCTGGGAGCGAGGGTCGCAATCCTTGACAATAACGAAAAAGCGGAAGTGGAAAAAATCCGTGCCGGTTTTGAGAGGATACTGAAAAAAGAAGAAATCGACAAATTGAAAATTATGGTTGGTCCGTCTTCAGAGGAAAAAGCTGTCTCAGAAAATATGACAGACGGAAAGCCGGGATTTGATCTGGTTGTTCCCAGTCCGGGTGTACCTTTCGACTCTCCGTTGATCCGGAAAATGAAGGAAGCCGGGATTCCGGTAATCTCGGAGATAGAACTTGGATATCTGAATGAAAAGGGAAGAGTGATCGCTATCACCGGCACCAATGGCAAAACGACCACCACGACACTTGTGGGTGATATCATGAAAGCCTATGCGGAGCAATGGAAAGCCGGATTACTGGACCAAGATCACTTTCCTGCCTGCAGCAGGGCTATTGTGGTCGGAAATATCGGAAAATCCTATGCTACAGCCTCGATGGACACTGCTCCTGACACGGTGACGGTCGGTGAGATCAGTTCTTTCCAGCTGGAAGCCGCGAAAACATTCCATCCTGTGGTAAGCGCCATTCTGAATATCACGCCTGACCACCTGAACAGGCACTATACAATGCAAAACTATGCAGCGATCAAAGAGCGTATCGCAAAGAACCAGACTGAAAAAGACGTCTGTGTCCTCAATTATGAAGACCCTTGGCTGCGTCCTTTCGGAGAGCATTTATGCCCCGCCCGCGTAGTATGGTTTTCTTCCGGAAGCAGACTCAGAGAAGGCTTCTATCTGGACGGAGAGGACATCTGCAAAGCGGACGGCAGAGGCGGATCCCGGGTTCTTCTCAATGTGAACGAAATGAACTTGGTCGGCGTCTGCAATGCTGAGAACGTCATGGCCGCGATCGCCATGACAGAAGCTGCCGGGGTTCCCATGGACCTTATTCTCTCCGTAGTCCGGCAATTCCCTCCCGTTCCCCACCGCATAGAATTTGTGGCGGAAAAGAAGGGAGTCAGGTATTACAACGATTCCAAGGCAACAAACCCGGATGCTGCAATCCAGGGGATCAAGGCCATGTCAGGACCTACCGTGCTGATCGGTGGCGGCTATGACAAAAAGAACAGCTATGATGAGTGGATAGAGGCATTTGACGGGAAAGTAAAGAAGCTGGTCCTGATCGGAGCCACCCGGGAAGCGATTGCTGAGTGCGCGCATGCTCACGGGTTCAAGGATATCCTCTTCTGCGATACGTTTGAAGAATGCCTCAAGACCTGCACGGAGCTGGCGGACAAGGGCGATTCGGTCCTTCTGTCTCCCGCCTGCGCAAGCTGGGGAATGTTCCCCAACTATGAAGTCAGGGGAGATAAGTTCAAGGAATATGTGAAATCGCTGCCGGATTGAACCCCCCGGTAAAAGTCGGGTTTTCTCGCTAAAACCGCTCGAAAGACCTCGGGTTTCGCGCCGGTCTGAAAAGTAACAGTGATTCTTCTAATGTGGGAAAAAAATGACTAAAACAAAAAAGGCGGGAAGAATCTCCCGGGAAAAAAAGCGGGCTGCCAAGGCGGACGTCAGGAAAAAAACAAACCGGAAATCTGAATCGGCCGGTATAAAAGGCTTGTTTGTTCAGGATTATTCCCTTATTTTCATCGTTCTTTTCCTTTTGGCATTCGGACTTGTCCTGCTGTACTCCACAAGTTCATATGTGGGAATGGCCAATTACGGGGATTCTGCTTATTTCCTCAAGCGCCAGCTCAGGTTTACCCTTGGCGGCCTGGTATTGATGACAGGAATCGCTTTTATCCCGTACAGATGGTGGAGAATATTTGCAGTGCCGGCTTTTCTGGCTTCAATAGCGCTGATTCTGCTGATCATAAAATACGGACTTGAGGCCAACGGCGCCAAGAGATGGCTGTCGATCAGCTTTATCACACTGCAGCCCTCCGAGGCAGCCAAAGTGGCGATTATTATCTGCACTGCTTTCATCATAGAGCAGATCGGCCGAAGAAGGCTGCAGTCTTTCATAGGCTTTCTCCTGCCGATGGTTCCGGCTGCGATCATAGCAGTTATGCTTTTGAAGATTACAAACAACATGAGCTCCGCCCTGATCATTCTGGCGATCGCCTTCGGCATGCTGTTTGTATCATGTCCTGACTACAAGAGATTTATTGTGATCGCGGTCCTGGGTGTGATTGGCTGTATCGTGCTGGTCCTGTACATCGTCCAGAATGCAGACCAGGGAGCGGTGGGAGGATTCCGCGGAGGAAGAATCCTCGTCTGGCTCGATCCCCAGGCATATGCGGGAGATACGGGATTTCAGACAATACAGGCTCTGTATGCAATCGGATCCGGAGGTATTTTCGGAAAAGGGCTGGGACAGAGTGTACAGAAACTTGTCGTACCCGAGGCCCAGAACGACATGATCTTCTCCATTATCTGCGAGGAAATCGGACTTTTCGGCGCGATTGCGATCATGCTCCTCTTCATCCTGCTGATCTGGCGCTTCATCATGGTGGCGGGCAACGCAATAGATTTATACGGTGCCCTGATCGTGACAGGCGTTGTGACACATATAGCAGTTCAGGCCATTCTGAATATCGCAGTTGTGACCAACTCCATTCCCAATACGGGAGTGACGCTCCCTTTTATCAGCTACGGAGGATCCTCCCTGTTCTTTCTGCTTGCGGAAATAGGCATGGTCCTGAGTGTTGCCAGGACCAGCAACAGGGCGGCCATGGAACACGAAAGAGCGGAGCTGGCCCGGGAACGGGGAAGCGAAAGCGAGTATTAAAGTGCCCGGGATAAGCCTGAGGACTTTTTATGACACGGTACGTATAATGTGTTTTCCGCCTTGCGGCGGACGCTGGCCGGCCAGGGGAGAGAGGGCGGCATCGCAGCCTCTGCCCTGTTAAACGGAATAACTAATGATGCTGCAAGAGGATTACTGATATGAAAAAGAAAGTATCTGGGCAGAACACAGGCAGACCTGCAAAGGTTCATGGCATGTACGGAAGCATGCATGCGGATTTCTTTGAGGAGACAGGGATCGCAGGTCTGCGGGGCATGGACCTGGGCTTTTTGACGGGATTTAAAAACCGGAGAAAGAATATCAGACCGGACGGGAAGAGCAGGGGAACGGCCGCTGCAGCCGGCACGATTGCGGTGGAAAGACCTGTTTATATCGGCGGAATGGGCGGATTCGAAAGGCTTGGAAAACTCGGGAATATCGGAAAATTCGGAAAAGATCCCGGCTCAGGAAGCCTGAAAGCCAAAGCGAGAGCTGCATCGGCGGGCGTTCTGAGAAGCCCGGCAGGAAGACCGGTAGGAAAGGCCCGGACCCGGGCAAAAGAGCAGGAGAGTATGCTCCGTGCCTTAGGCAGGTCATTTTCCATCCGCAGCTTTCTGCTGCTGATGCTGGCAGCCCTGTCTATTACTGCGGCATTGGTTCTGATGCTGTTCAATTTTAAAAAAGCAGTCATCAACGGCAATACTAAATACAGCCAGAAACAAATTGAATCCTTTATCACCCAGGGCAGACTGGGAGAAAACACCTTTGTGATGGCATTGAAGTATCATAACAGAACGGTCAAAGGGATTCCTTTTATTGACCGGATTGATGTGGATATCATTAATCCATCGACTGTTCGGGTCAATATAACGGAAAAGCCTCTGGATGGATACATTGTCCGGGGAGATGACAAGATTTATTTCTCCAAGGGAGGCATAGTACAGACGATTTCCGGCAGGACTGACGAAAATGTTACGCTGGTCAACGGGATCGAAGTGGTGAATCCTGAAACAGATGCTTATCTGCAGGCAAAGAACCAGTCCGGAATGGATAATGTGCTTGCCCTGCTCAATGCGATGGACCGTTATGACCTGAAGGCTGATTCTATAGACGTCGACCGTCTTGGCAGCATTACAGTCACCTTCGGAGATGTCAGGCTGTCTGTCGGCAAAACGGGATACGACATGAAGATGTATAAAGTTCATCAGATCTTTCCTTTCTTTAAAGGAAGGAAAGGGTGCATCTCCATGACGGGAAGTGATTTTAGAGGAGACAACATCGTGCTGTCGCCCTTGCAGAAAAAAGTGGAAAAGCTCTCAAAATCCGGAGACGGAAAGAAAGGCGATGGCGGAGGCAACTCCGGAAAGTCCGGAGGTTCTGAGGATTCCGGTACTGCTAAAGGCAGTAAAAAAGCAGATAAAGACAAAAAGAAAGACGGAAAAGAGGAAGCTTCAGAGAAAGAAAAAGCAGAGAAAGAAAAAGCAGAGAAAGAAAAAGCTAAAAAAGAAAATGCGGGGAAAGAAAAATCAGCGATAGAAAAATCGGAGATAGAAAAATCGGAGATAGAAAAACAGGAACAGAAGGCAAAAGCCGCCGGGGAGAAAACTGAGGCTGACGCTCAAAAGAAGGAAGCGGGCGGAGAGACTGCACAAAAACCTGAAGAGAAGCAGACGGCCGGAGAAGCCGGCCGGAAACCTGCAGAGGAGCAGACGTCGGATAATGCTTCCCGGAATCCTGTAGAAAATGAAGCAGTGCCGGATCGGGAGAAAGCATCTGCGCCGGCAGCTGAAAAATCTGCCGAACAGACAGCTGCATCTTCAGAAGAAAAAGAGACAGCAGCACCTGCAGAAAAGGCTGTCGCAAAGCCCACCGGTCAAAATGCGGATTCTGCCGGGAAGAAGATCCCTGAGAAGCCTGCGGAGCAAGTGAAAGAAGCAGAAGAAAAACCTGCTGACAGGGCGTCTGCCCCGGCTACAGTGGAGGTAGATGGCCAGGCAGCAATGCGGGCTTCCCAAAAACCCATGGCTCCTGTCGCGGGAAATACAGCCGACTGACGGGCAGCAGGCTGGAAGTCGTCGCAATAACAGAAATTTATAAGATAAAAAAACCGCTTTTCTCCGGAAAGGCGGTTTTTGACTTTTGCGGTCAAAATTCTGCGGACAATGAAAAAACCTTCAAATTCAGCATTGATTATTCAAATAGCAGATTGTATTATAGTTTTGGCTTAAAAATGCTTCATGAATATTCTTTGTGAAAATAGTTCGTGACATTGCTCTGTGAATATATTTTTGGATATATTTCACTTGTTTCAAGTACAGATCATGTTATGTAGATCATGTACAGAGAAGGCGCATTTGAGCATCCGGAGGACCCGGTGCCCGGAGCAATGTGTGGTTTCCCACATGAGAGTCTGGAAGCCGTGCTCATAAACATGAGAGCCTGCAAGCCATGCTCATAGACATGTGAGCCTGTGTACCATGCTCATGAACTTAAGTATAAACAGCCGTGAATAACATTACATTTAATAAGAAAATAAGATTGTTGTTGTAAGGAGGGTGTGACCGTGCTCGAAATCAAAACAAACGATACAGAAACAGCCTGCAAGATCATTGTAGTAGGCGTAGGAGGTGCCGGAAATAACGCTGTCAACCGGATGGTCGATGTGGACATCACCGGTGTGGAATTTATCGGCGTGAATACAGATGTCCAGGCACTGCAGCTCTGCAGAGCTCCCAAGCTTCTGCAGATCGGAGAGAAGCTCACCAAGGGCCTTGGCGCAGGCGCCAATCCCGAGGTCGGCATGAAGGCAGCAGAAGAGAGCGCGGATGAAATCGCAAACGCGATCAAGGGCGCTGACATGGTCTTCGTAACCTGTGGCATGGGCGGCGGCACCGGCACCGGCGCAGCTCCCGTTGTAGCCAAACTCGCAAAAGAGCAGGGCATCCTGACTGTCGGCGTTGTGACAAAACCCTTCAGCTTTGAAGCCAGAAGCCGTATGACACGCGCGCTCACCGGCATTGAGAATATTAAAGAGAATGTTGATACTCTGATCGTGATCCCCAATGACAAGCTGCTTGAGATCATGGACCGCAGGACGACCCTTCCCGAAGCTCTGAAGAAGGCGGATGAGGTTCTTCAGCAGGCTGTTCAGGGTATTACGGACCTGATCAATGTTCCCGCTATCATCAACCTTGACTTTGCGGATGTCCAGACCGTTATGCGTGAGAAGGGTGTTGCCCACATCGGCATCGGTTACGGCAAGGGCGAGACAAAGGCTACAGACGCAGTCCGCATGGCAGTCGAGAGTCCTCTGCTCGAGACCACTGTCAACGGTGCTACAGATGTCATCATCAACATTTCCGGTGATATCTCTCTGGCAGACGCTTCTGACGCGGCAAGCTATGTCCAGGAGCAGGCCGGCGAAGATGTCAATATTATCTTCGGTGCCATGTATGATGACAGCAACACAGATTCCTGTGATGTCACTGTAATCGCAACCGGAATCGGCAGCAAGGATGTCATCTCCCCCAACACCATCTTCGGCACTTCCGCAGGCAAGAGCAGCCCTTACGGAAGAGACCTGAAGACAGGATTCGGCGAGCAGCTCAGCAGAAATCCCGGCAGCTACAGCCGTCCTTCAGGCGGTTCAGTCCGTCAGAAAAACCTGGAGATTCCTTCCTTCCTTCGCTCCAAGAGGTGATTTCAGGACAGGATGATTTAAGTATATAATCTTCGGATAAAACAGACAGTTCCCGAAACAGCCTGTTCCCTCCGGAACAGAACATTGCCCGGAACTGTCAGCCGGCCGGATGCCGAAAGGGTCATCTGGTCAGCTGAGAGATAAGTGAGAAGATTAGGAGGCCATCTGCCGTAGGGCAGATGGCCTTTATGTTTTGTGATTCATTATTAAGGAATAAAAACTCTGCAGAAAATCTTCCGGCCAAAATACCCGGTGTATAATCGCGGAAATACCCGGCGTAGGAAATTCCTGCCGGAGACCTGCGCCGGAGCCCCGGAGACCCGGAAATCTTTTTTTGAATTTCCTCTTCCATTTTATAAATAAGGTGATATAATAGACAAGTCGGTAAAAGGAACCGACTGTTCCGCCGGACTTTTCCGTGGAATATGTAAGGGGACGTAGCTCAGTTGGGAGAGCGCAGCGTTCGCAACGCTGAGGTCGCGGGTTCGAATCCCGTCGTCTCCACTTTTTTATGTATTTTTTTTATGATTTTTTTTCGCCTACTTAGCGCAGGACCCGGAAATCTCAGACTTCCGGTGCTGCGCGTTTTTTGTTTTGGCGGACTGAACGGTTTTACAGAAAGCGGAATTCGATGTATCATAATACCATTCACTTTTTCAGAAAGTATTAGAAAGACAGAATAATATGGTCACAAAAGAAATCAAACTGAACATTCATGAAGAAACAGATCTGTATTCTGAGTATGATCCCGATCAGACTCTGCTCTCGGAAGACATAGTCAGTCATTTGCAGCGCAATTATCTGCATAAACACAGAGTCTCCGGAGAAAAATATGTACTCCATATTTACAGTGATGAACCTGTGAATGAGGAGCGGGTCAGGACAAGGATCAGGGACTACTTCGCTATGGAGAAGGATAATATCTCTTACGGGATCAGAAAGCTTACATTAAAACAGATTGGTCTTTTTGTCCTTGGAGCAGTGATTCTTGCATTCTGGTATTTTCTGTCAGAAAAGGCTGATCCCGCCGGTACTGTCAAGCTGGAAATCATTTTGATCATCGGGTGGGTTTCTATCTGGGAGGCGGCAAATATCGCCATTATGGAACGTCCCGGACTTGTTCTCCTGAAAAAGTCTTATGAGCGGATGATCAATGCCGAGATTGTATTCGACGCTGTCAGCGAAAAGGATGCCTGAAAGAAAATCTTCTTATCTGCGGCATAGCAGATGCTGACTGGAGACTTGCGCGCGCATTCCTCCTCTGTTATCTTAAAAATGATTTTTGCCCGATGGAGAATAGAAATCTCGGATCGATGAAAGCCAAAGCCAATGGATCGATGAAAGCCAAAGCCATTGGATCGATGAAAACCGAGGCCATGGAATCAATGAAAGCCTAAGTAACGGAATCATTGAGAACAGTTGCGAGTAAAAAGAAAGGTGAAAAAAGTTGGACAACCAGGGAAGCAAATCGCACACGAAACACACAAAACACGCGAAGAATACGAAACACAGGAAAAAAGAAGGAGGTTTTACCGGCCAGATCGGATTTGTCATGGCAGCCGCGGGCAGCGCGGTGGGCGTCGGCAATCTGTGGAGATTTCCTTATCTGGCGGCGAAAGACGGGGGCGGTCTGTTTCTGTTGATTTACCTGATACTGGCATTTACATTCGGCTTTACCCTGCTGACCTCTGATATAGCTGTGGGACGAAGGACGGGCAGGAATTCGATCAACGCATATGCGGAGATGAGTCCCAAATGGAGATTCCTGGGGATCGTCACGTTTCTGGTTCCGGTTCTGATCATGACCTACTACGCCGTGATCGGGGGATGGATAACAAGATATGTTGTTGCTTTTCTGGCGGGGCAGGGAAATGATGCCGCAGTGGACACTTTTTTCGGCGGTTTTATCTCGTCTCCCGTCGAGTCTTCCATGTTCGCTATGATTTTCATGCTTATTACTGCATGGGTCGTCTTTAACGGAGTGGAAAAGGGCATCGAAAAATATTCCCGGATCCTGATGCCTGTGCTCCTTCTCATGATCGTGGCGATCGCTGTTTTTTCTCTCACGCTGAAAAACACAGATCCCAATGGTGTGACCCGCACCGGTCTTCAGGGACTTGCTGTCTACCTTACACCTGATTTTTCTCATTTGACATTCGGGCGTCTGATGCAGATTCTGCTGGATGCCATGAGCCAGATATTCTTCTCGCTCAGTGTTTCCATGGGAATCATGATCACCTATGGTTCTTATATAAAGAAAGACGTGGATATCAATACTTCAGTCCACCAGATTGAGATCTTTGATTCGGGCGTCGCCCTTCTGGCCGGCATGATGATCATTCCTTCGATTTTTGTGTTCGAGGGAATCGAGGGAATGGGGGCAGGTCCCAGTCTGATGTTCGTCTCTCTTCCCAAGGTCTTTCATTCCATGGGTATTGTCGGCACCTTTGTCGGCCTGCTTTTCTTCCTGATGGCAGGGTTTGCCGCCCTCACCAGCTGTGTGTCCGTGCTTGAGACCATCGTGGCCAACTGCATGGAAATTTTCCACACCAGAAGGAAACCGACCACCCTTGTACTGACAGTTCTCTATACCATCGCTTCGGTGATCGTAGCGCTGGGATACAGTACCTTTTACATTGAACTCCCCCTTCCCAACGGGAGCACGGCACAGATCCTTGATCTGATGGATTACATCAGCAACAGTTTCATGATGCCATTCATTTCCCTCCTTTCCTCCATACTCATCGGATGGGTGATCGGACCTGACTGGATCGTGGAGGAAGTCGAGTATGGCGGGAAAAAGTTCGGCCTCAAGAAGCTCTATGCTGTTATGATCCGCTATATCGTTCCGGTGATGATGTTCATCCTTTTCCTTCAGTCCGCTGGCATTCTCAGCTGGTTTGAGTGATGTGACAGAGGTTTTACAGCTGTTTTTTATTCATAAGGTCCATGAGCTGTTTGGCAGTTAAAAAAGAGAATCAGATCATTTTAAGCGGAAAGCAGCTTGGGCAGTTAAAAAAAAGAATCAGGTTATTTTAAGCGGAAAGCAGCTTGGGAAGTAAAAAAAAGAATCAGGTTATTTTAAGCGGAAAGCAGCTTGGGAGATAAAAAAGAGAGTCAGGAAAATTTAATCGGTGAGTTGTTTTGACAGGTGAATTGAAACCCCGAATTCTTCGTCTTCCGATCGCGGAGGACGGAGCCGGAGAAACGATAAAAGAATATTTAAAAAGAAGAATCGGATTTTCTTCTACACAATTGAGCCGGTTTAAGTATCGCAAAAACGGGATCATGGTGAACGGGGAAAAGCGCTATGTGAACTATATCCTGAAAAGTGGAGACGTGCTCGAAATACGCCTGACCCAGGGCGGAGAGCCTGTGGAGGAAAGAAAGGGAAAAGCCGGCTCTTCCGGTTTTGGCGGTCCTTTGCAGGAAAATGGGGGCGGGGACCCCGCGGGATATATAGCCGCCAGGGATGGACGCCTTCAGAAAATATGGGTGGCTCCTGCGGTCTGGCTTGATGAAAATTATCCTCTGCGCATTCTTTATGAAGACCAGGATATCCTGGCCGCGGACAAACCTTCCGGTGTAGTGTGCCATCCCAGCCCGGGCCATTTCGATGATACCCTGTCGAACCAGGTCGCCCAGCATCTGGGGAGAATCGGACAGGAACTGGATGTGCGGGTGACGGGACGGCTCGACAAGGACACTTCGGGTATTGTGATCTTTGCGCTCAACACTGAGACAGCCGCCCAGCTGATCAGGCAGCGGCAGGCTTCGATGATGAGCAAGTTATACATCGCCAGGGTGCGGGGACATTTTTCGGATCCCTGTGCCGGTGCGGGGCAGGAGACGACGGCTTACGGTTTGAGCGGAACGGTGGATAAACCGCTTCGCAGGGAGAGCCCCGAATCTTTTCGCATGGTGACGGCCGAAGACGGAAAAGCAGCCCGCACACATTATCGGGTTCTTTTGGAAATGGATGACGGGACATCCCTTGTCTCATGCAGGATCGAACACGGGCGGACCCATCAGATTCGTGTGCATATGGCTTCGATCGGGCATCCCCTGGTCGGAGACCGCCTCTATGGAACAGAGGCGGAGGATTACCCTGAGGAGGGGGCTTCTCAGCGCCCGACTCATCCGGGACGGGGGATCGGCGAGCGCCGTACAGCCGATGAAAAAAATAAGGAGAACACTTCTCCTTACCCGACTCATCCGGGACGGGGGACCGGCGAGCGCCGTACAGCCGATGAACCCCCCGGGGAATCCGGAGTTCCACTTATGCTCCATGCCTTTCGGGCCGAACTGACCCAGCCCTATACAGCGGAAAAAATCTTCCTTGAATCCCCTTTGCCGGCATGGGCTAAAGCGGTGTCTGACATGTGTCTGACCGGCTGTCTGCAGCCAGATGCCTCGTCAAGAGTACGGAACTCACAGAAAGGAAATTGAATGATAAGACTGATTGCCAGTGATATTGACGGGACCCTGGTTCCGGATAGTTCAGATCATATAAATCCGGTCTATCATGACCTGATTCGTGATCTCAAAGACATGGGAGTGTATTTTTGTGTCTGCAGCGGCAGGCAGTATCACAGTATGATGAAGCTTTTTTCACCTGTCGCCGAGCATATTTTCTGCATCACGGAGAACGGCACACTGATCCGCAGCAGGGACAGGATCATCCACAGGTGGGCGGTCGATCCTGCGCACTATGTCCCTCTGCTGCAGGAGATCCGCATGATCGAAGGAGCCTCCGCAGTGGTCTCTTATCCGGAGATGTCCTATGTGGAAAGCGGAGAGGACAGCACAGTGTTCCGCTTCCTTCACGACAGCTATCGCTATCAGATTAAAAATGTTCCCGATCTCCTGGCCCTGCCCCATGAAGATGTTCTGAAGTTGACCATTCACTGTGAAAACTGCGAGGAAAAATGCAGAAGTCTTTTGGAATCACATTGGGCTGAGGAAGTGAACATGACTTGTTCCGGTGTGCAGTGGATCGACATCTGCTCCCGCGACAGCGGCAAGGGAGCAGCCCTTGCCAGGCTGCAGAATTATCTGGGAGTGAGCAAAGAGGAGACCATGTATTTCGGGGATAACATGAATGATCTGCCTGCCTTTGAAAAAGCCGGCATAACTGCGACAGTGGCCAATGCACGGGCGGAAGTCAGGGAGCGTGCAGACATCGTCGGAAAATCCTATAATGAACTGGGTGTGCTGAAGGTAATAAAGAATGTTCTCGAACTGGACTGAACCTGAAGCGTAAAAAAAAGAAAGGAAGGACTGCATGTACATTATCGAGAATGATACTTTGAGAGTGGAAATCGCGGAACATGGCGCGGAACTGTGCAGCATCTATGACAAAGAGAAGCAGCATGAGGCTGTCTGGACTGCGGACCCGGCTTATTGGAACCGCCATGCGCCGGTACTGTTTCCTTTTGTCGGAAAGGTAAACGAGGGATTCTACCGCTATAAAGGCATGAGCTATCCGATGGGACAGCACGGCTTTGCCCGGGATATGGAATTTACCTTTGTGGAACAGACCCCGGATTCCGTCACCTTCCGTCTTTGCGACAATGAAGAGAGCCGCAAAAAATATCCCTTCGCCTTTGAACTGGAGATTACTCACCGCCTCGAGGGACGAAAGGTCACTGTTGAGTGGAAGGTAAAAAATCCCTCTGCCGATGAGCCTCTTTATTTTTCCATCGGAGGGCATCCGGCTTTCAACTGCCCTGTGGATGCCGGGACTAAGAAGACAGATTATTTCATCCGTTTTGACGGGCATGAAAAAGATGCAACCATCCCCTATGTGCTGATCGACCAGCCTTCTCAGGGAATCGATGTTGAGCATGTGCAGGAACTGGCGCTTGACGGAGGATATATTCCCATCACAGACACGACCTTTGACCGTGATGCCTATATCTTCGATGATGGCACGGTCCAGACCGCGACCCTCTGCTATCCGGATAAAACGCCTTTTGTCACCCTGTCTGCCCCCGGCTTCCCCTCCTTCGGCGTATGGTCCAAGCCCCACACCGACGCGCCTTTTGTCTGCCTGGAGCCCTGGATCGGACGCTGCGACAATATGGGATTTGACGGAGAACTTCCGCAGAAGTACGGGGAGCAGTGCGCTGAGCCCGGCCAGACATTCGAGGCTTCCTATACCATCGAAGTAAACTGATCGAAGAAAACAGATTAAAGAAAACAGATCGAAGTAAACAGATCGAAGAATACAGATCAAAGAAAACTAATCGAAGTAAACAGATCGAAGAATACAGATCAAAGAAAACTGATCAAAGGAAACAGATCGAAATAAACAGATCAAAATAACTTATCGAAATATTCAAAAAAGAAAAAATGTGCGGCACCAGTGAGGATCAGATCCTGCAGGGGCCGCACACTGTTTTTTTGTTCTTTTTCAGTCCAGGAGCGAGAGCAGTTCCAGCGGATGATCTATGATTGCGAGCGGATGAAGGGATTCCAGAAAATCTCTGGGGCGGAATCCCCATGATACGCAGACGCAATCCATTCCGCAGTTGACAGAGGTCTCAACGTCCACCTCGGAATCTCCCAGGTAAAGGGCTTCGCCGGGAGTGACCCCAAAACGGTCCAGAACCGACAGAACCATATCCGGAGCAGGTTTCCTGCGGATCCCTTCCTGTTCTTTTTCGCCGGCAGCTTCGTCAAAGAGATTGTCAAAGCAGTCCGCCGCAAGTTTTACGACGGCGGCATCGGGCTTGTTGGACACGACAGCAGTTTTGAACCCCCGGCTCCTGAGTGCCCGGAGCAGCTCCGGGATTCCTTCATAGGGACCTGTTTTATCCATGCTGTGTTCCAGATAAAAGGGGCGGAAAGCTTCTTCGATCCTGCTGAGTTCTTTCTCGTCAATGCCGGGCGCTGTCATACAGCCGGGAGTGCCGATCCGCCTGAGCTCAGCCGGATCGGTCATGCCTTTTTCCATGGAGAGCGCCCTCTGCAGAGCAATGTGGACTCCGCTTCCGAACATGAGGAAGCCGTCCTCCCGCACGAAATCATGCCGGTGCCCGCAGCGGCCCATGGCGTAATTGACAGATGTCACCAGATCATCCACTGTGTCGAGTATCGTGCCGTCCATATCAAATATGATCGCCTTGTACTTCATTGATTTCTTCTCTTTTCTATGAATATCATTTGGAAAACAGCTTCTCCCATATGGAGGCGCCTTTTTTTGCCTGTCCGGGATCCTGGAAATTGTCAAGGATCGCATTGATGACAGCGCGGATCTCCTTCGTTGTGACAATACCGCTCTGAAGCAGATAAGGGGTCTGGGAAGAGCCGTCGAGATAGTAGAGCATTCCTTTTTTGCCCAGCTTCTCGGCGCCTTTCCGGTCCACCATCACATAGGAGTCCGCCACGGTATCTGTGCGCAGACAAACCCGGGAGTCAAAGCAGTCCTTTACGGAACGGAAATAGACGCTTTTTTCAGAGGCCGCGATCACATGGATCCCGCAGTCCCCGGCCATGGCCGAGAGACGCTCCAGAAGACTCGCGGCTTTTCGTTTGCCCAGAGAGGCCATGTTGGAATATTCCTCGATGATTACCACCAGGTGCTTCATCATGCCTGCCCGCCGGTTGAAATCATAAATGGTCCGGCAACGGCTGTTCCAGATGGCCGAGTAGCGGCGGTCCACCTCCACGCAGAGATCTTCCAGAAGTTCCAGCTGCTCCTCGGGGTCAGGGGAAATCTGGCAATAAGGGATTTCACTGTAGCGTTCAAATTCGCTTCTGCGCTGCCCGCAGAGGTAGATCTCGATTTCATCGGGGGCGTTGCCGAGCAGAAGGCTGATAATAATCCCATGCAAAAAAGCGGTGCGCCCCAGTCCTGCTACCAGCAGGTGGGGAGTCCGCGAAAGATCCGCAAAATAGCACTGGCGGTAGATATCCATGCCGACCGCTACCGGAATCCCGGGTGAGCGGTTATACTCATTGTCTGTGAGGATATCTCCCAGATAGACCTGGTCCGTCTGCCAGGGGACATCGATGTAAATGTGCCCGTCTGCCCGGTAGGCCTGTATATCGCTTTTGTTGAAGATCGCCTTATATGTAGGAAGGAGACCGATAATCCGGTCCGCGCTCCTCTTATCATCCGGAATGATCCCGAACCGCGTCAGAGTCGGTCCCTGAAGCTGTGTGTCCAGGAGACCGTCGATTCCGTTCTCTGCCCATAGATCAAACAGCTCGTCTGTGTAGGGCTTGAGCGAGCGCTCATTCCACTTTGTATGGTATCTTAATAAATCCTTTGTCAAAGGAAGTACAAATTCACTGTTTATCACTGTTTCGTTCTATCTATCTTAATCCATAAAATAACGGTTTAATCCAAAAATAACGGTTTAATCCAAAAATTACGCATACACTCAGTACCGGCATAGCTGAACCTGTTCCTGTTATCCCTGTACTGATCTGTTGTCAATTTTTAAAATTATATGGGGCGCAAACCGGTTTGGCACAGTCAGGTCTGCTCCCCTGTAACCCTGTTCCGGTCTGCCGTCAATTTTCAAATAATACAATACCGGCGCAAACCGCATCGTTATTGCAGATCTGTTCTTTATTTCCTGATTCATTCCAGATTCAGGAAACACTCTTATTGCGGGGCTGCCCGAATGGCTCAGAAGCCCAGGAATTCCGCAAAGGTGTCGAGTACGATGTCCAACCTGGGGGGCTCCAGGAAACGGTGGTCCGCATCCTCGACCAGGAGACAGGAGATCCCGTTTTTATCCGCAAAACCCTTTACTTCCAGGTATGGAACCAGTTCATCCCTCATGCCCTGGACGATTTTGATACAGTCCGCGTACTGATGATAATCCCGTTTCCGGATATCTGCCGCCTTTAATTCCTCAAGGAAGGATGGCGTGATCTCGAAAATCCGGTCAAAGCCTGCTGTGGCATGTCCGCCTTCTGAGAGGATCTTCTTATCTTCGGGAGTGAAGATGACTTCCGTGAGTACATGGTACATGACGACGGCGGGACAGCGAAGGCAGATTCTCCGGAAAGGGTTTCTGCCGTGGTCTGTCAGATATTTGAGGACCAGATAGCCCCCGAAGCTGGTCGCGCAGCCGTCCAGAATCTGCGGATGAAAGGCCTCTTCCACAAATCGCAGGACTTCAGTCAGATACCTGTCGCAGTCATCGAGAGCGATGCAAGTGTGTTCATCATCCCCGTGGGCAGGCCAGTTGAAAATGACAAGGGCTGTGTCGCTGTGCTGAGCGAGAACTTTATCCGCCAGCAGATGAGCTGCCCTGTTGTCTTTATCCCCACAGAATCCGTGGCAGAACACAATGGTGTGACGGAAGGAGAACTCCGGCAGAGACAATTCGCTGCTGTCCTCAGGCAGAGCCTGTCCGGAAGGGTTGAAGTATATTTTACACCTTATGTTGAAATTTTCACCTGAAAGATTAAAATATTTTTCCACTTCAGTAATTCTCCCTCTGCCTGGGCAGGCATGTCCCTGGCCCGGGTTATCATCAGGCCCTCAAAGGCTTTTGTCAGACCTGTTTATATTATCATCGGGGAACGGCAATTTTTCGGATGAGTTTAATCTCCGCCGGTTTATGGTTCGCTCGTTGACCGCCGATTTATTCATATGATACCATGAATCAGATTGGCATGTTATAATAATTCTCTAAAATAAAAGAGCGCTTTTGGGGCGAATGGGGCTGGACTAAGTGTAACTTATATTTTGCTTTAATTTGGTAAATTTTTGATAGAAAAGTTTATTTTTGCGTGTTCTTTTCCCTAAACAGATACCGCGTTTCCCATACGGGGGATTTTTTTACAGGTATTGCTTTTTTTATGAGGAATATATTAAAACAGATATCACTTTTTTAACATGGGAAATTTTCGCACGACAAGAATCCGATATAACCTTTTGCATCGTGTAGACAAATAAAACGGTGGAAGGTCAGATTATTGGTTATTATCGATTACTATTGATTATTATTAATTAATATTGATTATGGAAGCGAAGAATATGTTGAAAAATAAAACAATACGGATGATCGGAATCGATCTTGACGGGACTCTGCTCACACGAAACAAGGTTTTGACACCTGCCGGAAGGAAGGCTCTGGAGAAAGCAGTTCAGGCAGGCATGGTGGTGGTGCCTGTCACAGGCCGCCCCTTTACAGGTGTGCCCGAGGAGGTCCTTGCCATACCCGGTATCAGATATGTCATCACTTCCAACGGAGCCAATACTTATGATCTTGAAGCCGGCAAAGTCCTCCGCAAAGAACATCTGCCGCATTCTCTGGCCAGAGAGATTCTCCGGCAGGCTCCCGGCCAGGATGTGATCCGCGAGATTTTTTTGAAAGGAATCGGATATCACGATCCCCGCACCCAGAAGATGCTGGAGGCACGTTTCTCCATAGCACCCCCGATCCTTGCCTATATCAACCGCAGCCGCAGAATCGTGCCGGATTTTGAGGAACTGCTCTCCGATCCGACAGCACATGTCGAAAACATTTCCCTGATGTTCCCCTCACAGGAGGCGCGGGACATAGTCTTTGACAGGCTGCTTAAGCTGGAAGACCACAACAAAAACCTCCCTATTCAGATACTGAGGCCATGGAAGACCGACCTCGAGATCACACATATCAACGCGGATAAGTGGCTGGCACTTAAGGATCTGGCGGACCGGCTGGATATTTCCGCGGAGGAAATCATGGCTCTGGGAGACGGGGACAATGACAGACCCATGCTGCGTGAGGCAGGATATTCCGTGGCCATGGGAAATGCTCCGGACTTTGTCAAAGTGACTGCGGATTTCTGTACCCTGGACAATGAAAATGACGGGGCGGCAGCCGCGATCTGTGCTGTTCTGGAAGGAATGTAAGCGGAAAAACAGAGGGATTATCCAATCTGTGCGAAAAAAACCGGCGGACATAAAGTGTTTTCCGTGGGTATATCACCCATCGCAAATTGTATAGGAGAAAAAAGAGATGTATGGAGCAATTCTGGGCGACCTGATCGGGTTCCCTTATGAATATAAACAGGAAGACCTGACGGACAGGGAGATTCCTCTTCTGGAATCGCTTTCCGGAGTGGAAGCAGCAGGCCCTGACCGGGCGGGAGAGCTGTTTTCGGAGAAGACCGTGCTCACGGCGGCACTGCAGGAAGGCCTTCTCCGCTTTGAAAAAAAGATTCCGGAGATTCTGTCCGCCGGCGGAAAGGCGAAAAACGCAGATTCCCCGGCAGGTCAAAACAGTCCCGTGGAAGGAAAAGAGCCGGGAAAAGCTGCAGGGCAGGAAGTATCTGTTTCCCGAAATGTTTTTGAACAGACGGCTGCCTCAGAGATAGCATCTTCGATGAGACGCTTCGGGGCGGCTTTCCCTCTTGCCGGTTACGGGATGGAGATGAGTATCTGGCTATTCCGGGATGGAACTGATCCAGCTCAAAATGAGGATCCCGGCCCCGCTGCCCGCGTCAGTCCTGTCGCCTGGCTATTCCAGGAAGACCTCTATATGATGCGCCGCATGGCAGTGCTGCAGGCCCTGCTCACCAACAGGAACAGGGAGACTCTGAAGGCGGCGGACGCCGCTGCCTGTATGGTTTTTCTGGCCCTGCACAGATGCACTAAGGATTACATCGCCGGATATCTGGACAGGGAATTTGGTTTCAGGGTTTCCTCTATTGAGGAGATGAAAACAGAGATTCTTTATGCGGATTATTCCGGAGGGCCTTCAGGAAGTGAGGATTTGAGTGCAGCAGACCACAGCGGGACTGATGATAACGGACATATTGTTTCATCTGCTTCCGACGGCCGCATGAGCCTGCCTGCCCTCTGCCTGCGTGCGGCCCTGACCGCCTTCCTTCATGGAAAAGATTATGAGGATGTTCTGCGGCTTGCAGTCTCCCTCTGCGGCAGCAGGATCGACACTGCCGCGGTTGCCTCGATCGCAGGTGCTGCAGCGGAGGCTTTCTTCGGGATTCCGGACGGCCTCAGGGAACAGTGCATGGCGGCGGTCCCGGAGCAGATCCGGACTGCAGCCGATGCCTTCTCGCGCCGGGTCGATGAAAAAAAGCGTGCCAGGGAATTGAGGCCTGCCTTAAAAGCCAGGTGGGAGACTGCCCTTTCCAGAGCTTCGGAAAATCATCCTGCCGCTGTGCAGGGCAACGAGCCCCTGGAGAGAGCGATTGAGAAGATGCTGAAAAACAGAGACCGGGAATCTCTGATCGCCGGTCTTGAGATCCTGCGCCTCAGGGCAGTGGACAAGGGCCGCGTCTATGTTCCGGTGGCCGGTGTCAGACGCCCGGACCAGACTGATGGTTCAGCGGTCATCGACGGGAACGGTTCAGCCGGAAACTCAGCGGGCAAAGCCGGCGCGGCGGGGGAGACCGGCGGCATGATCTACCGCATGAAAACCGTGCGGACTGACGACGGACGGCTCTGGCAGCCAGCCTTTACCAGCCGGGAACAGCTGGAAAAAGCAGGTGCCGCAAAGGAGATGCTGCTTTCTTATTCAATCTCTGCCCTGCTCAAAAGATTTGTGCCGGGACAGGCAGAACAGCCGGTTCCTGAAGAAATCGCCGGTATTGTACTCAATCCCGGCGGGACGGTCTTTTTCATACCCCGGGTGACCATTGCCTCTGTTGTTGAGAAAATCTGAGGAGACCGGAGACTGGAAGGGGACGATTCTCGGAGACAGGCGGAGACAGGGGAGGGCAATCTGCAGTACTTGTGATTGGAGGAAGGTAAAATGGAAAAATACATCGCTTATTGCGGACTCAACTGTGAGACCTGCCAGGCCCGGATCGCCACGATTAATAATGACAATGCGCTGCGGGAAGAAGTCGCAAAACTCTGGTCGGAGCTGAACGGGGTGGAAATCACACCGGAAATGATCAATTGCACAGGATGCCGGATCTATGGTGTGAAGACGCCGTTTTGTGATTCACTCTGCCAGATCCGCCAGTGTGCTTTGGAAAGAAAAGTGGAAACATGCGGCACCTGTGCTGATGTGAAGACTTGCGGCAAGATCGGCATGATACTCGGAAATAACGAAGAAGCACGGCGGAATCTGGGATTATGATTGAAGACTGACTTGGGATATTCTGACCGTATATGTCAAACTGAATCGAATGTTGTGATATGATGTATATCAGGATCGGAATTTAATCTGTGTTTCCCGGTATATTGTCATCAAATCTTTCGAAGTCAAGTGGTTTATATTTTTGCTTTTCTGAGGCATATTCCGGTGGTTTAATACCGTCAACGGTCAGAGAGGAGACGCCGCTTATTTCTCCTCTTATCAAAGGCGGCTCGAAGACTGGCTGATGCTTTCGATCCTGAAATCATTACTATATCAAGAGGCTTATGTGAAGATGGATCAGGCAAATATTAAAACACTGTCACTTGTCTGCCCCTCCTGTGGAGGGAGAATGGAACTGTCAGCGGACGGGAAAAAGGCCGTCTGTCCGTACTGCGGACATGAAATACTCATCGAACAGGAAGACAGCGCGAAGAAGGAATACGAGCGGTGTATAGCGAAAGCCCGCGCCGAGGAGGACATCAGGGATCTGCAGGATCAAAGGCGGCGCAGGCGCAGGCTCAAGGGCTGGCTCATCGCTCTTTGTCTAATCGCAGTAATCTGCCTGATCAATGTGTTCATCCCCAACTCTCCCTTGCGCGAACTTGTCTTTCCCCGCACGGCCGATCCTTTTAATGGCGTGAGCGTCAGGTATTCCGGCATGTCCGGCGAAGGCAGGGCAGAACTGCAGATTTCTGACCGCAGTACTGCGGAATATGCTGATACTGTCCGGTTTGAGATTACACCTCAGGACGGTCTGAGCAACGGCGATACGGTCACGGTAAAGGCAAAAGCTCCTGCCGGCTGGCGTTTTGAACCAGATGAAAAACAGTTCACTGTGGAGGGGCTCACGGCATGGGTGACGAGCACCGATCAACTGAGCGGGGACAATCTCGCCGCAATCCATGCCAACACCGAGCGCCTCATCCGGGAAGACTGGGACGATATTGTTTCCTCATCTCTTGCTCAGGACATGACTTATACTCCTTACCGGATGTACCTGTTCATTTCGGACGAGAACACTTCATATGAGCACAACGTGCTCTACGACACCTACGAAGTAAACGTCACGCGGGCGGACGGATCTGTTTTTACCGGCTACGAGGCCTGCCGCTATACCGACTTGAAAATACCGGCAGACGGTATTGTGACAGCCGGATACGGAAATCTTCAGGGCTTTAACTTTGGATATACCCAGGGGTTTTCTTACGCCCAATCCTTCTCCGGCTGGACGGATGCTGCCGAAATGGAGGCTGATCTGCGCCACGTGCGGGATGGTTACCATCAGGCGGACTGAACTTTAGATGGCTGAGTTTTATCCGGACAGCGGAGAATATCGTGATTATCAAGGAAACTGAATAGAAGGAAAAGAGCTGTTGATTTAGAAGATCGACAGCTCTTTTTAGTACCAGAGGCGCCTTCAATATCCTGAAACCAGGAGACAAGCAGGAGACAAGAGGAGACAAGGGACGGTTCTGTGTCTCCTGCGGGTTCGGGAGACACAGAACCGTCCCTTGTCTCTTCCCTCTTGACACCGGCCTTGAAAAAAGATACTATACTATTAACCGACAGATTGTCGGTTCGTGCTCGATCAATACGGCAAGTGATCATCGGATTGGAAGGATAAGGGAGTTGAGAGTCGTCAAAGAAGCCGCGGAAAGGCGAAAAGAGATTCTGGATGTGGCAGAAGAGCTTTTTGTCACAAAAGGATACGATAAAACAAGCACTAATGATATTCTCGACAGAATCGGTATAGCGCGCGGAACACTTTATTATCATTTTAAATCCAAGGAAGATATCCTGAACGCGATGATCGAAAGGATCAACAGTTCGCTCATCGCACGGGCGCAGACAATCGCTTCGGATACTTCAATCCCTGTCATCGACCGGTTCGTAATGACCATAGCCGGGCTCAAAGTGGATTCTGAGATTGGACAGGAGATCATAGATCAGGTTCATAAGCCGCAGAATGCATTGATGCATCAGAAGATGCAGAAAAATCTCTTAGAAGGAATTTTACCGATTCTGGTCCGTCTGGTTGATGAAGGTAAAAGGCAGGGGATATTTCATATGGAGTATCCGGCGGAAACCATTGAAATGCTGATCCTTTATTCCGGTACAGTGTTTGATGGTGACTATGATGAGCCGGGAGAAAGAAGCGGCAAAAGGATAGAAGCGTTTTTATTTAACACGGAACGGCTGCTTGGCGCAAAAGAAGGCAGTGTCCAAAGTTCCATGAGAAAATTGTTCAGGTGACCCCAGGAACATACAAAGAAACTGTTATATTTCAAAGGTGATACATCGGGAGAGCAGAAGATATATTACGGAAGCTGAGAATACTGGGAAAGCGAAAGGAAACCATGCCGGATGATATATCCGATCGGAGGTTTCCTTTAAAAATACTATACGACCGACAATCTGTCGGTTATCGGAAATAAAAATAATGCAAGGCTTATGCTGTTGTCAAACAGAATGGTTTTATACGGAGCTTTTATGGTGACTGAATATATGGTGACTGAATATATGGTGACTGAATAACCGTAAAGGAAGCTGCCCTTATTTGGCAGTAATTATCGAAAGTGCGCGTAAAAACCCGGCAGGCCAGGTCGTCCGCGGGTACATCACGGAAAAGTAATCAGAAAGGGAAGATGATATGAATACAAAAACACCCAATAGCTGTTCGAATAATGGATACCGTTACAGACCGGTACTGTATTTCGCGATGGCATATCTGTTCACATGGATCTTCTGGATACCGGCAATCTTTCTGAGAGGGAACATTGCCATGGTTCTCATGCTCCTGGGGCTGATCTCACCCGCGGTCGTCTCGACGGTTTTTATACTGGCTTCAGGCAGTCCTGCGCTCAAAAAAGACCTGAAGGTGAAGATATTCGGATTTTATAAGGTGAGGTGGTCTAATGTGGTAATATCCGTTGCGGTGTTTGCGCTTATTGTAGTGAGTTCTATTCTGCTCTCACTCGCGTTCGGGCAGTCTCTCGATCAGTTTGCTTTTACGGATGACTTCTCCTTTACAGGGGTAGGCCTGGCCAGTGCATTTTTCACGATCATAGTGGCTTCGATCCTGGAGGAAGTTGGCTGGAAGGGTTATTGTGAAGACTCGATTGGAAGCTATATGAACTGGTTCTGGGAGTCGGTCATCTTCGGTGCCATATGGTCTTTCTGGCACTTCCCCCTTCTTTTTATCGAAGGGACCTATCAGGCCGGACTCATGGTAAATCCCCTGTTTGTGATCAACTTTTTTGTAAGCGCCGTTCCCATGGGATTTATCATCACCTGGGTTTATCTTGCCAGCGACCGTTCGATTCTGGCCTGTATCATTTTCCATCTTTTCGTTAATTTCATGCAGGAAAAGATAGCCATGACGCCCGAGACCAAATGTGTTGAGACAATTGTTGTCTTTATTGCCACCGCAATCATTGTCTGGCTGAAAAAGGATATGTTTTTTGAGACCTGCCATGTCGGCAGGCTTCTGGAGGAATTCTGAAAAAGTAAATATTAGAATATGACCAGATGCCGCAGGACGCATTTTTCAGAAGCAAATGATAGAATATATTAAGGTGCCGCGGGACACATTGTTTTAGAAGCAAATGAAAGAATAAACCAGATGCCGCGGGTACATTTTCAGAAGCAAATGATAGAATATTTAAGATGCCGCGGGACGCATTGTTTTTAGAAGCAAATGATAAAATGATAGAATGTAATAAGATGCCGCAGGACACTGGATTCTGCCGATTTTTACAGAGGTGATCAATGAAAGCTTATGACCTGGTTATAGAAAATGCTGCCATATACACCATGGACGCGAATAAAACGATGATTGAGAACGGAATCATTGGCGTTAAGGACGGAACTATATCACTTCTTGAAAAGCAGTCAGAGGATTTCGGCTGCCAGGCCGAAAAACGCATTGATGCCCGGGGGATGACAGCCTTTCCGGGCTTCGTGAATACGCATGTACATTGTTTTCAGTCTCTGCTCAAAGGACTTGGTGCGGACCGTCCTCTCATCAGCTGGCTGAACAGTTCCGTCCAGCCGTTCGGGGTCAGAGTAACCCACCGGCAGCAGGAACTCGCTGCGCTCCTTGCCTGCCTTGAAGCTCTCAAGAGCGGATGCACGACCCTGTGTGAATTTTTTTATACAAACCAGGATCCAGAGCTTGCCGATGTGTGCATTGAAACGATGAAAAGGACAGGCATTCGCAGCGTCTTCATGCGGACCTTTCAGGATTACGGCGAGGAATATAATGTCCCCGACTGTTACGTCGAACCGGTTGAAAAAGCGATTGAAGATGTTGAGCGACTGAGAAAAAAATTCCGTTCTGATGACATGCTTTCCATCTGGACAGGCCCCGATGTGACATGGGCCACAACGAAAAAGGGCTACGAGGCGATACTGGAGTATTGTCTTGACCGGAAAGTACGTTATACCATGCACCTCAATGAAACACAGGAAGATAACGAAATGTGCCTGCGGCATTACGGAAAAAACATCGTGGATCTTCTTGATGAGATAGGCTTCCTGACCGATCAGTTCCTTGCGGTTCATTGTGTAAACCTTACGCAGAATGAAATAAAGACTCTTGCTGAAAGAGGCGTCTCGATCAGTCATAACCCTGCGGCAAACCTCTACCTTGGTTCCGGAATCGCGCCGATTCCGGCCTGCCTTCAGGCAGATATGAATATATCACTGGGAACAGATGGTGCCGCAAGCAATAATACGACCGACATGCTCGATACGATGAGACTGGCGGCCCTGATCCACAAAGGAGTCTGCCGCGATGCAACCGCTATGAGTGCAGAAAAGGTTGTCAGAATGGCAACAAAAGGAGGCGCGAAGGCACTTGGAATGGAAAAAACGATAGGTACTCTTGAGGTGGGAAAGAAGGCCGATATCATTTTGTTTGATCCGGGGCGGATAAGATCCGTTCCTGTCCATGACCCCATAGCAACCCTTGTCTATTCTGCATCTGCTGAAAACATTCACACCACAATTGTAAACGGAGAAGTTGTCTACTGTAATGGTGTCTTTTCCTGCGGCATCGATGAAGTGCAGCTGTATCATCAGGTAATGAGTGAGATGCGGAATATCGGACTGCATGATTGACGGCTGAATGGAGACAAGAGGAGGAAGGGGACGGTTCTGTGTCTCCCGAAACCACGGGAGACACAGAATCGTCCCCTGTCTCCTCCTGTCTGCTCAGAATCGTCTCCTTCCTCTTATTTTCTCTCATACAGAACCGGGAAACCCTTTTTCTTCCGCGGAAATTGTCCTGATCGCGAGATTCATGAGACGGATAAACTCTTCGGCGTCGTCCGGTCCCATCTGTCTGAGAAGGCGGATATGGTGCTCCCTTGCTCTGTCGTAGACTTTGCGGATATGCTCTTTACCCTCTTCCGCCAGCGTGACATCGACCTGCCGGCGGTCCCTGGAAGACCTGCGCCGCCGGATCAGTTTCTTCCGCTCCAGACTGCCCATGATATTGGCGATCCTGCCGGAAGTGATCCCAAGATGATATGCCAGTTCACCGGCGGATGCAGTCCCTCCGAGCTTTAAAAGCCAGAAGAGAGCAGCTTCCTCGCCGCGGGTGCTTCGCTGTTCAAAGACATTGGCTAGATCCCTGGAATAGAGAAAATGGATTTCGCAAAGATTATCGGCCAGCTGTTCATAATTCATATTGTTTTCCATAAGATCCCAAAACCCCGTCTATTGTTTTCACTTTTGTCATGATCCCGCGCCCGCAAACACCTATGATCAAATCTGCGCGCTGCCCGGTGTGTCCGGCGCTCCAGCAATGCTGTAATCATTCGAACCCCGCTCCTCTGCAGGCGCGTTCCGTACACCTGCCCCTGCTGAGACAGATAGGGTTAGAAATATCTAACAAAGTTAGCTTACACAAATCTATGCGGATTGTCAATCTCAGGGATAAGGCAAATTTCGGCAAATCTTAAGGAACAAGACAAATCGTTAAAGAACAAGACAAATCGTTAAAGAACAGAACGAATCGTTAAGGAACAGGACGAATCGTTAAGGAACAAGACAAATCGTTAAAGAACAGGACGAATCGTTAAGGAATAATCGTTAAAGAACAGGACGAATCGTTAAGGAATAATCGTTATAGAACAAGACGAATCGTTAAAGAACAAGACTAATTACATCATTGCCTGTAAAGAATAAGACAAATTACGGCCGCACCCCTTCAGGGTGCAGCCGTAAGAGGAGTTGCATTTTGAAAACAGAGACAGTCGGAAAAGTACCTTTGTTATCCCCGGTCCAGGAAAACCTGCCTGCGTCTCAATGGGGGAGGCAGGCTTTCAAAGGATGAATCATCTTTGGTGTACTGTGAAAAAACCGTGTGTAAGGTCATTGTATAGAGCTCTTCGGCGCGGATCTCTTCTTCAAGGAAAGCCATTTCCTCTTTATTCAGCAGGGAGCCGGCAGAAGAGAGCCTGGAAATAAAAGGAATGGAAGAGCGGCTGCTGATCATGCTGTAGAGCGGACCCGAGGAACGGTTCAGTGCCAGCGGACGGGTATACAGAGCCATGCCCAGAGACTGCAGAAGCGCCATCCTTTCTTTTTCAATTCCGAGCAGGAGATGGAGCAGGCTGCGGCTGACCCGGGTGAGTGTCAGATTTCTGGTCTTGAGAAGACCCCGGAACTGCGTAAAACCTGTATATCGGGGCAGGAGTTTTCGGATCCGCTCCGCCAGGTCATCCGAGATGTCAGCAAAGCGCTGTGCGTCGTCTTTGAACATTCCAAGCGCGTACAGAAGCTGGTAGGAAAAGTCATCGGCATAGAGCGGGAAGAGGGGAACATCTTTTACCCAAAAGCGGTCGGGATAACAGTGATACATGCCGGTCTTATCTACTGACAAATCCTGCTGCTGAGATATTTGCTGACCGGGAAAAAGATTCAGGGCAGCAAATGATCCCTGCCTTCTTTCTTTATATAACTGTGCTCTTCGCTCGGTCGCGGACGGAACCTTGATTCGGGGGATCGCGTGCGGACGTATGGAGCTCCCGGAGGAGAGGAGGGCACGGCAGTATTCGACAGCCAGCAGGTCATTGGGGGAGGCAGGATATCCGGAACCTGTTGATGTGCGGGAAGTGCCTTTGCATCTATCTGCTTCTGGTGCAGACGCAAGGGTCTTTGAGTCCTCTGACACAGACGCCCGGATTATTGAGTCCTCCGGTACGGACGCAATGGCCATTGAGTCCTCTGATACGGACGCAAGGTTCTTTGAGCCCTCCGTGCTTCCGCATAAAAAGACTGCCTCCAGGGCCGCCGCTCTTGCCGCGGGGAAAGATAATCCCTTCCGGAGGCCCGACTGCAGATGCAGGCGGTAACGAAAGACGCCTTCCTCACTGCTGACACACGGCTCTTCTGAGGTATTGATCCCGTCTTCTGCCGAAATAGTCCCGCCCTGAGCAGAAACACTCTCATCCTGAGCAGAAACAGATCTATCCTCCATTGAATTGATCCCGTCTTCTGCCAGATCCAGCAGACGGGCATTTCTCATAATATAATCTGTGTCTCCGCTCTCTGATCCGAAGCAGAGATCTGTGACTACGCCAAGTCTGTCCAGAAGAGCGACAGCGCCTCTGGCGAAATATTCCGCGCTTCCGCAGGCTGCATAGAGAGGCAGCTCCAGCACCAGGTCTGCACCGGCGCGCAGGACCTGTTCAGCCCTAATGTATTTGTCGAAGACAGCGGGTTCGCCCCGCTGCACGTAATCACCGCTCAGGGCGACTACGATATAATCGGCACCAGTCCGCCTGCGTGCCTCTTTCAGAAGATATGCATGCCCCTCGTGAAAGGGATTGCACTCCATGATGATTCCGGTGACAGTCATTTTTTCTTTTGTCCCTTATTTAAAGCCTTTTTCATCCTTGATTCGATTTTTATAAATGATATAATACTTTTGGGTAATATTTCAATGATTCTGCTGATGCTTTTCATAGCGAGCGGATGTTGCGTCGAATGCTTTTCACAATTAATCGAAAGGACACAAAAATGAATATTCTTGTAATCAACTGCGGTAGTTCTTCACTGAAATTCCAGGTCATCGATTCTGCTACAGAGGCTCTTCTGGCAAAGGGCCTGTGCGAGAGAATCGGCATTGACGGTTCCGTCATTACTTATGAAAACATTGTCAGCAATTCCGGTAAGGAAGTCAATGAGACTCCCATGCCTGACCACAACAAAGCAGTCAGCCTTGTACTTGAGGCTCTGACCAATGAGAAGACCGGTGTCTTGAAATCTCTCGACGAGATCGGTGCAGTCGGCCACCGCATCGTCCATGGCGGCGAGAAGTTCACAACCTCTGTGGTAATCAACGACGAAGTCATCGATGCGATCAAGGAAGTTTCTGATCTGGCTCCTCTGCACAACCCCGCAAACCTGATCGGTGTTGATGCCTGCAAAGCCCTGATGCCCAATACTCCCATGGTAGCTGTTTTCGATACCGCTTTCCATCAGACCATGCCCGAGAAGGCTTATATGTATGCCCTTCCCATGGATTATTACAATAAATACAAAGTCCGCCGTTACGGCTTCCACGGCACCAGCCACTCCTTCGTTTCCAAGGCGATGGCAGAGGTTGCCGGCAAGCCTTACGACAGCATCAAGACCATTGTCTGCCACCTGGGCAACGGCGCTTCCATCTCCGCAGTCTGCAATGGCAAGTGCGTTGACACTTCCATGGGTCTTACCCCGCTTGAGGGCCTGATCATGGGTACCCGCAGCGGCGATCTTGATCCCGCCATCATCGAGTTCATCGCAGGCAAAGAGAATATGACAGCTGCTGAGGTCGTGTCCGTCCTCAACAAGAAGTCAGGTGTCTTCGCCCTTTCCAACGGCAAGTCCTCCGATTTCCGTGATCTGGAAGACGGCTATCTTGCAGGCGACAAGTTCTGCCAGCTCGCAATCGACGCATTCTGCTATCGCGTCGCTAAATACGTCGGCGCTTATGCTGCTTCCATGAACGGCGTTGACTACATCGCTTTCACAGCCGGTATCGGTGAGAACAGCGGATTTGTACGCGCCAAAGTCATGCAGTATCTCAGCTACCTCGGCGTCAAACTTGACGAAGAGGCAAACAAGGGCCGCGGCAAAGTCATCAAGATCTCCACTGATGACAGCACAGTCCAGGCTTATGTCATTCCTACCAACGAGGAGCTTGCCATCGCCAGAGAGACAGCAGCCCTCTGCTGATTGTTTGCTGATTGCCGGCAGTCAGGGATCAGGGATTTGCACTCTGACGCGAAATCCTGAGACCTGCATGCGCAGGCAGTATCCATAAGGATGAAAAATAAAGGGACCCGGAAACTGATGAGCAGTTCCCGGGTCTTTTTTACTTATTGTCAATACTTTTTCAAATCATTGTTTTTAACATTGTTCATTAACATTGCTCATAAACGTAAATAGGACACTTTGTATAAAGCTTATATGATCACAGCACGTGCCATGTAAGCAGAATCAGGACATCAGACTTATGACAATTTCTCTTGTATTGTCCATATGCTTCATCACGCTGAGATAGGTACCCGCGGTCGCACTCTCGTCATCGGACACGATATTGTCCAGGATTAACTGGTGTTCTGAGACGGCAATGGCAGGTCTTCCTTCCAGCTCAAAGGTCTTCATGGCAATATCGTAGAGCTGGTGATTATGGGATTCGTAGAGACTGATCAACTCATCGTTTTTACTGAATTCAACAATGCGCTGGTGAAAAGAGAAATCGTGGCTGAGTATTTCTGAAAAAGAGGCATTATCCGCAATGGCCTTTGCCATATTCTCATTGTCCCGGAACAGGGCTTCTATAACAGCTGCAGCTTCTTTTTCTTTGCGCTTTGTGTGAAGGGAAAAAGCACAGAATCCTTCTACCGCTGTGCGGGACTGGTATGTATTGATGATATCCTGCAGGGAAAGTGTATGAAGGCAGAATCCGCGGCTGGGAACGATGTCGATATAGCGGTCCTGTGACAGACGCACAAGCGCGTCTTTGAATGGAGTGCGGGAAATTCCGATTTCAGCCGCCATTTTTGTTTCCGAATAAAACTTGCCGTGTTCCAGCTCACCACGTCTGATTTTATTTTTCAGGAATTCATAAGCTTTTTCCTGAAGAGGCGTATATTTTGCCATAAAAACTCCAATCTGATGCTAAAAAACTATCCATATAGACGGATTTTCGCATCAATTTATTGTATTAATTCAATAGAAGGATGTCAACAAGACAATACTTTTTTAGTGAAACAGAAGACAATTCTTTCTGGCAAACAGAAGATATTTCTATTTGGTGAAAAGAAGACAATTCTAATCAGCGAAATGGTGTGAAGATATTCCTTACGCGGACGTGTGCCGGCAGGTGTCAAGAGAGAGGCGGAGCTGCCTCTTTTTTTTTGCCAATTTTTGGAGTATCAATGGCTGGATCCGGTCCGGACAGAAACGAGTTTTTCAAGTCATATTAATGGACAATCAACAAAGAATTGTTAATTGAATAACGAGATTGTGGGACTTTCACAAATCGCGGATAAATATTTTGTGAAATCTGCGTGGCAAAATGTTCTTGACCGGTATACCGGTATGCTGTAAAATTGAATCAACAAATCGGTATACCGGTATTCCGAAAAAAGGCAGAGATCCACTGCAGAGGAGAGACTGCCGGAAGATGCGAAGGACATGACTCCGGACAACAGGAGATGACAGCGGGGAGGAGTCATGAAAAAGGTATTTCCCACAAAGGGGAAAGAAAGGGGAACGAAATGAAAGTTGGATTTATCGGTCTTGGAATTATGGGCAGGCCTATGGCTAAGAACCTTCTCAAGGCAGGCGTGGAAGTTGTCTGCGCCGATCTCAACAAGGAAGCAGTCGCGGATGTCGTTGCGAACGGCGGCAAAGAGGCATCTTATGCGGAAATCGGAGCGGAGTGCCCCGTCATTATCACCATGGTTCCCAGCGGTGACATCGTGAAGTCCATCCTCTTCGGTGAGGGCGGTGTCGCATCCACCATCAAGGAAGGAACTCTGGTCTGCGATATGAGCTCTGTCACTCCTGTAGAGTCCCAGTACTGCTATGAGAAACTGAAAGAAAAAGGTGTAGGTTTTGTCGATGCACCTGTTTCCGGCGGAGAGCCCGGTGCAGTCGCAGGAAGCCTTGCCATCATGTGCGGCGGCGACCAGAAGGACTTCGATGCCATGAAGCCTTTCTTTGATATTCTCGGTAATTCCGCTCTTCTGATCGGTCCCAGCGGCAGCGGCTCCACGGCAAAACTTGCCAACCAGATGATCGTCAACAACACCATCGCAGTTGTCTCTGAGGCGTTTGTGTTTGCCGCAAAGGCAGGTGCAGATCCCGAGAAGGTCTATCAGGCCATCCGCGGCGGACTGGCAGGCAGTGCAGTCATGGACGCCAAGATTCCTATGATCATCGACCGCAACTTCAAGCCCGGCGGCCCCATCCGCATCAACCACAAGGACATCAAGAACTGCGTCAACTCCGCTCATGCCATCGACGTTCCGATTCCCTACACTGCACAGCTCTATGAGATCATGCAGTATCTCAAGATCCATGGTCACATGAATGACGACCACGGCGGAATCGTCCAGTACTTCGAGAAACTTGCCGACTGCGAGGTAAAGAGACCCGAGTGATATCAAGCCGGCAGGCCGTGAGCCTGCAGTCTGATTCATATATGTTTGTAAAGATTGTAAACGCAGGTCATGGCACTAAAGTATTCAAAAAGGAGAAATAGCGATATGTCGATCAGTGCGGATGTTTTAACTTCCTATAAGAAAATAGATGAGGCAGCGGCCGACGCCCTCCTGGCGAAAGAGATCGCCGCCAACAACAAGAAGATCGTCGTTCTGGATGACGACCCCACCGGTGTCCAGACCGTACATGACATTCATGTCTACACAAACTGGGACCACGACAGCATCAAGGCCGGCTTCGAAGAAGAGAACAACCTCTTTTACGTAATGACCAATTCCCGCGGTTTCACAGCTGAGCAGACCACAAAGGCCCATCACGAGATCGCGGCGGTTGTGGATCAGGTAGCTAAAGAGACCGGCAGAGAGTACATCTTCATCAGCCGCAGCGACTCCACTCTGCGCGGACACTATCCGCTGGAGACAGAGCTTCTGAAGGCCGACTATGAAAAGTACACCGGCAAGCAGATCGACGGCGAGATCATGTGCCCCTTCTTTAAAGAAGGCGGACGTTTCACCATCGGAAACGTTCATTATGTAAAATACGGCGATGAGCTGGTCAATGCCTGCGAGACAGAGTTCGCAAAGGATAAGACTTTCGGATACAAGGCAGCTTCCATGCCCGAGTATGTGGAAGAGAAGACCGGCGGCGCCTACAAGGCAGAGAATGTCACCTGCATTTCTCTCGAAGATATCCATGATATGGCCTATGACAAGATCGAGGCCCAGCTCATGGCAGTCAAAGATTTCAACAAGATCGTTGTCAACGCGGTCGATTACGCTGACCTCAAGGTCTTCTGTGTAGCTCTTTACCGCGCAATGGCCAAAGGCAAGGTATTCATGTTCCGCACAGCGGCCGCGATCGTCAAGGTTATGGGCGGCGTCTCGGATCAGCCCCTGCTGACCAGAGCGCAGATGGTCGTCAAGGAGACCGACAACGGCGGCATCATCGTCGTAGGTTCCCACACCAACAAGACCACAGCCCAGGTCGAGGAGCTCAAGAAGCTCACCGACATCGAGTTCATCGAGCTCGACGCGACCCTGGTACGCGATGAGGAAGCTTTTGAGAATGAAGTCAGGCGCTGCCTGGCAAAGGAAGAGGAGTGCATCCGCGCAGGAAAGACAGTCTGCTGCTACACGACCAGAGCTCTGATCACAGCGGATACTGGCGACAAGGAAGACGAGCTTCGTCTGTCCGTCCGCATTTCTGACGCAGTGCAGTCTCTAGTCGGAAGACTGACTGTCACACCCGCTTTCGTCATCGCCAAGGGCGGCATCACCTCCAGTGATGTCGGTACAAAGGCTCTGGCAGTCAAGCGCGCCAATGTCCTCGGACAGATCCGCCCCGGCATCCCCGTGTGGCAGACCGGTGAGGAGAGCAAGTTCCCGCAGACTCCTTACGTCATTTTCCCCGGCAACGTCGGCGAAAATACGACACTGCGCGAAGCGGTCGAGGTTCTTACTGATAAATGATTTATTTGAAAAATTTCATAGAGGGACTTGAAAATTATCAACATAAGAAAGGGAGTACAAAATGGTTAACGGATTAAGCGGACAGAGAATGCTGCTCGCCCTGGCGATCGGTATTATTCTTCTGATCATCATGGTTCTGAAAACAAAGATCCAGGCCTTCCTGGCTCTGATCACCACAACGGTCCTGGTCGGTGTCATCGGCGGCATGCCGCTCCTGAACATCACACTGGATGACGGAAAGACCTTCGGTATCATCAATTCCATTACCTCGGGTTTCGGCGGTACGCTGGGAAGCATAGGTATCATCATTGGCTTCGGCGTCATGATGGGACAGATCTTCGAAGTCACCGGCGCCGCCAAGCGAATGGCCTATACCTTCCTGAAACTGTTCGGCAAGGGACGTGAAGAAGAGGCCCTGGCATTCACAGGTTTCCTGGTATCCATTCCGATCTTCTGTGATTCCGGTTTCGTCGTCCTTGCACCCATCGCAAAGGCTCTTTCCAAGGCGACCAAGAAGTCTGTCATCGCTTTGGGCGTCTCCCTGGCAGCAGGCCTGGTCATCACCCACTCCCTGGTTCCGCCCACACCCGGCCCCCTGGGCGTCTGCGGTATCTTCGGAATCGATGTCGGTTTCTTTATCCTTCTGGCAATCGTCCTGGCACTGCCCATGGCCATCGCCTGCATCATCTATGCGCGTGTGGTCCTTGCGAAGAAATATTACTGGCTGCTCGACGAGAATGATGAGCCCCACGCTTCTGAATATCAGAAACCCGATTATGACGGCGCTTTCAGCATGGATATGGAAGGAGTTCCCGGAACTCTCGAGTCCTTCATGCCCCTGATCCTGCCCATCATCCTGATCCTCATCAACACTGTTGCTTCCGCGCTTGGCAAGAACACAGGTTTCATGAGCGTCCTGGTCTTCCTCGGCCAGCCCATCATCGCAGTCGGCCTCGGCCTGATCGTAGCTATTTTCACACTCGGCAATCGCCTTGACCGCGCAACTGCTCTGGCAGAGATGGAAAAGGGAATGATGTCCGCAGGTATCATCATGCTGGTCACAGGCGGCGGCGGTGCCCTCGGTCAGATTATCAAGGATTCCGGTCTGGGCAACTTCATGGCGGAAGGTCTTTCCAAGACTGCCATCCCGATCATCATCCTGCCTCTGGTTATCTCCACTGCAATGCGTTTCATCCAGGGTTCCGGTACAGTTGCAATGACAACAGCTGCTTCCATTTCCGCGCCCATCCTGATCGCCGCAGGTGTCAACCCCACTCTGGGCGCGATCGCATGCTGCGTCGGCTCCCTCTTCTTCGGTTACTTCAACGATTCCTACTTCTGGGTCGTCAACCGCACCATGGGTGTCAGCGAAGCCAAGGATCAGCTGCAGATCTGGTCCATCACTTCAACCATTGCCTGGGCAGTCGGTGTTGTCGAGATTCTCATCCTGAGTATTTTCATGCACTGATAACGGGTTTTGTCCTTACGTGTTCCGCCGACTCCGTGATTACCTCTGTGCAGATGTACTATTGGAATGAGACATCTGAGGGATATAGACTGATAATAACAGGAACATGTGAGATACAAAATTCAGGCGCACAGCCTGAAAAAATGATCGATCCCATGCCCGGCGGCTAATCTGCGGGCATGGGATATTTGAGAATATGGGCTTTTGTGCCTGGCAGAGTTTTTGTAAACACATATTCATAACCACAAAGTCATAATCAACAAAAGAGGAGGCAATATGGCTGCATGTATAGTAGTGGCAGATGATCTGACAGGCGCCAATGCGACCGGTGTGCTTCTGACAAAAATGCAGTACAGGGCGGCGACGATCATGTCTCTGGAGAATAATGATCCGGAAGAGATGAAGGAGTGCGACTGCCTGCTGTACCCCACAGACAGCCGCGGAGTGGATGCCGACACGGCATACAGGAGAGTATTTGAGGCCTCACAGTCCCTGAAAAATGACAATGTACTTGTGTACGGCAAGAGAATCGATTCCACGCTCAGGGGCAACCTGGGAAGTGAAACCGATGCCATGCTGGACAGTCTGGGAGAGGAATACATAGCAATAGCAGTGCCCTGCTTTCCTTCTTCCGGGAGAATCGTCATCGGCAATTACATGCTGGTGAACGGAACGCCCCTGCACAGGACCAATATCGCGCTGGATCCCAAATGCCCTGTCAGGATCTCCGAGGTGGACAGGCTGTTCCGGGAACAGAGCAAATACCAGGTGACAGCCATCCGTATGGGCGAGATGATGGAAGGCGTAAAGGCCCTGGCGGAAAAGATCCGGGCCTGCCATCAGGCGGGCAGCCGCATTATCACATTTGACTGTGTCTCACAGGAGGATCTGGATCTGATCGCGGATGCCTGCATCGAAAGCAAAGAGAAGATCATCGCTGTGGATCCCGGTGCTTTTACCGCTTCCCTGGCCAGAAAGATCATCAAACCCAGAATGGACCGCAGACAGAACCATATCCTGGTCGTCGTGGGCAGTGTCAATTCCAGTACAACCGCCCAGCTGGAGGAGTTCTGGCTGACCCAGGAAGCCAACAATGTGATGGTCAGGACCCGGGAGCTTCTGGAAGGACAAGAGCGCAGGGAGACGGAGATCAGCCGTGTCGTCGGTGAAGTCCTGAAAGAGGCGGAGAACTACACGACTTCTACTGTCGTCGGAGACGGAATCTACCTTGAAAACAGGATTGATTTCCGGCCTTATATGGACATATACAACTGTTCCATGGAGGAAGTGACGGATATGATCAACAATTCTCTGGCAGAGATCACCATCTGCCTTCTAAGAGAACAGCCCCGCTTCCAGGGACTCTATGCCTGCGGCGGCGATGTGACACAGGCCCTCTGCGGACGCTTTGGCGCGGCGGGACTTGACCTGAGGGATGAGGTTCTGCCTCTGGCCGCCTACGGACAGTTCAGTGGCGGAGAATTCGACGGTCTGGACTTCATCACCAAGGGCGGCAGCCAGGGCGATAAGACCGCTCTCAATGTCTGTGTAAACTATCTGAAGGAGAAACTGTTTATCTGATTTTTTCTTAATAGTTTTGTCTTAATTTGATTTTGCAGAAAAGACTGCGCGGTTTGGGCTTTCACATGATAAAATAAGAAGTGGCTTTATTTACACACCCTTAAGGGGCATATACTTTTGAAAAGCCTGAAATCTGCGGATACCTGCTTCAAAAAGACATTGATAATTGCAGATACATTACGGAGGAAAGAAAATGGCAGAGAAGAAACCTATGATTGCAGTACCGATTGGTGATCCCGCCGGTGTAGGCCCCGAGATCGTTGCCAAGGCATGTGCGCTGGAAAAAGTCAATGATGCAGCGGATGTGATCGTCATCGGCGACCGTCAGGTCATGGAGAGAGCGATCGGCATCGTTGGCGCGGACCTCAAGATCAATGTCGTGGACAAACCCGCTGACGGCGACTACCGTCCCGGTATCCTCAATCTGATCGACCTCGACAACATCGACCAGTCTCAGTTCTCCTATGGCGTTGTCCAGGCTATGTGCGGCAAGGCGGCTTTTGCCTACATCAAAAAGAGCATCGAGCTTGCCATGAACGGCGAGGCGGATGCTGTTGCCACAACACCGATTAATAAGGAAGCCCTGCACGCAGCGGAAGTTCCTTTCATCGGCCACACCGAGATCTTCGGCGCCCTGACCAATACACCGGATCCGCTGACCATGTTTGAGACAAATGGTCTGCGCGTCTTCTTCCTGACCCGCCACAAATCCCTTCGGGCCATGCTTGATGACATCACAAAAGACAATATCAAGGCCTGCGTCAAGGAGAGTCTTGCGGCCCTCAGACGTCTGGGCGTCACAGAAGGAACCATGGCCATTGCCGGCCTTAACCCCCACTGCGGCGAGCACGGCCTTTTCGGCTGGGAGGAAGTCAACGAGATCACTCCCGCCGTGGAAGAACTCAAGGCTGAAGGCTATCCTGTGACCGGCCCCATCGGCGCGGATTCTGTCTTCCATCAGGCAGCCCTGGGCCGCTATAACAGCGTCCTGTCCCTCTATCACGATCAGGGCCACATCGCGACCAAGACTCTGGACTTTGACCGCACCATCTCCATCACCAACGGCATGCCCATCCTTCGCACTTCCGTGGACCACGGCACAGCTTTTGATATCGCCGGCAAGGGCATTGTCAGCGAGATCAGCATGGCTGAAGCCATTCTCCTGGCAGCAAAATATGCTCCCTTCTTCGTGAAGGCATGATCCCCCTTCTTCGTGAAGAAGGCATGATTCTTTTGTTACAGTTAAGGCCATGTTGTGGGCTTTAACTGCTGCATGCGGAAATTGAATTATAATGCATTTTTATGTACCCCCTTTCACTGGCGAACAGTAAAGGGGGTACTTTTTATGTGCGGCAGCCGCGGGGCGGGGTGCGAATGTTTGGAGCTTTCCGGAAACCTTTTTGACAGGATTCCGGATTAATTCTTGATAAAGACAGCAAAATGATTGGTCTTTTATACAATTTTTGCCTTATATGTGCTATGATTTAAGTAGTTTTCAGTATATCTGTTACTTACAAGGACAGGACTCCGGAAAGAGTCCTGCGTTTTCAGCGGACAGCGGGAGACAGGTCCGGCAGGCTGCCGTCAGTGAGACATGACAGCCGCGAAAGCGGATGATTCCTGTGCGCTGAAAGCGATGCGGCATTTTTATTTGTTATTCTGAAAAGGAGGAAAAAGAGATGGCATTGGTAACAACTACAGAGATGTTTAAAAAGGCATACGATGGCGGCTATGCGGTCGGCGCATTCAATGTCAACAACATGGAGATCGTCCAGGCGATCACCGAGGCGGCTGCAGAGCTGAAATCCCCTGTGATCCTGCAGGCTTCCGCCGGCGCCCGCAAGTACGCCAATTCCGTGTATCTGAAAAAGCTGGTCGAGGCTGCTGTGGAGCTTTATCCTGAGATTCCCATTGCCCTGCACCTGGATCACGGCGCAGATTTCAATGTCTGCAAAGAGTGCGTGGACGGCGGCTTTACTTCCGTCATGATTGACTATTCCAGCCATTCCTTCGAGGAGAATATCGAGGAGTCCAGACGTGTGGCCGAGTATGCGCATGAGCACGGCGTCGTCGTAGAGGCTGAGCTGGGAACACTGGCAGGCATCGAAGATGCGGTCAAGGTGGACGCTGACAAGGCCATGTTCACAGATCCCGATGAGGTCGAGGAATTTGTCAAGAGGACCGGCGTTGATTCCCTGGCGATCGCTATCGGAACCAGCCACGGCGCTTACAAATTCAAACCCGGCACGGATCCCAAGCTGCGTTTTGATGTTCTGGAGGAAGTGGCAAGAAGACTTCCCGGATTCCCGATCGTCCTTCACGGTTCCTCCTCCGTTCCTCAGGAATATGTAAAGATCATCAATGCCCATGGCGGCGCCCTCAAGGATGCAATCGGCGTTCCCGAGGAGCAGCTCCGCAAGGCGGCGGCAGGCGCAGTCTGCAAGATCAATATCGATTCCGACCTTCGTCTGGGCATGACGGCAGGCATCCGCGAGCACTTTGTGGCTCACCCCGACCACTTCGATCCCAGACAGTACATCGGCGACGGCCGCAAATATGTCAAGGATATCGTGGCTCACAAGATCACGATGGTTCTGGGTTCTGACGGAAAGGCCTGATTTAAGGCCGGGCCGGCCGGCGTGAGAGCCCAATCGCACGAAAGCTATTGAAACCCGAAAAAAAACCGTGTCGGTATGTAAAGAAAAACAGTGTCAATCTGTAAAGAAAAAACTGTTGACAAATCCGGTTTACGTCCATATAATATCCTTCGTGCGATTCTTTGAAAGAAGGAGGTGTTAATCATGTCGATCTGCCCTAAAAATAAATCTTCGAAAAGCCACAGAGACAAAAGG
>JBGUNJ010000027.1:0-59281 GCA_045117315.1 Lachnospiraceae bacterium | reverse complement strand
ATATGCGGCGCCCGGTCAGACAGCAGCCATTCGTTTTCTTCTGGAAAGAAAATGAAGAGAACGGATATCTTTCAAACTGGTATCGCTGCAAGTTCACGGTCGATGATTTTGAGTATCTGCATGTCGAACAGTATGTGATGGCACAGAAGGCAAAACTGTTCCACGATTCTGTCAGGTATACGGCGATACTGCGGGCAACGGAGCCCCGGGAATGCAAAACCCTCGGAAAGAAGGTGGCCCCTTTCGATATAAAGACCTGGAATCAAGTGAAATTTGACATTGTAAAAAAAGGGAACCGGGCTAAATTCGAGCAGAATCCGGATCTCAAACAGAAACTTCTTGATACCGGAAACGCGGTTCTCGCAGAGGCAAGTCCGCTGGACAAGGTCTGGGGGATCGGGCTGGATGCCAAGGCCGCCGCGTCTACAGACATGGCACAGTGGCCGGGGCAGGGGCTTCTGGGGATTGTTCTCATGGAACTGCGCAGGGAGTTTTCCGGCGGCGAAGGAAAAGAAACCGAAGTTCGTATGGTAAAGGGAGACATCGCAAAGATCTCCGATGTGGAAGCGATCGTAAATGCCGCAAACAAAAGCCTGCTCGGAGGGGGCGGCGTGGACGGCGCCATTCACCGGGCCGCCGGACCAAAATTGCTGGAGGAATGCAAGACACTCCACGGGTGCAATACCGGCGAGGCCAAACTGACAACCGCATACAACCTTCCATGTAAATACGTGATCCACACGGTCGGACCGGTGTGGGGCGGCGGAAAAAGAAAGGAAGCACAGCTCCTTGCGGACTGCTATCGGAATTCTCTGCAGGTGGCTGTGGACCACAAGATTCGCAGCGTGGCCTTTCCGTCAATTTCAACCGGCGCGTACAGATACCCTCTGGAAGAAGCCGCAAAGATCGCAGTTGCCACAGTAAACGAGTTCATTGAAGACCATCCCGGCGAACTTGACCTGGTCGAATGGGTCCTTTTTGATCAGAAGACCTATGAAGCCTATGACACGAAGCTGAGCCAGCTTATAGTTTCCCGGATCGTCCATTCCCCCAGGCTGGATGAGATCAACCGGGCCCTCATGGACGGGCTGATCTGAATCCGGAAAAAAGTTTTCCCGATCAGCATGGGAAAACCCGATATCGCATCATCTTACGTAAAGACCTCCGGCGCCAGATCAGGAGCCGGAGGTCTTTTTGTAACAGGATTAATGTTCATACGAGCAGGTGCTCATGTTTGTTCTGTTTACAGCAATATCAGGGTATTTCCGTTAAGGGTAAGTTCTGTGAGAGCATCATGCAGAGAACGTTATTTACTGATCTTGACGCTCTTCACCGGACTCCATTCAGACCAGTATAATATATTGCCCACAATCATATAGGTTCGGATCCGTACGTAGTAGGTCTTTCCCTTTGTCAGACCGCCTATATCATACGATATCGTGGATGCTCCCGCAATAATCGCAGCCTTGTTACCGGAAGCAAAGGTACTGCTCGTACTATACTGGATATGATAGACAGCAGCCTTTGCATTCTTGCCCCATTTAACGGTCATCTTTGAGGCAGCGCTGTTAGTTACGGAAGCGAGGGCAGGTCTGGCTATTCTGTATACAGCAACTGATTTTGAAAGATTGCTGTCGCCGGTGGACGACTTCGCAACTAGCTTGTAGGTATACTTTGTACCGTTCGTATTAGCTGCAGTGTCCGCATATGTCACGGTGCTGCCGCTGGTGATGGTCTTGATCAGGGTCGATCCACGGTAGACCTTGTAGCCGTTAGCTCCTGTGACTTTCTTCCAGGTCAGCTTAATGCCAGAAGGCTGATTGGCTGCTGTCAGGGACGCGGTCGCTGCGGGAACCACCTTGATCGTAACAGTCTTTGACGCGGAATTGTAGTTTGCAGTCGCAGCAGATGTAGCCGTGATCTTGACTGTTCCGACTTTCCTGGCTGTCACTTTACCGGTGGATGAGACCGTGGCAATGGCTGTGTTGGAAGATTTATATGATTTAGTCCCCTTGTTCCCGGTGATGGAAACAGACGTTGTTTTACCCACAGCAAAAGAGGAAACTCCGGCTTTTACCGTGATGGTCTGGGCTGTCTTATTGATTTTGAAGGCTGCTGTTTTGACGCCGGTATAGTTGCCCTTCATTTTTACAGTCAGCTCATACGATCCTGCATTTATACAGCCGGAAGGATAAATGACTGTATAGTCTGATGCAGTAAGCACATTGTCACCATCTTTCACTGTAATCGCAGGTTTTTGTACCTTCCCATTATAGGTGAAAGTCTTCTTGTCCAGACTCAGATCCGGAGTGATTTCTTTTGGTCTGATTTCGAATTGCCGAACAGTCGTTCCTTTATAGGAACCGATCCCTGTTATGACCGCGACAGCAGTGCCGACATTTTCATTATCGGAGAAAGACAAATCATAATCCGTACCTTCTTCCAGGAGTTTGGTTCCAAATCTTACCTTAGGAGTGTATGTGACAGTTTTCCCCTTATACACAGTATCTTTTATTCCTGTAATGACTGCATCTGCAATATTCTTGCGGGGACTTTCAGTTTCTTCCATTCCACATCTTGCGCATACTCTCGATTTAATGCCTTCCCCACTAATGGTCCAGTTTAACCATGAATGTCCCAGTGCTTCCACATATTCGTCTTCGTAAGAAACATCGCACAAATCACAGTTATAAACTGTATGGCCTTTCTTTGTACAAGTTGGCTGTATTACTTTTTTAATGTATTGGTGTTCATGCCCATAGATACTGTCGTCATAGGAAAAGCCTTTTTCAATTGCAAACTTCTCTGCTTCTGACCCTCGTTCACAATGAATGACAAGGTCTTTATTCGCACCGGAAAAAGCTTCCGTGTCAATTTCCGAAACACTGCCCGGTATGTAAATATCTGTCAGAGATGTATCCAACATAAAGGCGGCTTTTTCAATCGTTGTAGTTCCCTTGGGGATCATGATTCTCCTCAGACCTTTGCATGAATGGAATGTGCCTTGATAAATCTTCTCAGTGCCTGTCTTCAATATGACCTCTTGTAAGTTTTCACAACTCTGAAAGACATTTGTCTCCATATAGGGAGCACTGCAAAACTCTACTCTGACCAAATCTTTACATTTACTAAAGGCACAGAGTCCGATATGGGTACAGCTTGCGGGCAGCCTGATCTCCTGTAAACCACTGGAAACGAAAGCACAATCTGAAATATAGGTGATTGTGTCCGGCAGATTGATCTCTTTTAAAGAGGAGCAGCTTCCAAATGAATAATCCCCGAGTGATCTGACACTTTCAGGAACAGTGACCGACTCAAGGTTGAGGAACCCATAAAAAGATTGATCGCCGATTGTGGTGATTCCATCTTCTATAATGACACGCTCAACCTCTCCTTTAACGCTGTCCCACGGAATCTTTCCATTTGAATAATCAGTAAAGGTATAATCTGTCATCTGACCCTTCCCGCTTACTCTGAATGTGCCGGATGAATCAAATGTCCACACAGCATTGTTTCCGCAGGATCCCTGTTTGAGTATTTCTATTTTGTCATCACTCACTAATAAGTCTGCTTTCAGCTCATATGCGGCGGTTAAAACAGTATCCCTCCTCACTTCAAACTGATATTCGTCTGATAATGACTTGAAATCATCGTCTTCATACCAGCCGGCAAAATAATAGTCTTCCGCCGGAAATGCCTTGACCGTTACTTTGTCCCCGGCTCGATAAAATCCTTCCCCGGCCACTGTTCCTTTCTCAGGGTCATTCGTAAGGGACACCTGGACTGCAGAAGAGATTTTCGCTGTCTCAGGCTCATATGCCTCTTCTTCACAGACCACTTTTATGTCTTCTTCTGATTGAATGGAATCTGACAATGTCTCAATATAGATATGGCTGCCTTCCTCCACAGGAATATCATAATAATTGAGATAGCCCTCCGAGGGATTCCCGTCTGTGAGTTCGCTTACGGTATAAGAAACAAGCCCATAATCTGTCCCAACCACATCAAAGTGATATCCTGCGGTCTTTGGAGTATAGATTATCTTGGAATCTCCTTCTTCTTCAATGAAAACAGGATCATCAAACCATATGTCATCATCTCCGACATATCCGACTTCATTTCCGGAGGGATCAATGACCGTAATCGAAACCGGGCACTTGAAGTAACTCTTGATTCCGTTCTTACAAGTGTCAAGAAGATTATCTGTTTCCAGATCCTGAATCGTCCCTGTGGTGAAGTATTCCTTCATATATTCTTTCCATTTTCCCTCGGCCTTAATCATAAGGTCGTAGATCTCCTTCGAATACTCCCCTGACTCTCCGGAATTAATCTCAATTGATTCAATCTCAGAAAGGGATGTTTGTTCTCCTGATAAGCCTTTTTTCAGAACGGTTTTCGCCTTTTTGATTTTCTCTATGATCCCCGTATATTTTTTGTAATAGTTCCTGTACACCTTGATCTTATCGATTATTTTGGTGAGTCCATGGCGCTCCAGGCCTCCTGCAATGTCTTCCGACAATTCCTCAAAATATTCTTCTTTGCTCTTTTCTATATCCGAAATGAAGTCCCATTCAAGAAGATCTTTCAGTTCTTCATACCACTGCTCTGCCACATTTCTCTGGGCATCTATATTGAGATCATTCAGTGCATCAAGAAAATCAGCAACTGCAGCCTCTACGGAATTTTTGTTTCCCATTTTCACATAATAGCTGTAGGATTTTTCTCCCCGGTCCTGCGTCTGCACGAACAGATTGATTTGTCCGGTGACACTGCCATTACCGCCGGGATATATGTGTGTATTGACTTTCACAGTATACTTGTTGCTGCCGAGGGTAGCTTTTGAATCCAGAGTGACGTTTTTCAAATCATCATCTATAATTATGATATTTGTTATCCTTTGTACGATCATTGAAGCAGCTGTATCATTATCGACTTTATCAAATTTTACACCTGCTTTTGAGCCTGCTTTCTGCAGGTATCTGGCCAGTGCTTCATAAGCACAATTGTCAAGTGATTCAACATCTGCCTTCTCAGTTCCCAGATCTCCAATGCCGGAGCCCGTAAGAATATTGGAAGAATCTTTTTTTAAATCCTTCGCCAGAAGAAGATAGTCTATCGAATTATCATCCTCTTTACGAAGACTGTTTGCTTCGCTTTTCAGTCGCTTTCCATAAGATTTAATGTAGTTCTTTATTTCTTTGTCGAAATCTTTTTCAAGCTTATCTAAAAACTGAGAATCATAAACCATTAATTCTGTATCATCTTTGTTATCCTTATACGTCACTGTAAGGCCATAGAATCCCGTGTCGTCGGGTTTGTAGGAAAAAAAGATCTCATATTTTCGATCCCCAACTTTCTTGATGCTTTTCACTTCAGCATTTGATCCCGAGACTTCATTAGTTGGCTTATTTCTCAGATCATCAGATTTCTTTACGGAAAAATGGAAGTCAGATGCCTTTGGCTGCTTATCAGCTTTATCCAGTGTCATTGAAAACTGCTTCTCTGCCTGAACATCTCCGGCATAGGAATAGAGTTTTTTCCCGCCGACAGGCTGCGTGATTTTCAGGACACTTTCCGGGGTCACTGTTATCGTGGCAGAGGCACTGTCCCCCTGGTCTGATGACAGAGTAACAGTGTATTCTCCGGCTTTTGAAAAATGAAATATGGAAGAAAGAACAAAAGTATTGCCGGAATCTTTTACAATCTCCATTGGTCCAATCTCAGGAAGGTTCTCATTCGATCCCTTCGGGCCTGTCACAGACCAGGACATATTGGAAGACGATGGAACAAAGTGACCGGATTTAATCTCTGCGCTAATGGGTAAGTCCTCATCCACGATACCTTCGATTTCCGAATCAAGACTGATATTCACCACATCCAATATTTTAAAAGAAATACTCGCAGACTGCCCCTCATAGTCCCCGGTTCCAGTTGCAATAATTGTTGCCAGTCCGGGATCAATATTGTTTTCATAGGAAAGCGTATAATCATATCCATTAAATAAGATTTTGCCTTCTTTTGACCTGACTGTTGGCAGGGGTTTGATTTCAGACCCCGTATAGTTCTTTTCTTTGTCCCTGCTGCTAAGTTCCATTGTCAGTCCAAGAATGTAATCCCACTCGCAGAGGAAGCCAAAGTTTGAAGATCCCCAAAATGAGTCATTATTCCAGGACATTCCATTTTCAGCGATGTCTCCCCATTGTCCAACGTAGTACTTTGAACTAATATAGTCCTCCCCGAACAGAAATACATAGCCCTGTTTTGTCTGATAGTCATCCGGTTCGTCATTTGCCCAATTTGTATAACTCAAGAGTTCATGTGTGACCCAGGACGCTTCCCCATTTTCTTCAATCCTTGCTCCAATCCAATAAGCGTTTTTACTACCGGATTGAGATATATCAAGAACTCTATTGTTTTCCTCTGAAGAAGTTATTGTCGCAAGATGTCCACCCAAGGACTCACAATAAACCTCTGCGTCTGTCCAGGTTTTGAATTCGTCAAAGCGTTTATAAATATGATCATCCAGGGAACTGTTTCCAGAATCCCACTCACAAATAAAAGGATTTGTCCCCTCATAATTGTCATATTCACCATACCAATCGACCCAATTCCAGTTCCTTGACTTTGAAATATATAAATAATCTTCACCGGCTCCCATTCCATTATTTGGCTCATAGGTACCTGCACTTCCGCCCGGGTACCAGTTAGTATAATTCCAGGGTTCTCCTGTGACCCATGTCCAGACTCCTTCCTGTTCTATGTCGGTTCCACCGATAGTATAACCATCAGAGACTCCTAAATCTGCGAGTCTTCCAATAAAGGCCTGTTCTTCTGCAGAAGTTATCGTGACAAGATAGCCGCCCAACGAAGTACAGATTTTCTGCGCCTCGATGGGAGATGTATCTTCCTCAAAAATCTGATACTTATGGCCACCCCAGAATCCGACCACACAGGAAGGATTTGTCCCGGCGTAGGAGGCTCTTTCCGGAATCACTTGTTCAATTTCATCAGATAGCTCTGCATCAGCAAGTTCAGGATCAGATTTTTTCTCAGAATAGGATAAATCAGGATCAGCCTGAATTACCGCATTTGCATCAGGCTTACTCTCTTCGCTGCGAACTGTCTGTACATTATCCGGAGAGACCTCATCAAGATTTCCGGAATTCTCGCCTTCAGCATTCCCGTTGATGCTTGAATCATTTACATTCGTATCAGATAGTTCCGGCTCTCCTGAAACATCATCTATTACCGTTTGTTCTTGTTCGTGGACACTCTCATTATCGAAATAACCACCATTTGCATCAAAAGTCACAGTGTAGGTGACCTCTGTATCTCTGGCATTCTCGTCTTCAACAGTTTCATCTGCCGGTGCTTCTTCAATTTCGCTTTCCAGATTAGCTTCCCCTTCGGCATTACTTGTATCAGACGCATCTAAATCGCTTGAATCCTTTTCAAATTCATTCTCATCGGTACCTTCCACGGCATCTGCATCTTCTGCTGCATCCTCATATCCCCATACAGCATACAGGACACCATCTCCAACAGGAGCATATCCTTCCTGCTCCTGCGGCAGCAACTCACCGTCTGGTTCAAAACTCCAGCCGAGGAAAGTTGCAGTCGTATCCTCCTTTTCATTTACAGGAACTGTAGAGACTGTCCCCCCAACAGGGATGATTTTGTTCAGGATTCCCGTATTTTCCAATTTCTTATCCAGGACATCATCCCACTCATCGGCAAAGTATCCGCCGTTTGCATCCAGTGTGATTGTGTAGGATACCACAGCATCATCTTCAGCTGCGCTTTCGGAAGCATCCCAAAAGCCTCCCTCTGATGTTTCTGTCATGACTTCCTCAGAAATTTCTTCTGTTGGAGATGACTCTGTCATTCTGTCTTCGTTTGCTTCATCATATAAGATTTCTGTCTCTGGCACTGCTGTACTTCCAGCATCCTCTGCGCCATATACAGACAACGACAGACTTCCTGCTGTCAGCGTTCCTGCAAGCATCACTGCCAGCATCCTGTTAGCAAACCGTTTTATCCTTTTCATCCCCGTCCTGTCCTCCAGTCATTACTGATAGCTGCACAATCACTTGTTCACATCTCTTGTGGGAGTTGTGATGCTTATTAAAATCTTTATTTACATAAAAAAGTGCATGCAAGCCTGACCGAATCACTTGATTCTGTCAGGTCCACATACACCATGTTTTTGCCTTCCGTTGTGTTCGCCGTCATTGTGCCGTCCTTCATGTACTGTAATATCTGTGAGAAGTACTCTCCTTTGTAAGAATACCTCTTCTATGCTCACAATTATAAAAATGTGAGCAATCTATGTCAATTGGAGAATAAGAAAGTTGGTTTTCTTGCAGGTCTCAATGTTACTATTCACAGTCTCCACGTTCGAGGTGTTTTTGCATGGGCTTTTCATGCAAAAACACGAGTATAACGGCGTTTGCCCATGCTCGAAGAGCATTTGGAATGGGCAAACGCAAGTTGCTATCCACAGTTCCGAAGGTACTGTGAATAGTAACATACGCATATCCGGCTTTGCTTATCAAACAGCTTCAAAACGCGATAACAGAAAAAACAGAAAAAAGAGATAAAACAGATAAAACAGAAAAAACAGTTTCCGCTGACACCTGTTTTTTGATATATTTTTAAAGAATGACAACTGGAGTTTGCGAAACAAAGTGCAGATTTGTATTACTTTCTGAATCACTGCAGCGCACAAACCCGGATGTATGCTACAAGATACCCATATTAAGGAAGTTCAGCTGGATTGTTATACCCCATACTTGAGCAAAATCGGGTACTTAAGGATGAACTCATTTTTAATCTGAGGAGGAGGTCATGAGACGAAAACAGGTAACAGCTATCTTATTATCTGCGGTGCTCTCTTTGTCAGGATGCCTGTCACTTGACGGTTTCAGAGTTCTGGCTGCAGAAAACACAGTCCTTGAAAATGAATCTGAAATGCTGCGGGAAGAACCTGTAGAATTCGAGGGCAGGGATGATCTTGTCCCTGATGAAACGGTAAGTGAAGAGAAGACTTTTGAAGATTCTGAGAGCAGGAATGATGTTGTTGGTGCCATTGATGCCGTTGCATCTGACGGAATGGAATCTGATGAAATATCTTCTGAAGAAACTGCTGGCGAAGAAAAGACATCTGCTGAATCAATGGATGATCCTGATGAAGCGACGGAGAAGCAGGATTATGCCTTCGATGAAGTTCCAGAGGACACCTCAATCAGTGAAGAGACCAGCGAGACCGAAGAGAATTTTGAGGAAGAGCAAGCATCCGGTGAAGAAAGCCATTGGTTCAAAGCCTGGGTGGAGGGCTGTGAACAAGATAAGGATTCAGACTGGAAAAGAGTTACTTATGACGCCGATACTCGTAGAATCGGTGATTCCATGACATTGGAAGTCCTGACGGAAGCATCGGAAGGAAATACACTGTTTTATGAGTGGAGCATTCAGGGTGAGGACGCAATTGTCCCGGTCGAAGGCGCAGTTTCTTCCACGTTTGAAGCCGTCATGTATAAAACGGAGTGGAATGATTTTTACTGTACAGTCACTGATTCCTATGATCATAAAGTAGAGATCTGGTTCACCATCTATGCAAATGACAATCCATGGCTGCATGCATCAGAAATCTCCCTCGGATCTCCCGGATCAGCGGCTTTTACAGAAGAAACCCGTTGGGTGCCGTTTATTTTCACTCCCGATTCAGACGGTGTTTATACCTTTTATAGTGTTTCCGATTATGATACCTATGCCTATCTGTACGACAGCAATGATCAGGAACTGGGCTGCTATTATGAAGGCGGAGAAGGAAACAATTTCCGATTTTCCGAAAAGCTCAACGCCGGCGAAACCTATCTGTTGAATGTTGCGGAGATAAACAGTGAAGACTGCACTTGCACTGTTTACGTGGAAAAGCCTTCTTTTACTGTCCTTAGAGACGGGCAGGAAGACTACATGGAAGTTTTCGCAGGTGAAGAAGTTACCATGACTGTGGAAGCATATGCGCAGGAGCCGCTCACTTATACCTGGTTCGAGGGGCGCCACGACTGGGAAGATGAGCTTCATGAAATCCAGGATGCCCCGGACGCTTCCCTTACCCTGACCCCCGGGGATGTGACAAATTACAGCTGCAGAATCACAGACGGAAGGAATGAAGGCTGGAGATATTTTTCCATCAGCGTCAGACATGCCCGTGCCTGGCTTTCAGGATATGAGGAACTGAAAAACAGTTCCCGACAGGAAGTGAATCTGGAGGTTTCACCGGGGGAAGAGGCAGTACTGGCCATTGAGAGCGAGAAAAACAGCGAGGATACCCTTGTCTATGAGTGGTATAAGGTCGTTGACGGGGACGACGATGGAAACCATGAAACCATTCTTCTCGAAGGTGTGACGGGTTCTTCCTACACTACCGACCCTGTAAACAGTGCCGTGCATATCCTTGTTATTGCACAGCTTGAAGATCAAGAAGGAAATCGGTACAGCCAAACCAGCATTGACATTCATCTCGATGTAGAAGACTATCTGAAGGCCTGGCCTGCCGGGCATGAGGACGGGAAAGAGAATACTAAGCAGTACATCGAAGAATGGGAAGGCGAAGATAATCTGTGTGACGGCGACACCTATAATATTGAAATTTTATGGGAGTCAAAAGACGGGAACAAACCCACATTTCAATGGTATAAAAACGAAGACGGGAATACACCCTCTTCTCAGTGGTTTGAGAACAATGAAACGATCGAGGGGGCGAATACCTCCGTGTATGAAGCGTTCCTGAAAGAGGGAACAAATGACTTTGTCTGCCGCGTTCAGGATAAGCACGGCAATGAAGTCATTATCGAATGTGTCTTAACGGCGAAACCGAATTATAACATTGAAACAGCCCATGTCACATTGGAGGGACCGATCGTCTATACAGGAGAAGCACTTACGCCGGCTGCCACAGTCCTTGTCGGAACCAGGACTCTGCAGGAAGGAACAGATTATACTGTCACTTATGAAAATAATATTGAGGCAGGAACAGACACCGGCAGGGCGATCCTGACCGGAACAGGCAGCTATACCGGCACCTTATCGGCAGTATTCACTATTGATAAGGCAGAACAGGTAATGTCGGCCGCATATGGTAAAAAGATCATTTCTGTCGGAAAAACCGGCACTATTACCGTAAACGGAGCGGCAGGCGCCGTCACTTATGCATCCAAATCCAAAGACATCGCCTCTGTAAGCGCGGATGGAGTTGTCACCGGTAAAAAAGTCGGTACGGTGAAAATCACCGTGACCAGCTCCGAAACAAACAATTACAAAAAAGCTGTAAGAACCGTAACTATAGGGATAGTTCCCGCTGCCACGGCAAAATTTACGGCTGAAAATCAGACAAAAGGAATCAAACTCACCTGGTCCAGGGTCACCGGTGCGACCGGTTACATCGTCTATCGTGATAATAAAAATGTCAAGACCATAACTAATGGTTCAACAGTCACCTGGACAGATACTGCCGCCGTAACCAATGGGACAAAATATACTTATAAAATCTATGCCAGGGCAGCGACAGGTACCAGTACTCTTTTCAGATCCCTCGTCATTTACCAAGTGGTTCAGCCTGCCGTCAAAACACTGACATATAATAACAACAACACAGTCACTTTGACCTGGGCCAAAAATGACAAGGCAAATGGTTATACAATCCAGTACAGCCTGTATAGCGGCTTTAGCAGTTCGAAGACTGTCACGATTAATAAGAATTCAACCGTCAAAACGACCCTTACAGGCCTGAAAAAAGAAAGTACCTATTACGTAAGGATAAGAACATATAAAAAATCAGGCACAAATACCTATTACTCTGCCTGGAGTTCAAAGAAGAGCTGCCTCACAGTTACAAGGGCATCCAGCCTTTCATCGGCGCTCAGCTATGTCCGTAATCAGGCTAAGGCCCGGAAGAGCTCCATCAAAGTAATCGTCCCGGAAGCCGTTTATAAAAAACTTGATAAGAAAAATTGTTCGGACGTTCTTGCACACACCAAGGATCCGGCGGCGGGAGACTACCTGGCAAGCTCTGCCTTCCATGCAGAGGCAACGGCCAAAAAAACCACCGACGGGAAGTATTTGATTGAGTACTATTTTGCGTATAATGACACCGCTGCAGAAGAACAGAAGGCTGCAGCGGCTACAAAGCGCCTGGTAGCATCGCTGAAATTAAAGAGCAAATCCCTGAGCAATTATGAAAAAATCAAAAGAATTTACAGATATATCGTGAAAAATGTCGAGTATGATTATGATACTCTTGATTCCGGAGGTAAAGTATACCCGGAGAAATACACAGGATATGGAGCGATTGTCAGGAAAAAAGCTGTTTGTGGCGGGATTTCCGCCATGTTTTACCGCCTGTGTCTGGAGGCGGGAATAGACTGTCGCTGTATTAAATCAGGTAAGGTAACTAAGTATGGCCATGCGTGGAATATCGTAAAACTGGGAAAGGCATATTATCTCGTTGACTGCACATGGGACGGTGAATTCTATCATACCTACAACGTGTTTCCAGACGAGTTCCTGCATGGAAAATATTTCTTCGAAACCCACCGCAATACAGATGATCAATTCCATTCGGCTTCCTTTGCAAAGAAATATCCTCTTTTCACTTTTTCTTACGGGAAAAAGTTTAAAAACTATGGTACCGTACAACACACTCCCCTGATGACCATTAATAACAGCATCGTCTCTACACAAGCGGAAAACAGAAGGGCAAAGGTCCTCATTTATGTTTTCCCCGATTGCAATTATGCTGATGATCTGTTAAAGCAGCTGAAAGGGAAAAAGTATCCCGGTGTTGACATTATAGTGACCGCATATAATGCTGTTGAAAATTATGAGAAGGAGTGTAAAGCAATCAAGGCCAGAATCGGTAAAGATTTTCCTTCCAACACTCCAGTCACCTATGCATTTGGGGGAGATACACAGGGAATCTATACGAACTTGAGAAAAAAGATGGGCATAAATGCATTAAAGCCGATGAGCTCACCTACAGTTTTTTTGATTAACAGCAGAAACCAGCTTGTCTTTGGATATGAGGGAATTTGTAATCTTGACGGTCTGATCACGAAATATCTGATCAACAAGAAAGCCCCTGCTGCAAAAAAACAGGCTAATCTCAAGAAAAATGCCGCTGTCATGGGCCTTTGCGGGGATCATGCATATTGGCTGTTTTCCAAAGACGGCACATTGCGTATCTGTGGTAAAGGAAAACTGTGGGAAAACATGTCTCCGGAAACGCAGATTGGATGGGTGGCTGAAAACGAAAAAAACGCTTATCTGTATTCCCCTGTACACATTTACAGAAAGCAAATAAAAAGGATTATTGTTGAAAAAGGTATCACATATCTGGGTGCAAGAATGTTTTATGAGTGCGACAATCTGAAGTCCGTTACGTTCAGAGGACATGCACCTGCAGTTAACCGGTTGGCGAAGAGGGGGGATCATCCGATATTCAATTCAATCCTTGCCCCGAAGTATTTAACCATTTATTACCCGGCAAAAGATTCTACCTGGACTGATTCTGCCAAAAACAGCATGACTCCGTACACGAATGTAAAATGGATCGCTCAGTAGAATGGGGCGTTGCGTGAAATGAATCCGCTTAGAAAAATGAACCGCTCAGTGGAGATGGATTTTCCCTTAATTCTTCTAATGTCTCTCGTCAATAGATACAACACCAACTATTAGACGCTAAGTAAATGCTCCATAGCCGGGTAACGGCTATGGAGCATTTACTGTCTACCGTTAAAGAATCAGGAAGACAAGAAAAAAGCTGCAATCCCTTAACAGGGCAGAGGCGGCAGCGCTGGCCGCGATTTGTGTCCTTCTAAGTTTCGATAGTATTCTGTCAATCAATCGTGATCTTGGTTATTCAACCGTGAATATGGTCATATCTTCCCTGATCTCAGCTATGCGGATAGAAATCTCTGTATTAAAACGGTAGAGGCCGGAGGGAGTTGTTACAATGATTGTATATACCTTTCCGACTTCCAGATCATTCTCAAAGACCGGTCTTTTAGCTTTCTTTCCCTTTTCCTTAAACTCATAGAAACAGGTTCCGGTGACAAGTTTGTACAGGTCGGTATCTTCTATAGCCTCGCCAAAGACTCCGGCATGGGACAGAACCCATCCGTTGCTGTGTGATATATCACCGAAGTATTTCTTAAGGCTCATTTTGGCGCCTTTGTGGACGCGGAAGGAATTACAGGTGATATTCTTTAGCTTCGGCCACAGCCTGGCGCCGGCATTTTCAAGCCCGGGCTCCGCCAGTATCTTTCTCACCTCATCGGCGCGTTCTTTGTCAGGAGTCAGATAAGCCCGGATCAGCTTTTTCTGGAGATTGGAAAGAGATATTTCACTTTTCACTTCACCTCTCTCCAGGTCCCGGCAAAGGCTTTCGGCATTTTCCAACATGCGCATAAACAGCAGATTGGCTTCTATAGCGGAAGTACAGATCAGCTGGTCCACGTCCCTGTTTGCAAGAGCCAGAAGCATATTGATGTACTCCACATCTTCTTTGTTTTCGTTATTCAGGAAATATACAAAATCAGGAGAAGTAAATGACGCGGGCTGCACCTCGCCGTTATATCGATACGAATCCAGATACCCTGCAATGCTCATTTTGATCACACTGATGGTCGACACCCCATCGTTAAATGTGTCGGTTGAGTAGATATTATTGTACCAATTAAAAAAAGCCCTCCACATGAAGGTAAAGAGCCGAAGAATTCCTAGCTTAAAAGCTTTGAACACTTTTTATGTTATCTTACTCACTTCTGTCTCCCCAGAGTCTTTTTTCCATTCCTCCATCATACTCCAAACTGAATCCCTTAAGCAGGTCTATATCCGGATTCTGTCATCAAATGGTGCATACAAGGCCATCGTCATCATTCAACTATATACTTTTGCCCCAAGGTATCCGCACTAACTGTCTTTTGCCCCAAGGTTCAACAGTTAAAAAAATAAACAAATGCGCGAAAGAATAAATACCCCCTCCGGAATTCGATAAAAATCGCTCGAAAAATCATGTGTCAAAAATGAACAGAGAGCAAAAAAACCGCGTAGTTATGCGGTTTCCAGCCCTCTGTACATATCTTCCGGCCCCCTTGGACGATTCCCATTGCACGTCAAGTATCGGTAAAAAATGTAACAAAATATTACACCTCGGATTTTTACCCCCCTAAAAAACCCCGGCAGGTATTTCTACCCCCGGGGTACGGTTTTGCCATTTGGTTTAAATCAGGCGAACTGACTTGGCAAACAATGTTTACTTGCTGATCTTCACGCTCTTTGCCGCACTCCATACAGACCAGTACTTGGCACTGCCCACAGTCTTATAGGTCCGGATCCTCACATAGTACGTCTTGCCCTTGGTAAGGCTTCCGATGACTTTTGAAACTGTGGATGCTCCAGTGACAGTAACAGCCTTGTTTCCTGACTTGAAAGTCTTGTCTGTGCTGTACTGGATCTGATAGCCGGTTGCCTTAGCATTCTTGCCCCAGTTGACGGTCATCTTCTTCGATGCGCTGTTGGTTGCGGAAGAGATGACAGGTCTGGCTACTCTGTATACAGCGACTGATTTTGAAAGAGTGCTGTCGCCGGTGGACGCTTTCGCAACCACCTTGTAGGTATACTTTGTGCCATTGGTATTGGCTTTTGCATCCGCAAATGTCACGGTACTGCCGCTGGTAATGGTCTTGATCAGAGTCGATCCGCGGTAGAGCTTGTATCCGTTAGCTCCTGTGACTTTCTTCCATGTCAGCTTAATTCCGGTCGCCTGGTTTGCTGCTGTAAGGGACGTGGTCGCTGGGGGTACTACCTTGATCGTGACAGTCTTTGAAGCCGAATTGTAGTTTGAGGTCGCTGCAGATGTCGCTGTGATCTTGACCGTTCCGACTTTCTTTGCGGTTACCTTGCCGGCAGATGTCACGGCGGCGATGGTCGTGTCAGAGGACTTATAAGACTTAGTCCCTTTGGCGCCCGCTATGGAGACATTTGTTGTCCTGCCGACCGCTATAGAGGAAGCTGCGGCTTTTGCTGTAATGGACTGGGCGGCCTTGTTGATCTTGAAGGTTACGGTCTTCTTTGAGGTATAGTTTCCCCTGCCTGTGATCGTCACAGTTGCCGTGCCAACATTGGTATTGTCAGCAAAGGACAGGGCGTAATCCGTATCATTAATTAATGTTTTTTCGTTCAGCTTCACGACCGGAGCCTGCACAATCGCCTTTCCAGTATAGGTTTTTGCCGAAAGGCCGGTAATGGACGCCCCGGAGAGCGAGGAAGGATTGATCGTAAACTGTGCCGCGGCGGAATCCACATAGTTTCCCAGGCCTGTGACCGTGACCGTCGCCGTACCTGCGTTCACATTATTGGACCAGGCGAGAGAATAGTCTTTTCCCTCCTCCAGCACGATTCCCAGCTGCGAGACAAGGGGTTTTGGTCTTATGGCCGTTCCGGAATACATTGAATCGGTCAGGCCGGTCACTCTCGCGTAACTCAGGCTGTTGGCATTAGCCACAAATACCAGTTTATCGCCGGGGAAATCACCGTTATCATCTGCAATCGTGATCGTATTCCAGTCATCCTGGCTTCCCATGAAGTACAGTGCGGAGAGGCTGCTGCAGTCTGTAAACGGAGATGTGCCGATACTGGCCAGTCCCTTTCTGATCACAACACAATCCAGATTGCTGCAGGATGAGAATGCAGTGCTTCCTATGGTGGTCAAACTCTCCGGAAGCGACAGCCTTGTCAGCCCGCTGCATTTCTCAAATGCGTGCATGTTTATTGTTTTCACACCCTCAGGAATTATGACTGCGGTCAGATCCCGACAGCCGTAAAATGCGTAATAACCGATCTGTTCCACTCCATCAGGGATGATATAGCTTCCTTTTTTTCCTGCCGGGCAGCAGACCAGCGTAGATCCTTTTTTATTAAACAGCATGCCGTCCGCGGCGGAAAAACTGCTGCTTCCGTCCCCGACTGTGATTTCCGTCAGACCGACGCAGCCTGCGAGCGCCGGTGTTTCGATTGATGTCACACTGCCCGGGAGACAGAAAGCACCTGTCTTGCCTTCCGGATAGCAGATCAGCTTTGTACATCCCTTATTATACAGCACTCCATCGATTGAACTGAACGACCCGCTGTCCTGTGCAGCGCTAATGACCTTCAGATTTGTGCAATCTATAAAGACCATACTATTGAGGCTTGTAAGTGTAGAAGGGATACTCACGCTCTCAAGACCGGTACAGCCATTAAAAGCCATGAATCCGATTTTCTTAACCCCCTCAGGGATCATCATATCCGTAAGACTCGTGCAATTTCCGAATGCACTCCATCCTATTTCTTCCAGGGTCCCCGGCAAATTGACATTTTTAAGACTGCTGCAGCTTTCAAACGCACTTAATTTTATGGTCTTCACACCCTCAGAAACCGTCAGACCCTTCAGACTGCTGCAGCCGAAAAAAACACTTGATTCTATTGTCTCGATACTTCCGGGAACAGTGATCTCTTCCAGACTTGTGCAGCCGCTGAAAGCGGACGTCCCGATACTCGTACACCCCTCGGTAATTGTCATATTCGCGAGCCCTCTGCAGGAAGAGAAGGCATAATTACCGACAGACTGCACTCCTCCCGGAATGATTATCTTTGTCAGCGCTGAGCAGTATGAAAACGAATCCTTTCCTATGCTCTTGACGCTGTCGGAAATAGAAACATCAGATAGATTTGAGCATAGGCTGAACGCGTAATCCCCGATGCTTGTTATTCCTTCCCCTATAATAACGGATTTAATTTTATAGGACCGCCAGGGTGCACAATCCGGATCTGCCGATTTGTAATCGTACATATCCCCTGTGCCGGAGATTCTCAAAGTCCCTCCTTCATAAAATGCCCAGGTGCAGTTTTCTCCGCATTTACCTGAGGCAGCAGGATCCCCGGAAATAACCGGATCATCCTCTCCACCGTTGAAGGGTAAATAAACAGCGGTTAATACAATGTCACGTCTGACTTCAAACTGGTACTCTTCAAATATTGATCTTAGTGTATTTCCTTCATACCATCCGTAAAAGAAATATCCTTCCAGCGGAACTGCAGTAACTAAAGCCATATCTCCGGTTAAATAAGACCCTTCTCCGGTCACGGTACCCTTTGCAGGATCATTATTGATGGAAACGTTAAGTGCAGCGGACGGATCAGCTGCACTCGGCTGATAGCTGTTCTCTTCACAGACTACAGACACGTCGTCCGGTGAAAGTATTGAACCATTCAGCAGCTCTACATGTATAAGTGTGCCTTCCTCGATCGGCATATCAAAGTAGTTTAAATATTCTGAAGAAATATTTCCGTCAGTCAGCTCCTGAACCGTATATGAAACAAGACCGATGTCCGTTCCTCTTATATCAAGGGTATACCCCGCTTCTTTAGGGGTGTAGATGATCTTGGCTTCTCCTTCTTCATCTATGTATACAGGGTCAGTAAACCAGATGTCGTCATCGCCGACATATCCTACAGTCTGGCCGGACGGGTCAAGTACAGTAACATTGACAGGACATTTGATGATACTTTTGATTCCGTTTCCAACGGTTTCGAGAATATTCTCCGGTTCCAGATCCTTGACTGTTCCGGTCGTGAAGTATTCTCTCATGTAGCCACACCATGCTGTTTCAGCGTTTTTTAAAGCATTGTAGATCTCTTTGGCACAATCCCCGGGCTCAACATCATTGACTATCAGATTATCTATTTCGTAAATAGAAGTTATTTTATCATCCAGAGATGAATTACTGTTTTTGAAAACAATAACGGCGCTTTTTACTTTATCATAAATCTCTTTTGCCTTTTTGTAATAATTCCTTAAGGTCAAAATGTTGTCTATGATATTTTTAATATTTCTCTTCTCCAGCTCCGATACTATGTCACTTGTTATTGTGCTGCGGGCCATCTCCAGATCACTATTGATATCATGCAGCAGGTCCTCCCCTACAAGTTTTGCAAAATCTTTATACCATTGCTTTTTGGCATACTCCGCGGAATCAGCGCCCAGATCTTTCAGTGCATTGAGATAAGAATCTGTTTCGGAAGTAATAGTTTTACCGTCAGCTACAACGAAATGGAACTGTCTTTCGCTAAATATACTAGTTTGAACGTATAATGTGAGCGTCCCGTTACCTTTAAATAAATTTGTGTCGGCTTTAACATCACACGTATTTCCACTTATTACGGCCTTTGAATCTAATGGGTTTTTTTTAAGGTTACCGGCAGAGCCTTCTAAAATGTAACTGTTGATCGCTTTAACAATCATGCTGGGGGCATCATTATCGAATTTGCCGAATTTAAACTCGGCCCCTATCTTGGCATTTTCATAATATCTTACCAAGGCTTCAAAGGCGCAAAGTTCAACGGAATCCTTATCAGCACCACTATACTGATTATCGTAACCATTTAAGAGGTCCGAAGAATCGTTTTTTAATTTCTGCGCCGCCTGAATGTAATTCTTTTCAACTTCCGTTTCCTTATCAAGCTCATCAACTTCTTTCTCTATTTTTTTGCTGTATCGGCGGGCATTTTTTTTCACATTCGCATTGAAATCATTTTCAAGTTTTTTCAGCAGATCAGTATTGTATACCATTAACTCCACATCATCATCGCTATCCTTGTAGGCTGCCTTGATGTGATACAGACCGGTTTTGTCCGGTTTAAATGTAAATTTGATTTCATACTTTTGATCAGATTTTTTGCTTATTTTATCTACGACAGCCTTCGGGTCAGTAACTGCCTCAGACGGAATCTTTGTCAGAGAATCTGCTCTTTTAATGGTAAACAGAAAATCTTTCGACTGGGGTTCTTCATCTGCCTTATCCAGAGTCATAGTAAATGAAGACTTACTGTCCAGCTTCCCGGAAAAAGCATATCCTTCTTTATCGGACGGCTGGGTAATTGTCAGCGTGGCGGCGGACTTTACTTTTATCATTGTAGAAGCAAATGTATCCTGACCGGCTTTTATTGTGACCGGATACTCTCCGGTCTTCTTTCCTGTTACCGTAAAGGAAATGTAGGATTCATATTTTGAATCCCTTTTAAAGGGGCCTAAAATACTGATATTGCCGAATTCCAGTGCATCTCCCGTATTTGCCTGTATTGAAGCAGTTATGGCTGTGTCATCTGTAGAAGTATATGTTGCGGATACCATGGTCGTCTCGTCAATAACACACGGTATCTCCGAATCCAGAAAGAGTTCTCCTTTCGCGGGGTTTACTGTGATCACAGTGGACGCACTGGCCCCCTGGTCAGTATTTAAAGTAATGGTATACTCTCCGGCCTTCTTTCCAGTCACATCGAAGGCAATAGATGATTCATATTTTGAATCAACCTCCTGCGGCTCTGAGACACTGACCTCGCCAAACTCCAAGGCCTCCCCCGCATCTGATTCAACAGAAGCAGTGACTGCGGTATTCAGACTCGACATATATGTTGCAGTGACAGTGATCGTCTGACCGGCATCACATGTGAATTCCGGATCAAGTTCTATATTTTCATATGCGAAAACAATATTGGCATTTGTTAAGGGTTCATTAGAGCTCCCAATATTAATATTTGACCACTCCGAAGCAGACCCAAGATAGTACACATCCCCCAGTTTTTTGCATGGGGAAAATGCAAAATCTTCAATTACCCTGACACCAATGCCCAGCGTTATACTTGTTATGTTTTCACAATGCTCAAATACATTTCTTCCTATTCTCGCAACGCCATTGCCTATTATCACACTTGTCATGCTTTCACAGTAAGTAAAAGCATATTCTCCAATGTTTGTAACACTGTCTGGTATCGTAATTTCCCTTAAACCACGGCAGTTGCTAAATGCAAGCTTTCCAATACTTGTTACGCTGTCTGGAATTGACACATCGGTGACATTAGTCAGGTAATTAAAGGCCCCGCTTGCACCCTCAATCCCCGTAATTCCTTCTTCTATTACAATTTTTTTAATGCTGCTTCGTTTACTATACCAATCAGAATAAGCACTATCATCTATCACTCCTGTTCCACTGATTGTCAATGTGCCATTATCGTCAAGCACCCAGGTCGCATTTTCGCCACATGTCCCGCTCTTTACTATGCCTTCCGCGGCATCTTCCCTGACAGTTTCCTCTTCATCCGATGATTCATTCAGTTCAGGCTGTGTCTCTTCCTCCGCTTCAGCGGCATCAATTGTATCCTCTCTGATATTCTCAGCATCTTCATCTGCATAGACTGCTTCCTCTGTTTCCCGTGCAGGATCCGTCTGCTCTGTGCCTTCGCCGACTACTTCCTGTTCCCCGGTTTCCCCCTGAGCTTCAACATCTTCCGTCTCGGAAGCCTGCCACACAGCGTAAAGGACGCAGTTATCCACAGGGATGTATTCTTCCTCTGCCTGCGATAAAAGCTCACCATCTCTCTCCAGACTCCAGCCTGCGAAGGCAATACTCTGACCATCCGGCTCCGTTTTATATACAGGAAAAGCGGCAACTGTCCCGTCAACAGGGATATGCTTTTCTACTACTTCCGCCTTCTCAACTGTCTCACCCAGGACATCATCCCACTCGTTTTCAAAATAGCCGCCATTGGCATCGAGAGTGACGGTATAATACTGTTCTTCTGCTGCTTCTTCTGCGGACGCTTCCTCAGGATAGTTTTCCACAGAAGCTTTCCCCGCTCCCTCCGGGGCTTCGGAGGTTTCCTCTATCTCAGTCATTCCCCCTGCATCAGCTGGTTCTTCGGAGGTTTCCTCAACCTGAGACATATCTCCTGAAGCCGCTGGTGTCTCTGAGCTTTCCTCGTCATACACTTCTTCCGCAATCTCAGATGTCTGGCCCGGATCCACATCAGTTGATGCAGCAAAAACACTGCCGGGAACTGATCCAAAAATCAGCACTCCGGAAAGCAGCATTGCTGTTATTCGTTTCGTCAGTTTGCTCATAATGTGAACCTCCGGTTTTAGCATGTGGTTGTTATAGTGGATCATCCATTTCAGTAGGGGAAAGACTCCGGATAAGTGGCAAGCTCGTCAAGAAACGCAGGTGCAATTCTACCGTCTGAAAAACCCGAATCACCCATGGTCTTACCAATCTCTACACCATCCTCTGTGATTCTCAGCTGCATATTAGAGTATTTTATCAAGTACGTATCTTCGGCCTCAAAATTCACGGCAACAATCCCATTGCTCCGGTAATAGATGCTGTCTATTTCTTCCCCCTGCGCGATTTTCTCCTCTTCAATCTTATTTTTTACAGCTTCTATTCCAGGAATCCTGCAGAAGTCTTCCCAGGTAATGTTCTTTCCTCCGTACTCCCTGATATTTCCATGTTCATAGTAGAAATAGTATTTATTCCAGGTATGCCCTGAGTAAGTATTGCTATCTTTAGACCGGCCACTGTTATAATCCTCTCCTATTCCCTCTATCTCGCCATATTTATTTACACTGAGTCCATTGATCTGTCCTGAGGCGTTCAGTTCATAAGGCTTTCCTCCAATCACCCCCCATAAGTACGTGCGTGTACCTGTTGCAAACACCTGATTCAGCGGCAATATGGAGTTCCCATCAAATTCCAGCACCTTTGGATCTTTATGATAGGGCCTGGACTGGGACATAACTTCTATCGCTCCGTCTGCATTCACGTACCAGAGCCACCCTTCCATCACACCAGGCTCTTCATCCGCATGGGAGTCTGATGAATTCTTCCGGACCAGCGCAAACATTTCATTTGTTCCATTTCCGTCAAAATCGTAATACAGATTGTAGATCACATCTCCGCCGCTGGCCTTTTCAACAGCATCGATATAACTGTCAGCACTGTCTGTCAAAGTACCACTGTTTTCTTGCGCAAACGCATGAAGACATACTCCGCAGAAAAAATAAACAGCTATAGCAATGACCGGAATCATTTGACATATTTTTTTCAGCATGGCTTTTCCCTCACGATCTTTTTCTCAAATGAACTCAATTAACCCTTTATTTATGCACACCTGTAAATTGAGCTTATCGCACGATGAAGAATAAGTCAAAAAAAAATGTGAGCTGCTGTAAAAAGAAAGAGCCGGAATTTCCCGACTCTCTAAAAGCACATAAAATACGACAAATAGTTACAGGAATACAGGTCCGCCTGAAACTCAACGTGTTTTTGTACATCAGAGCGTACAAAAACGGGGGTTTTACGGCGTTAACACACTCGAAGAGTGTGTTACCTACAGCGAAGCGTATTGACAATGCTTCGTATTGTTATCTTCGAACGCAACGTTACATGTACACGCCCTCGATAGAGCGCGCGGAATGACGACAAATTTATCCCCGATATTCTTGTTCTCACTTTCAGCGGAATCTGTACATGCCGCTGTCCCCCGCGGGTGTGACATACCGGCGAAGAGTCCTGACATCATGATCAAGATAAACTCTCACCAGCGCGTCTGTGCCGATCTCCTTCTCGATTTCCCTGATCGCCGGCTGGTATTTCAGATATCTGTTTTCCGGCATTACCAGGTCTTTGTAGCGGGGACCGCAGACCAGGCTGGTCAGATACTCTGTCAGCCCTTCATTGATCCGGGTCCACGGGCGGCTTACGATCACACCTGAGGACCAGACACCTATGGAAGGCTGGAAGCGTGCAGCACGGTGGATGAATTCATGTACCAGGCGGGCCTCCGTAACAGGGAGCCCCTGATCGTGATAGCAATAGATGCTTCCGTCCCGGAAATCACACATGGAAGGAGAATCATTCCAGAACAGTTCCCATCCCGCCGCGTCGAGGTAGCTCACATAATATACATTCCGGTAAATCGGATCCACCCTGCGTCCGGAAATATTCACTCCCAGGAAGCTTTTGTGGAGGTCTTCGTATCTGCCTCCCAGGATCCTGCGGATCTCATGTCTCTGAATTCGAATTTTCATATATTCCTGACCATGGTGCTCGACTAAAACGGCAGCGTGAGCAGGAGGAGACAGGGAGACAGGGGACGGTTCTGTGTCTCCTGTCTTCTAAGAAAGGAGACACAGAACCGTCCCCTTCTCCTGTATCCTCCGCCGTCAGTCTTAATTCTCTTTGGTCTTGACGATTTTGGTATTTTTCTGCAGCAGGTTTTCAGAATCGAGCGAGTAATGTTCCATGAAGACGGGATGCTCCTCTCCGTCGATCAGAATCTGCACCTGTCTGATCGATGGCAGTTCAGTAAGAGAATTGACGATCGAATAGATCGCAACCTCCGGTTCGACCGGATTGGGATTGGTGAGGAAGGTCTTGTCAAAAGTAATGGTGCAGATATTGTCACGGGTCAGGACGTTGACCACTTTAGTGTCCGCATTGATCGTGGGATAGTTGAAATCTCCCTTGGGTCCCTTGATGATCTGTTCCGCAACCAGTTTCTCCATAGGAATATTACCGTTATAGACAACAGTTCGGTAAGTGTCCACCAGCTTTTTCCCGTCCTCGGACGCAAAATACAAGTGCATCTCAGTCCGCTCAAAGTTGAGCATCTCACTTCCGGAATTGTAGATAAACTGTTCCGGTGTCATATTCACGGACTTGTTGCCGCGCTCATCCACCAGCAGCGCTCCGTTGACACGGATCGTCACCTTGTTAATTCCTTCGATTCCGCAGATCGTATTGACAATTGTCGCCCTGACGAGTTTCTCGGTGATTTTCTCCAGGTCCTTGTATCCCGCGGAGCAATCGATCGTGATCGTGTTTTCCTCGATCGAATAGTTCTGAATCTTAAAACCTTTGACCGGTCCTGACAAGCCCTCCTCCGGATAGTCGAGTGCCAGCTGCTCCAGAAGTTCCCCCGCCTGTTCTTCCGCCGTTTGAGATTCGGGTTCATACATTCTCGAGAGAATCCCTGTCCTGTTGGAATTGAGATAAAACACCTTCAGGGAATCTTCAGAAGAACCTCTATTCGCACATCCGCTGACCATGCAGAGGAAGCACAGGAACAGACAAAGACAGGTAATCACGGTCAGGGAAGTCTTTCTTTTTTTCATGCGTCCACCTCCCCGCTGCTGTTCTCTGAAGGCCCCTTAGGGTTCTCCGCCTGCAGATTCTGTGCCCGCAGGTTCTCCGCCTGGGAATTCTCCGTCTGCAGGTTATCCTTCTGCAGATTTTCCTTCTGCGTATTCTCCGCCTGCAGGTTCTGCGCCTTCAGACTCTCCTTCTGCAGATTCTCCGTCTGTTGGTTCTGCTGATTCCGTCTGTTCTTTCCGTTCTTTACGGCATTCTTTTTGTCGGGCTTTTCCTTTTCTGCCTTGGACTTCCTGCGGGACACATGGACCGTTTTTTCAAGGTACTTTTCCCGAGCGCTGCTGTTCCTTCTCACGCGGAGAAGACGGGAAATCTGCCTGCGCTGGTCACCGACCCGAAGTTCCATAGGCTGGGTGGAATACCTGAGCGGAATGCGTACCACGAAGGTAGTGCCCTCACCCTCTTTGCTGGTCATGGAGATCGTCCCGTGATGGCGCAGAACCGCGCTCTTTGTGATCGAAAGGCCCAGTCCTGTTCCTCCAATCTCCCTCGATCTCGATTTGTCGACACGATAGAAGCGCTCGTAGACCTTTCCCTGTACCTCTTCAGGAATTCCGATTCCTGTGTCCTCGACAGTCATCTCAAAATACTGGTGGTCGGCGTCTATGGTGAGAATCACTCTGCCGTCGTCACGGTTGTATTTGATCGCGTTCTCCACCAGATTGTTCATGATCTGGTTGATGCGGGTCGCATCGACCTCGGCAAAGACTTCCTTCTTATTGACCAGGGTCAGCTCTATATTGCGAAGCCGGGCTATGGGCTTGAGTCTCTTCATGGCGGACTCCGCCAGCTCATTGATGTTCGTTCTGACAACGACAAGTTCGACGTCAGACCGGTCCTCTTTTACCATTGCCAGAAGATCCGAGATGATCTTGTTCTCCCGGTCGATCTCATGATCGATATCTTCCAGGAACTCCCGGTAGACTGCAGGATCCACTTCATCCTCGGACAAAAGCGAGGCTGCGAGCACCTTCATGGAAGTCATAGGGGTCTTGAGCTCATGCGACACATTGGCGACGAATTCCTGCCGGGACTGATCCAGAGCATTCATACGGCCCAGAACATTGTTGAAAGCATCCGCTATATGAATCGTCTCCAGATACTGCGGTGCACTGATCGGCTCGTTCGAATATCCTTCCTTAACTTCACGGATATCTCTGGACAGCACCTCAAAGGGCCGCACCAGGGCCCCGGAAATCAAAATGGAAGCAATAAAAACCACTACAAGCATCATGGCCAGCAGAAGCATGGCCTTCCTTCTGAGGATTTCCTTTGTCTTCGTTATGTATTCCGTGGAAGTGCTGGCGACCATGACCCCTCTGATCGTATTGGTCTGGGTCTTATAAGCCGAGGACAAGTCGCTCACGCGCACGGCTGAGTCCAGATCCCGCATGGACCTGGTCTCTATGATGGGCATGACGATCTCGATAAAACCGTACTTGGCATCATAATTTTCACTTCCGCCGCTCCCGTCCGCGGTAAGACAGCTGATTACATCCTGGGATACAATGGTCTTGTTTTCCGAGAGTCCGTATGTATCTTTTATGACGGTCAGGTTGGGATCTACGATCAGCAGACGGCCGTCATACAGTGTCGCAAACTCCGAGAGCTGCGCGTCGACCAGCCCTGACTCCTGATTGACCATGTAATTGCTGGTGATCAGATGATTGGCCAGAGAACGAAGCTGCCCTTTGACCCTCTCCACACGCACTTCCACTGCGCGCTTCTCATAATCGCGCAGAATGCCGTTCTGGACAAGGACACAGGGCACCACACCTACCACAAATATAATGATGAAAAAGATCACACGCAGACTCTTCAGAAAAGTCAGCCTGTCCAGGATCTTTTTTAGCCTTTCTTTCATAAAAATCTCCGACTTGACCTGACCGAACTGCCGAAAGAGGCACCGCTCCTGCCGCCTTCGGTGTCAGGAGGGCATCTTTTTTTCGTTTTGCTCAGATTGGACCTAAAAAAACGTCCGGTTTGCTTTTTTCTCAGGCCTGATCCGTAAAAATACCCGGTTTGCTCAAAACAGGCCTGTAAAAATGCCCGGTTTGCTTTTTTCTCAGGCCTTGTCCGTAAAAAAACGCTTTGCTTATACCGGGCCTGTAAAAATGCCCGGTTCTCTCACCTCTCGTGGGCACGGAAATAATACCCGACTCCCCACTTGGTCTGCACATACCTGGGCTCGGATGCGTTGTGCTCGATTTTTTCGCGGAGACGGCGGATATGCACATCGACCGTGCGGACATCTCCGGGATAGTCCTTTCCCCAGACCATCTGCAGCAGCGTTGTCCGGCTGTAGACCTTGCCAGCATGTGTGGCGAGAAGCTCCAGGAGCTCAAACTCCTTGCTGGTCAGATTGATCTCCTTGTCAGCCAGGGTGACGCGGCGGTTGTCCAGATCCATGCGGAGATCGCCCACCTCGATGATGCTTTCGTCCTTGACCTCTGCCTTCCTGCTGCGGGAAGTGCGGCGGATGATGGCTTTGATCCTGCCCTTGACCTCCAGCGGATTGAAGGGTTTCGTCACATAATCGTCCGCCCCGTAATCCAGGCCCAGGATCTTGTCCATATCGTCGCCCCTTGCAGTGAGCATGATAATGGGGACGTCGGAAAACTCCCTCACCTGCTGCAGCACTTCAAAACCGGAGAGTTTCGGCAGCATGACATCCAGGAGAACAATATCAAAATGCTTCTCCCTGATGGCGTTGACCGCCTCTTCTCCGTCATAGGCACAATCCACTTCATACCCTTCCTGCTGCAGGCTGTAACGAAGTCCCTTTACGATAATCCTCTCGTCATCAACGACCAGAACCTTTGCCGCCATTCATTTCTCCTTTTCTCTTCCGTAACTGTAGGTATACAATCTTTTGAGTGATTGTTCCTTATAGTTGTAAAAATAAAAAACACACTGCCCGTGCTCTCACACGGTAATGTAATCCTGCATCTTCCGGAAACTGTTTTCCTTGATGCCTTTGACTTTCATTATGTCCTCTACCGTTTCGAATCTTCCGTTTTTTTCTCTGTATTCGATGATCTTTTTGGCCTTGCTCTCACCGATACCGGGAATATTCATCAGCTCTTCGACGGAAGCCGTATTGATATTGATCTTTGGTTCTTTGGCGGAACTGCTGCAAATCTCCGCATCCGTCCTGACGGCGTCTTCCCCGCTGACGGTTCCCCGCGTAATTCCCGGAGTGTCCGAATCTGTCCGGGAGAGAACAGTCTCCTCCGCTTTTCCGCTTCCGCGCTCCTGCCTGAGTTTTTCAGCTTCCCTGACTGTAGGAACCCGGATCTGCCAGGAGTCCTCCAGCTTCAGGGCCAGATTCAGAAAGGAAGTGTCCGCTTCTTTGTCAAAGCCTCCGGCGGCTTCTATCGCGTCCCGGATCCTGCTGCCCTCGGGCAGGGAGTAAACGCCTTCCTTTTTCACTGCACCGCAGACATGAACTGTCAATGTTCCGGGGATATCATCTCCAGGGAGAGCTTTTGCTTCATTGCTCTCCGAATCCGGATCCCGGCCTGCGGAAGCTGTTTTCTTCGGATCCTGTCCGGCGGAAGCTGTTCTCCCTGGATCCGATTCCGACGAGGACGTTTTCTCCGGATTCAATCCCGATGAATCTGTTTTCTCACGATCCGGTTCCGATGATTCCGGTTTCTCACGATTCGATCCCGATAATTCTGTTCTCCCCGGATCCAAATCGTCTTGCCCGTATGTTCCCGGTACAGCTTCCAGCACCGGCTGTGGAGAACCTGCTCCGCATCCGCATAAAAAGAAAAGAACGGCAAGATACACAGGCAGGATCGGGAGAAATCTCTCCGCGATGCCTGATGCCGGGCTTTTGCATACTTTTTTTAAACAGGCTTTTCCTAAATAAGCTGTTTTAATACAGAATTTTTTTATATATACTTTTTTTAAGTAGAAAAAAGACATCACACAATGACCTCCGATCGATTCATACGGCGGTTTTTACACTGTGCGATAATAAGATTGTAACATTTTTGTCATATTTTACAAGGCAAACATTTTCATTTGCACATTTCTGCTTCCGGCTATGCATCCGGCTTCGGCCCTTTCAAAACATGCCGGAGCATGTAAGTGCAGCGGCAGCATTTGCTGCGCAAATGCGGGAGTCTGATCCTGTCAGGGATATTTTTAATCTTCTTAAAACGGAGGTCATATCAGCGATATGTGTACCCGGTTCTATATTGAGCCCGGCAGCCCCTCGATGGAGCTGATCGCGGAAAAAGCGAAGAAGTCTCCGGTGCTTAGGAGATTCCTTCTGAACAATCAGGAAGAAAAGGATCTTCTTCATACCAGCGGCGAGATCCGCCCCACTAATATCGTGCCCGTCATTGCGCCCGACCGGAACATGAGTCCGGAAGTCTACCCCATGAGGTGGGGTTTTCTCCTTCCCGGCCGCGGCTCCTCCGGCAGGAAGAAGGCGGATTTCGTGCGAAACCTCTCTGACCGGAAAAGCATGGAAGCCGGGAGCAGCCTCTCAGGCGGGAACAGCACGGAAACAGGGAACGGTTCTTCAGGCAGGAAGAAGGCTGAGTCAGACCGCGGCATGCTGATCGTCAACGCCAGAGTGGAGACCGCTGCCGAAAAGCCCTCTTTTCGTGATGCCTGGCTCAGGCACCGCTGCGTCGTTCCCGCCTCCTGTTATTTTGAATGGGAGCATTATGTGGATGAAAAAGGCCGGAAAAAGGCTGGCAGGAAATTTGCGATCTGCGCGGGAGAGTATCTGCCGGATTTCTCTGAGAACCCTCTTCCACAGGCAAGGACAGAGCAGGGAATATTAGTATTTGATACCGGTCTCTCACATGCGGCAGCAGAGCAGGCAAGATCAGTCTCTGGTTCCGCTCTTTCGCAGACAGAGCAGGGAAAAGAAAAATATTTCTCTGATTCCGCACTTTCACAGACTTTGGCGGAAGAAGGAAAAGTGTCCGCTTCCCTCACCTGGCTGTGCGGTCTGTACAGGATCGAAAACGGACTGCCGGTCTTTGTGATCCTGACCAGGGAACCCGGGGAGGAGCTGTCCCGCATCCATGACCGCATGCCCCTGATCCTCCCTGAAGAGGAGGCTTATGAATGGATCAGACCGGATGCTGACCCGCAGTCCTTCCTCTCCCGTTCCCTCACAAAAATGCATTATTCCCCGGTCTGATCACCTGCTGTTTTTTCCTGCCGGCATTTCCTGATCAGGCTGTCGTTTCCGATATGGAAGATAAGGAAGCCGGGGATGACAGGGAAAACAGGGATGACAGGGATGACAGGGATGACAGGGATGACAGGAATGACAGGGAAAACAGAGATGACAGGGAGATTCCCGCGTATCCCACGACTGTTATCTGAAGCCACGGGTATTGCGCGATGAAGAATAAATTCTTTCCTCATAAAGCTGTCTAAAAGCTTTTAATGCTTTAACATGATTCTGTGGTTACCCGGACCAGTCCTGAGTCAGAAAAGACGGTTCCGAATGATTCATTGCGCGTAAGGAGAATCATTCGGAACCGTCCCTGTCAGCCTTTCGCTGCTCTGATGGACTGCGAAGCAGAACACTGCTCACAGTCCGGGCGGCCGTTTTTTACAAAGATCCGGAAATACAGTCATATCCGTCCGGCGGCTGTCTGCGCGATGCTTTTTCAATCTTTCATCAACTCCCTAAAAGCCTCTGTACTGTCAGGATAACAGCCGTCACATTCCGTAACAGTCACGGTATCCTGAATATCACAGACTCTCACTCCGTCTATCATGGCATTTTCAATCAGTTCTTCTCTTGTTTTATATTCGTCTTCGTCAAAATAGAACAGCACATTTTTATAAGTATTTCCGTCGTCTCCGTAAACTCCTATCTCGTGTTTTTTGCCTTTATAAATAAAATCAATATTGCAGCAGATTCCCATTGCCAGTTCTTCATCAATGACCCGGAACAATATGGACACGGGACTTTCCACAGTTTTTCTTTTTTTAAAAAACACCTTATCCTGCCTCCTTCATTTCTCTTCTGTCCTCATGCAGCTTTAGGCCGGCTTCCGGTGGTGCCGCAGGCAGCGGTCGATACACCTCTTCCTCCGTTGACAAGCCTTTTAAAGAGATCTTTGACAAAACCTTTGCCGGTATCTTTTATTTTTTCCTTGATCTTGTCTTTCAGACCGCCATAGATTTTATCGACAGTACCAATGATTCCATAAGCAAAGGCTCCTTTCGCCACGGATTTCCAGGACATATTGAAGCCGTAGCGGATTCCCTTTGAAATATTGCTCTTAAATATTGCCTGGAAGCTGTTGCGGCCCTTCGTAATCCCTTTGATCTTAAGATGTTTAGCCGCACTGCCGAAGGCGAATCCCTCTATCGCGCCTTCCGCGGAAGAGAAAAAGGTATCCCGGCACAGATCCTTTACGCTGTAATTTTCATATCCCTTCGCATGTGTTGCCATGCTCAGTCCGTTTGTCACCAGCGTGTCCACGGCATTTCCCGCGGCTCCGGCAGCCGCCATTCCAGCCTTAACGTTCCCTCCGGCAGCAATTGTCGCGCCCACAAAAACGCTTCCTTCAGTAAAGCCGCCCGCCGCTGCTCCCGCATAGCTCTGCCAGGAGCTGAATGACGGTTTTCCGGTAGTTACAGTCTTAACCACATCTCCGGCAAACTTTGTGCCCGTCCTGACAATGGCACCGACAATTCCGCCTGCCAGCCAGGCAGCGACCAGTCCCGTAGGATCATAAGCATTGACCGGATCATTGTGGCAGTACAGATAACCGTTAACAGCACAGGGCACCATGATTACGGCCGCTGCCGAATCCATGCTGATAAATCTGCCCGCTCGCGGATCGTATTCTCTCTGGTTCGCATGCAGAAGTCCCGTCACAGGATCATTTCTGTACCCTGTGAAACCGGTGCTGAAAGCATCGTCTTCAGCAGCCTCATTTCTGAATCCCTTTCCGAATGCCCCGTACTGCATGTGAGATACACCGCGGCCGGCACTGATCGAGGCGATCATGCTCCTTCTCTCGTCAGAGCAGACATATTCCGGTTTGTTTTCCCTTTCAAACAACAGAAGCTCATCACACCAGAGCAGGTTCTCTGTCTTTGTCCCCCGGTTCATCATCAAAAGGTTTTCAGCTGCGCGGGTATAATCATATACATATTCTTCTTCGAAGGAATTGCCGTTCAGAAGATATTGAGCGGAAGCTCTTCTGTACAGGCCGTTATATTCATATTTGGCACTGCCTTTCGGGGAGACCGCTCCGGTCAGATGATTCAGAGGGTCAAAAGTCAGTTCCAGGATCTTTTTTCCGTTCAGGCTTACATCCTTGAGGTTTCCTCTTCTGTCATAAGAAAATGATCTGGTCCCGTCCTCCCCGGTCAGAGACATCAGCTGATCCAGTCTGTTGTAGGTATAAGAGGTTTCGAATTCTCCCTCTTTGGAATATGTCCTGTTTCCGAAGAAATCATAGGAGTAGGCAGCCGCCTGTACACCGTCTTTGTGCACAGATGCCAGCATTCCGAGAGGGTTATAGGTATAAGTCGTCTTTTGGGCATTGCCGTCCCCCTGCCGGCGGACGGATTCCACCTGCCGGCCGCAGGCATCGTACCGGAAGGCCAGGGACTCCACGGCAGCGCCGCGGTCAGTATGGACAACACTCATCGGATAACCGGCTCTGTTATACGTATATTCCACAGAGGGGCCTTCCGGGCAGGAGCGCTTCTTCAGCCTGCTTCCCTCTGCGTATTCCAGATTAAAGACGATATCGCCGTAGCGGCAGCCGGACAGTCTCCTTTTTTCATCATAGCTGTATTCCGCAGTCTTTCCGTCGGGATATCTGATCTGTTTTAGCCTGTCAGCTTCCCACTGATAGTCCACACTCCTGCTCTTCTGGTCAGAGACATGCAGAAGTCTGTCTTCCTCATCCTGCTCCAGACAGATTTCTCCGAGCCAGTCCTGAATCCTGACAAGCTGTTTCAGGGCATTGTACTGGTACTTGATGCTCCTTGCGTCAGGCAGAAGAAGGGCTTCTCTCATCCCGTCCGCATAGTAACGGATATCGATCCGGTTTCCATCCTCGTCCGTAACACTGCTGAGTCTCCCGCAGGCATCATAGGAGAATTCCGCCTCTGCTCCCTCCGCGTTTACGCGGGAGATCACGTCTCCTCTTCCATCCCTGACAAAAGAGGTGATACGGAGGCCGCTTCCGCTTTCGGAGAGTTCCTCGATATCCTTTACGCTGAGTTTCCCGCTTTCCGGCTGCAGGATCCTGATCAGCCTGTGGCAGGAATCATACAAAAATCCCGTCTCGGTGCCGGAGGCGTCCTTCATGTGCAGCAGATCTCCGGAGCCGGAATAGCTGTACAGTGTTCTGTTTCCATCGGCATCAATGACGGCCGTCACATTGCCGGCGGGATCATACTCATACCGTTCCGTTCTGTCATCCAGATGTTCCGCTTCGATCACCCTTCCGAGGACATCATAAGTGAATTTCCATCCGCCCCCGCACTCATCCGAAATCGAGATCACCTTTCCGGTCTTATCATATTCATACTGCTTCCAGCTTCCATCGGATCCGGACTCTTTTTTGAGAAGTCCTCCCGGGAAATATTCATAGCGGCGGATCCATCCCTGCTCATCCGCGATTTCCCTCACATCGCCAAGGTCTGTGTAGTCAAAGGTCCTGGTATAGCCGGTCCTGTCTGTATAGGAAATGAGATTTCCCCTTAAATCATATTCCGCGCACTCCCTGACGCCGTCCCCGTAATCAACTTCCACTACGTTTCCGAGCGCGTCATACTTTGCTTTTCTGACGGTTCCCACAGGGTCGGTGATGGAGACCATCCGGTTCAGCTCATCATATTCCATTTGATAAACCGCCCCGTCTTCGGCTGTCCTTCTGACCAGATTGCCGCAGGGATCATACTCAGCCCTCTGTGTATTTCCCACGGGATCCGTAATGGAGACCATACGGCCCCGATCGTCGTATTCATAGTCGGTGACTGCCCCGTCCGGCGTCTTGCGGGAAATCACGTTCCACATCTTGTCGTAGCTGTACTCTGTACAGTTTCCGTCCTCATCGATATAAGCTTCCGGCTTATTCAGGCTGTTGTAGCGGACGACCGTCACTCCTCCGCCAAAGCCCGTCATCCTCGTCATATTGCCGCGGCAGTCATACTCATAGGTCTGTTCCTCACCGAGCGCATTGACGACTCTCACGATGCGGTCATTATTGTCATACTCATATTCCGTCCGGTTTCCCAGAGCATCCGTCGAGGCAGACACGCGGCGGCAGTCATCGTATTCATACAGGGTCTCCCCCTGCTCCGGAGTAAATGTCCTGATCAGATCGCCCCGGTCATTATAGATAAACTCAGATCTGCTCCCATCCTGGCGGATACAGGCTGAGACATTTCCGTACTCATCGTATTCGAACCTGACAATATTCCCCTCGGCATCCATGGATGAAACCTGGTGCCCCCGTTCATCGTACTCAGAGGACTGCAGTGTAATATCGTTGAGCAGGAGTCTGTTCACCTGTCCCCGTTCATTTCTGAGGATTGCCAGAACATCTCCGAGAGGGTTGATGATTTTCGCGATTTTTCCGATCGCGTCATACTGGTATCTTTTCGTGTTGCCCCTCGCGTCCGTCTCTGAAGTCAGGAGATTGTTGTCATCATAGGAGAAGGATTCCTCCCCATCGGAATAAATGGTCTTGACGTGACGGAATTTTTCATCATGCTCATAGATAATGTCTGACCCGTTCTGCTGTGTCATGGTCACTTGTCTGTTTACGTCATCATACTGATAGCGGACCTCTCCGCCGTCGGCAAATAACTGGCTCACTGTCCTTCCCTGATCATCAAACCGGTTGAACAGGACACATTCACCGTCAGGAGCAATTACCTTTGCCAGTCTGTCAGAAGAATCGTAGTCATATCCGGTTGTATTTCCTTCCGGGTCCGTCACCCTGACCAGCAGGTCCCCGTCGTAAGAAAAAGAAACTGTCCTTCCCGTCTGGTCCGAAATGCTGCTGACTTTCCCGTCCGCTGTATAAGACATGGAAAAAATGACCCCGTAGGAGTCCTTCACCTCAGACAATACGCCGTCAGTATATTCATAGGATATTTTATAAGTCTCATCCTCTGTAAAGACTTCCACCGGCTTTCCTTCAGGGTTGAACCTGTAGCAGTTCATGTCTTCGTCCGTGAACAAATACCCGTCATTCTCTTTTTCCAGAGTGTCGTTGGAGGCATACACAGGAATAAAGGTTCCGTTTCCGGAGATGTAAAAATCCGTACGGGATCCATCTTCACCGGTGACCCATGCGTGCTCATCCCGGATCGTCAGCCGCCTCTCAAAAGTAGTAGTCCATCCCTTTCCGGCCATTCCGACCTGCGTCTCCTGGGCATTGTAAAATATTCTCAGGTTATTGAAGACAGGAGTATCGTACTCAAAGAAATTATTCTCATATACATAGTTTCCGGTGTTGAGATTGACCGGGTCCGCACTATAAGCAGCGACAGAAGTAAGTCCTGACTTTTTGAACCTGGACAGAACATCTCTTATTTTGTCCAGTAAACCGGGTTCATTGTTACCATTTGAGGAATCCCGGTTCCCGAAAGACTCTCCGCCTTTCATTCCGAGAATCCGCATCTCACAGGCTTGATAGATCCCGGAAATCTCTGTGAGTTTTTGCGCCAGCATATTGATGTCTCTGTTGAGTTTCCTGATCTCTCCTTCAAGTTCGTGGATTCTCCTCACACTTTTCCCTGATGCTCCGGACATACATGCATTGAGCCTGCTTTTGGCTGATTCAAGCTCTGACAGTTTTTCCCCCAGAGAATTCCCTATTTGCTCGACATCCGCGGCAATTGCTTTCATCCTTTCAATGTTCACAGAAAAACCGGTCATTTGTCTTATCCCCCGTTCTCTTTTTTAAACTGAACTATTTCCCGAAAAACCCGTGCATATGTACTTGAATTCATTAAATTATCTGAATTATAACTCACAAATGTGTCCCGTTCCCGCCTTCAGCTGCCTGTCAACTGACTGCATTGTAACATACAATTCTATTCACCGTCATAACTGTGACAAATGACCTGTTTTCCTGATAAACAGTCATTACTATTCACGCCCTATCGAGGGCGCGAATAGTAACTTGCGTTCGCCCATGCTGAATTCGCTTCGCGAATGGGGCGAACGCCGTTCCACTCGGGTTTTTGCGCTGAAAATCGCAAAAACGCCTCGAATTCGAGGGGGTCTGTACTGTAACGTGTAAGGTTCACTTAAGTCGTGTGGGGCTTCACATTAAGTCGTGTGGGGCTTCACATTATTGACAAAAAGGAGCAGAAAAACTATTATACATACATAAAAAGACCACGGGGTGCTTGCATGAGCAGGCTGAGAGTCGGCTGATTTGTCGTAACCCGCATAACCTGATTTGGATAATGCCAACGAAGGGATCATCAGAAAAACGTAGTTCACGTATTCCCTGTTGATGATCGAGAAAATCTGCACAGTGTTTTTACAGGATTGCCTGTCTGAAAAAACTTGTGCGCAACAGTTTTCTCAGAAGAAATGATCGCACGGGAGAAGCACGAAGGCCGGCCGGACCGGACGTCAGACGATGCGCTATGATATTTCAGAGGAGATCCCTTGCGGGTCTCCTTTTTTCGTGTTTTTCTGCGCGGATGGCGGGAGCGGCGTGAACAAACCAGAAACGCAGGGGCTTCAACCCTATTCTTATTTATTTGCAGTTATGATCATGGCCGGCAGAGTCATGTGATGACTGCTGTGAGAGATTTAAAAGTCACGCACTTTTGCATTGCCTGCGGTCTTTGCTGCGGCAGGTTGGGGGCACCACCTTCTGTCGCTTTACAAAACGGAGTGCTGAACAGTGTCGAAAGGAGTACAACATGGACACAGCATTGACGATCGCCGGATATACATTCGACGAAGGCGCCGGGCATCCGATGACAGAGCGGCTTCTGCGTGCGGCAGAAGAAATCTGGGAGGGTTATCACAGCCATCCCTTTGTCCACGGAATCGCGGACGGGAGCCTGGCACAGGACAAATTTGTTTTTTACATGCTCCAGGACTATGTCTATCTGATTGACTATGCCCGCGTCTTTGCCATCGGAGCGGCGAAGGCTATGGATCTGGAAGCGATGGCCTACAACGGGGCCATGCTGCGGCAGATCATGGACGGGGAGATGGACATACACAAGGGCTACATGAAGAGGCTGGGGATTTCAGAAGAAGAGGCCGCCGCGACGGTTCCCTCCCTGGATAATCTTTCCTACACATCCTACATGATACGGATCGCCTACGAGGGCGGGGCGGCAGAGGCTGCTGTCGCGATTCTTTCCTGCGCGCTCAGTTATGAGGTCATTGCCAGGCAGATTCTTCGCGAAAATCCGCAGGCGGACCGTCATCCTTTTTACGGGGAGTGGGTGCAGGGCTATGCCTCGGATGAATACCATGCGGCCAACCTCGATATCATTCGTCTGACCGAGAAGCTGACAGCGGGATGCACAGAGGAACAGAAAAAGAAACTCGACGAAATATTTATCAACTGCTCCCGCTATGAAGGAGCTTTCTGGGACATGGCCTGGGAGAAGAGAAAATGAGCGGAGCAGCAGTGCAAACTATAGAGACTGACAGTGCGGTGGCTGCGGCCGCTGCTTTCCGGAACGTGACCTTCCGCTATCCCGGGGAGCAGCTGACACTGATCGAAAATCTGGATTTTACCATCCGACGGGGGGAGTTTGTCTCCCTGGTCGGACCATCCGGCTGCGGGAAAAGTACGATTTTCCGTCTTCTGAACCGGCTCAATGAACCCCTTCAAGGGACTGTGGAGACTTTTGCCAAAGACGCGGAAAATCCGGGAAAGGGCGGGAGTGCGGAGAGAACGGAAGAAAACCGTGTAAGCAGTTCCATAGGACTGGAAAAAAATCGTGAAAGCAGTCCCGCACGACAGGAAAAAGCCGGGCAAAGTAAAACCACAGGAAGCAGGAAAAAAGAAAATGTCCGCTGTGGCTATATGCCCCAGCAGGATATGCTGTTTCCCTGGAGGACGGTGGCGGAAAATGTCCGTCTGCCGCTGGAACTGAGGGGCGGCATGCGGGAAGCGGAGATGAACGAACGCGCCGCAGAAGCCCTGAAGGATGTCGGTCTGGAGGGATGGGGGGATAAACTGCCCCGTGAGCTCTCGGGCGGAATGCGGCAGCGGGCCTCGTTTGCCAGGACTCTTATGACAGGGGCGGATTTGCTTCTTCTGGACGAGCCTTTTTCCGCGCTCGACTATCTGACCCGGCTTTCCATGCGGGAGTGGCTGCTGAAACAGTGGGAAAAAGACAAAAAGACTGTGCTTTTCATCACACATGACGTGGAGGAAGCCGTCTTTCTCTCCACCCGCATCCTTGCGGTAGAACGCAGTCCGATCAGGGAACTGCGCGAATATAAGGTGCCGCTCTCCTATCCGAGGACGGAATCGTCCCTGGCTACACCGGAGGCGCTGGCCCTGAAGGAGCGGCTGATCAGGCTGTTCCGGGAGGCGGGAAAATGAGCAGGACAGAAAAAGATAAAATGAGTAATTTTCCCGATAAAAAGCAGCAGAAAAACATGACAGGCAGTGCCGGGCTAACAAAGCGGAGAGATTCCTCCCTTCCCGCGGCGCTGCTGGTGTGTGCCTTCCTGTTTGTCTGGCAGGCGGCCGCCATGAAGATGTCAGCGGCTTACATTCTTCCTTCTCCTGTCCGTGTGGTCGTGCGGCTCTGGGAACTGAGAGGCCCCCTCTTCGGGGCTCATCTTCCTGCCACAATGCAGGTCGTGGCCATCGGACTTGTGATTTCCATTTTCCTGGGACTTGGACTTGCGATCCTGATGGATTTCAGCCCGGTCGCCCGGCAGGCCCTGTATCCCCTGATCATCGCCTCACAGACAATACCGACGACGGCTCTGGCGCCGCTTTTCGTCCTCTGGTTCGGCTATTCCATCTGGAGCAGGGTGCTGGTGACGGTGCTGTTCACCTTCTTTCCGGTTGTCGTCACAGTTTACGACGGCTTCCGGTCCATCCCCACGGAGATGAAGGAACTTATGGATACCTACGGCGCGACACCCGCCCAGGTGTTTCTGAAATTGAAAATACCTGCTGTGCTGCCCTATTTCTTTTCAGCCCTGAAAATGGCAGTGCCCCTCTCGGTCATCGGGGCGGCCATCGGGGAATGGCTGGGTGCGCAGAGCGGGCTGGGATATTTTTCCAGAAGAATGATGACACAGCTTGACGGCGCGGGCGTTTTCGCCCCGATCCTCCTGCTCAGTATCGCGGCGGAACTGCTCGTGGTTGTCGTAGGACTGCTGGAGAAGCATTTCCTGTACTGGCGCAGCGCGGATTGACAGCGGACTCCGGTCATTCATGACCGATCCAAGATATAGAGAAAGATATAAAGCCAGGGAAACAGACCGAAGAAAAATAGATGTAAGGAAAAAGATAAAAAGAAAAAGGCGAAAAGAGAAAGACATAAAGAAAAAGACATAAAGAAAAGACACAAAAAAGATATAACGCAAATATATCAAGGAAAAAACACGGAGAAAGAGAAAAAATGAGTACTATGAATATAAAGAAAATCATTGGCAGGACGGCGCGCCGGGCGGCGGCGCTCATGGCGGCGGCAGTGCTCGCGGTCTCGATCATTGGCTGCGGAGGTTCCGCGGGAGGAGCTTCATCCACTGCTGCCGGCAAGGCAGATGCATCCGGAGAGAAGGCAGGAGCTGAGGCGGAAGCAGCTTCAGGAGCAGTTTCAGGAGCTGCTTCAGGGGAAGAAAAGGCAGAAGGGTCTGCGCAGACAGCGGAGGAGAAGGAACTTCGCGAGATGAATGTCGTACTCGACTGGTATCCCAACGCCATCCACGCATTCCTCTATGATGCTATCGAGAAGGGCTACTTCAAAGAAGAGGGCCTGGACGTCAAGATCCGCTTCCCCGCCAACGACAATGACGCAATCGCCCTGGTCGCTGCAGGCAAAGCCGAGATCGGTCTTTTTTATCAGCAGGACACAATCCAGGCAGTGGTCAATCAGGGAGCCGACATCAAATCGATCGGTGCTGTCTGCCAGACTCCCCTCAATGTGATTCTCTCTCTGAAGGAGAAGAATGTTAACAGCCCCAAAGATTTCGTCGGAAAGACAGTCGGCTACGGCGGAACGGCTCTCTCGGAGGCCATGGTCGAGGCGATCATGGAAAATGTAGGCGAGGATCCAAAGAGTACCAACCTGCAGAATGTCGGATTTGATCTCATGAGCTCCATGACGACCGGTCAGGTGGACGCCACGATCGGCTGCCTGGTCAACCATGAGGTTCCCCAGCTGGAGGAAGAGGGATTCGAGGTCTCCTGGTTCCCGCTCACCGACTACGGAATGCCCAACTTCTACGAGCTTGTTTTCCTGGCAAACGACAAGATGATCGCGGAAGAGCCCGAGACCCTGCGGGGATTCCTGCGCGCATGCGCCAAAGGATTCGACGATTTCCAGACGGACACAGACGGTGTCCTGGACATTCTTCTCTCCAACCAGAACGAAGAGAACTTCCCCCTGTCCCCCACTGTTGAAGCAAAGAGCGCTGAGGTCCTGCTGCCCAGAATGGAGACAGAGGACGCGCCCTTCATGACACAGACTGAGGAAAACTGGAAGGAAAATATTGACTGGATGAAAGAGCACGGCCTGATTGAAAGAGTGCCTGAGGTTTCGGAAGTCATGACGACTGAGTTTATGCCCTGACCTGCCCGGCACAGACCGAATCCGGTTACGCAGGGATTGGACCTGATTACGGCGGGTCTGGCACGGGGTGCCGGATGTCTCAGCGGCCGGACAATTGAACTGTAAAAAATAATCGCGTGCGAGCCCGGACCGGGTTCGCGCGCGATTCTATATTTTACAATTCTATTCTGACGATTCTGCAGCTGCAATTCTGCAATTGCGATATGAAGCAGCAATCCGGTAACCGCAATTCTGTGGCTGCGATTCATTAGCCTGTGATTCTGCAAACGCATTTCTGTCACTGCATTTCTGTATTTATTGTCACTGTGTCTTGAGAAGCGGAGTCAGTGACCCTTTTGCCAACACGGTAAGCCGTCTGGTAGCTCTGGACATGGCCGTGTAAAGGCGGTGGCGGGAGAGCACAGTATCGGGATAGGTCCCGTCACTTCCATCAGGGAGGATCACGCCGTCGAATTCCAATCCCTTGGCATGGGCCAGGGTGATGAGAAAGACGCCGGAATCGGGAATTCTCCCGCCGGAGAGTATCTTGGGAATATCCACACCGTTTTCGGAGAGAACTCCCGCGGTCTTTTCCAGACTCCGTGAACCGGCACAGATGATGGCGGTCAGACCCTCCATCTTCTCTGCTTCGCGAACTGACCGGACAAGCTTCTGCGCGTAGTCCTCTTTTGTTTCGCAGACATGGAAAACAGGAAGGCTTCCCGGCGGCTGCACGGAAGAGACCAGAATCTGTTTCTCGGGGGGAAGAAGGCCTGCGAAGAGGGCAGTGATCTCCGGCGAGGACCGATAGCTGGTCGTCAGGGAGAGCTCCGTGACTCCGGATGGTCTGCCTGTTGCCGTCTGCGTGGTCCGGGCGGACTGGTTCATTCCCGCAGCCGCAGCGTTTTTATCGTCCGCGCTCCTGTTGTCTGTCCCCGCCGTGGCACTGCTGCTCCTGCCGGCCTTGAACCTGCCGGCTTTCAGCGGGAAACCGGGCCTTCCCGCAGTCCCTGCCTGAGCACTGCCCCTCTCGAACACTTTATGGATCTGGGCGAAGGAAGAGGAACCCTCGCGGATCGCCTGGAATTCGTCTCCCAGCAGCATAAAGCGGGCGCGCGGGAAGTATTTTTTCAAAACCATCAGCTGGGCGGGGGTATAGTCCTGCACCTCGTCGACCATGACGTACTTTGTGCGCAGGTCTTTCTGGCCGGTGAGCAGCATTTTCAGATAGAGCCATTCCAGGTCGGAGAGTTTGTCCGTGCCCAGCAGTCTGCAGCCGATGCGGTCGATGTCCAGCCACTGGCAGGTGTTGATCGCCTGGAATGCGCCTCCGTACTGGCTCTGGATGCGGTTTTCCTCCGCGCGGGAACCCTCCCTTTGGCGGGGGCGGGAGGGACTCTGGCCATAGGGATCATCCTCTCCGTCTCCGGTAAATGAGCGGTCCGCGCTTTCACGCATCTCATCTTCATCCCTTTCTTTGCGGCGGATCTCACGTTTGGCCAGTTCTTTCAGTTCGTCGACCGCAATCTGCACCAGGCGTTCTCCAGTCTGTATGCCGGGGTGCATTGCCAGTATCTCTGCTATTTTTTCCTTTGAGAGCACCCGGATGCTTTTTTGATGGATGGCGCGAAGGTCATCCGCTTCCAGCTTCATGGAGGGGAGCTTTTCCTCCATTTTAAGCAGGGTCTCCGGCAGCGTCCGGAAATCGGCGCCGCTGCTGCTTCTTCCCCTTCTGCGGGAGACCTCCGCCAGGTCCATAAATTCCGACCAGGTCACAGAGACCGGGTTCATCTCGCCCATGTCAGGGAGAACCTGGTCGATATAACGGCGGAAGATCGGGTTCAGTGTCATCAGGACGACTTCGTCGGGGCGAAGAGTGTCGCGCTGGCGGTAGAAGAGCCAGGCAATGCGCTGCAGCAGGACGCTTGTCTTGCCGCTTCCCGCGATGCCGTTCACCAGCAGCACGGGGACGTTTTCGTGCCGGACGACCTTGTTCTGTTCCTTCTGGATCGTCGCCGTGATTGCCTGCATCTTGTCGCTTCTGCGGCGGGTGAGCGAATGGATCAGGAGCGGATCTTCGATCGCGATCTGCGTATCAAAAAAGGCCTGCAGATGATTTTCGGACAGCTCGTACTGGCGCCGCAGCAGCAGATCCACGTCGATCCGGCGGCCTTCCACAGTATAAAAAGTCTTCCCGTTGTCCTGGTTGTAGTAAGTCTCCGCGACAGGAGAGCGCCAGTCAACGACAAGCGGCTCCAGAGCGTCTTCCGAGATACCGGTGCTGCCGATATAGAATTCTTCCGGCTCTTCACCGGGATCATACTGCAGCTGTACTTTGGCAAAATAGGGAGCCTTCAGAAGCCGTTTCACTCTTCCCAGTTTTTCTTCGGAAGTGTCGCGGTCGATATTGTACTGGTCGATGGCATGGTTCATGACCTCGAACTCTATGTAGGTCTCCATTGAGTCTGAATCCCCGTCGAAGTTGAGAGCGAGATTCTCCCGGATATCCAGCTTTTCTGCCGCGGCTTTTTGGGAGATTGAGAGTATTTTCTCCTCCAGGTCCTTTTCCATTTTTTTCAATCTGTCGAAGGTGTCCTGCAGATGTGCCTGCTCCTCCGCAAATATTTTTTCCTGTTCTATATTGTTCATATTCAAAAAAAGTGCCTCCTGCACTGCTTTTCTTTCATCTGTTTATTAGGGTATTATAACGGAGTTTCGAGGGAATGTCCAAAACTGTCTGAAAGCTGCACGGAACCCGGGAAGCAAAACCCGCTAAAGTCAGGCCGCTTGCGCTAAATGAAAAACAAAGCACTGAAAAAGTTCTGAATCTGAAAAGGCAGATTTCAAGAAGAAGAGCAGACCTGAAATAAAGAAAAGCAAACCTGAAATAAAGTAAAGCAACCCAGAAATCACAAAAGCAAACCGGAAATGAAGAAAAGCAAACCGAAAACAAAGAAAAGCAAAATCTCATAAAAGGAAGGCAAATCTCCTAAAAAGGAAGGCAAATCCCGTGAAAAAAACAGCAAGGTTATATCTGTTTGGAATGAAAAAATAGTGATACAATACCCCTGATTTCAGGGAGTGTCGAAGACGCGGCAGCACGCGCAGCTTAATCATACATGTTTGTGGGCACCCGCCCATGGCAACAAGTATGATTCCGGCACACAGGCGTGGTTCGGCATGTAATATGCAATATGTAATGAGGAAGGAATCGCTGTCCGGCAGGAAGATGATCATTGGAAAGATACACAGGAGGATGATCATGGGGGAGAAAAGGGAGACATTTTTCACACAGGAAAGATCGTTTTACAGATCTCTGTTTTCAATCTTTGTCATGGTGGCTCTGCAGAACCTGGTGGCTTACAGTGTCAACATGATCGACAACGTCATGATGGGCAGCTATTCGCAGACGGCTCTTTCCGGCGCTGCGACAGTGAACCAGATCTTTTTCCTGGTACAGCAGCTGTCGATCACTGTCTGTGACTCGCTTATCATTCTGGCATCCCAGTATTACGGGCAGGGAAGAATGTCCCCTGTCCGCAAAATCACGGGTCTGGCCCTGAAACTGGGACTGGGAATAGGACTTTTTTTCTCAGTTGCCTGTGCGCTGTTTCCGGCCAGCATCCTGGGATTTTTTACCAGAGACGCGGCGATCGTCGAGCAGGGAACCAGATATATGCAGATCATTCTTTTCACCTTCCCGCTGTTTATCCTCACCAGCGTCCTGATGGCGGCGCTTCGCTGTGTGGGAACGGTGAAAATATCCTTTTATATCTCCGTGGTCTCTCTGATTGTCAATACAGTAATCAACTACACACTGATCTTCGGTCACTTTGGCTTCCCGGAGATGGGAATCCGCGGCGCCGCGATCGGAACCCTGACCGCCAGGGTGGTGGAGTTCCTGATCGTATTTTTCTATATCCGCGTGAAGGACAGGCAGCTGCAGCTCTTCTCGGAGTCCTTCCTTGTGAGTGAACGCAGACTGGCGGGCGATTTTATCAAGGTGGCGGTCCCGGTCATCATCATGGGGATGATCTGGGCTGTTTCGGTCCCGCTGCAGACTGCTATCCTGGGACATCTTCCCGTCTCTGACGCCTCCGACGCTATTGCCGCGAACTCGGTCGCCATGACCTTTTACCAGTATCTGAAAGTGGTTGTGAGCGCCATGGCTTCCGCCTCGGCGGTCGTGATGGGACAGTCGGTCGGAAAAGGAAATATGCAGCGGATCCGCTCGGATGCCCGCACTCTGTCAGTGGTTGACGTCGGGATCGGACTGGTCCTGGCATTCCTGCTCTTTATCCTGCGCGGGCCCCTGCTTTCCCACTACAGCCTCACACCCAACGCGCTGCGGCTGGCGGATCAGATTATACTGGTTCTGTGCTTCGTCATGGTTGGAATGTCCTACCAGATGCCGGTCTGCAACGGAGTCCTGAGGGGCAGCGGAGACACCACATTTACCATGTGGCTCAATATTATCAGCATCTGGGGAGTCGTTATGCCCCTGTCGCTTCTTACTGCTTTCGTGTGGAAGCTGCCCGTGCCGCTGGTGGTTCTGGCCATTCAGTCCGACCAGATCTTCAAGGGCCTTCCCGTATTTCTGCGTGTCCGCAGCGGCAAGTGGATCCGGCGCCTGACCAGAGACGAAGACTGATCAGTGACGGCGCCTGACCATAGACGAAGACTGATCAGTGACGGCGCCTGACCAGAGACGAAGGTGACCAGAGACGAAGACTGATCGCAGATAGTGCCTGCCCGGAAGCAGACAGATTCAGAGAGATTGATCCGGTTCAGGACTATCCTTACCCTATGTTTAAAAGATGTTTATAAGCAGGTGCTGCACAGCTGTATTGTTTTTTTAGTCCGGCTGATGCAGCACTTTTTTGCTTTGTTCTACACTGCGTGATATCTGTGATTTCAGATAATAGTCCCGGGATACGTGCGCAAAAAAAGAGGCTCCCTCCATCACATAATACATGTGGCTTGAGCAATGTCGGCATAAGTCCCGGGAATTACAAAGAGGATGATGTGAGGGCCTGCAGGTTTTACAGGTCGTTACTCGTCACACCCTGACCAGGGTGTGACGGTAACGTCGTGTTCGGCGATTTCAGTTTCGCTGCGCGAAACACCGAACAACGTGAAATTCCGGTTTTTGAGCGCTCCGGCGCTCAAAAACACACTGAATCCGGTGGGGGAGTGACTTGTAACGACAGGTCTTGCGCAGGACCGGGCTTGCGGGAATCCAAGTTGGTGTTTCAAGAGGCGTGCAAAATATGGTATAATAAATTGCTGAACTACGCGTGTACCAGTGTGAAGACTCAACCATAATCAGAATTAAGCTTACTATCCCGTATCCCACTGTCGCGCAGTCATCAGTCACCGCAGCCTGCTGCGGCTTCTTCTTCCTCTCTGCAGGATGAAAACGAACCGGCAATTAAATTGTCAATTCAACAATAATTGAGACGGCAGACCGGATGAGAAAAGGAGAAGAACCATGATTAAAATTGTTGCAAAAAAACTGGTGAAAGAAGATCGGGTTGAAGATTTTAAGAAAATAGTCAGAGAACTGGTAGAGAAATCTCTTGCGGAAGAAGGGAACGTTTTTTATTCGATCAATGTCAGTACAAAGAATCCCAGATTATTGGCTTTTATTGAGTGCTGGCGTGATCAGGAGGCATTGGACCTTCATAATGCGACCGAGCATTTTCAGAGGATCGTTCCCGCCATCAATGAAATGTGTGAGGAATCTTCCGCGGAATTTTTCACAGAGCTCTGATCAACCCTGTTTTGAATGGGGAAACTGAATGAAAGATACGAAAAAGAGAAAGAAAAAAAGAAGCCGGAAGCCGGAAGCTGAAGCCGGGACAGCGGCAGAGTCCCGTATGAGGGAAATTTCTGAGATTCCTGAGGAAGCCGGAGACATTCAGAACCCGGAGGCCCTGCCGGAAGTTCGGGATGCAGGGCTCGCTGATCAGGATGCAGAGCCTGCGGTTCGGGATGAAGTGTTCGCTGATCAGGATGCAGGGCCGGAAGCAGATCCGGCTGACGGGAGGGCTCAATCCGCTGCAGAACCTGAAGCGGACCGGGAGACCGGATCCGGGAAAAGGACGGAAGCCGCAAAAAAATCTGCGGCTAAAAAACAGGTGCGGACGGGAAGACGATTCAAAGATCATGACAGTTTCGTGTCGGGAATCGAGGAGAAGGCAAAGGCCCGCTCCCACCTTGAGATGGAGGAAGAGGAAGACCAGCGCAGGAGACAGCAGAGGATCAACAGGCGTGCCATGCAGAGAGAAAGGCGGGCCCGCGCGGTCCGCAGACAGAAGATCATGGCTGTTGTCGTTGCCGTACTGCTTCTGATTCTTCTGGCGGTTGGCAGCCAGGTGGTCAGAAAGGCCTGGGCGACCAGTACCCTTTCCGAAGATGTTCTGGCATATCGGGATCTGGTGGAAAAATATGCTGAGGAAGAGGGGATCGAAGAGTATGTGGATATTCTGATGGCCATCATGATGGTGGAATCCGAGGGTACCGGAGAGGATGTCATGCAGTCCAGCGAGTCCAAGGGACTGGAGCTGAATTCCCTGGAACCTGAGGAATCCATAGAGCAGGCCTGTATTTATTTTGCCGCTCTTGTCCAGATGGCAGACGAGCTGGGAATAGATGATGACAAGGCTCTGATCCAGGCCTACAATTTCGGCCCCGGATATCTGACTTATCTTTCGGAAAACGGGAAGAAACACCGGCAGAAACTCGCGATCGAATATGCCAAGCAGAAGTCGGAAGGAAAGAAAATCCGGTATATGCATCTGTACGCAATCAGGAAGAACGGAGGCTGGATCTACAAATTCGGAAACATGTTCTATGACGCGCTTGTGCAGAGATACCTGTGAGGAAGAAAATCCTTCTGAGAAAGAAAAATTCTATGGGGCAGCCCCCTTTCGGGGAAGGGAATCCCGCAAGTGTGAAACACTTCCGGGACCGGAACCGCCGCTGCAGAAACCTCTTTTCGGGGAAGGGAATCCCGCAAGTGTGAAACACTTCCGTGACAGGACTTGTCACCGCATGAGACCCTTTCGGCACAGGGCGCCCCGGGGGCGGAAAATCCCTGGGAAAAATGGCCGGAAATTGTTGTTTTAAAAGTGCACTCATTGTTATATGAAAGCGTTGAAGTTATAATAATTGAAGTGGCTCGTCTATGCGAATCGCTGCGGAAATCTAAAAAATTGAATATTATGAAAGTCCGTATCGCGGGATCACGAATTCACCCTGCAGGCAGGGACCCGGGGCGGGCGGATCAGGCAGCTGACGAGGCACATGTTTTTTGGTCTACAAAATAAGCGGATTGTTACAGGGGATATGTTACTGTCAGTTATCAAAAACAAAAGAATTTTGAGGAGGAAGCTAAATGAGTTATCAGGATCAGTACAGGCAGAAACTGGTAAGCGCAGCAGAGGCTGCTGCGGTGGTCAAATCCGGTGACTGGGTAGATTACGCGTGGACAGCCACGACTCCCAGGGCAGTTGACAGGGAGCTCGCAAAGCGCCTTCCGGATCTCTATGATGTCAATTTCTACGGCGGCATTTTGCTGAAAGAGCCTGAGATCTTCAAGATCGAGGATCCGGCAGCACATATGACCTGGAACAGCTGGCATATGGCAGGTTTCGAGCGCAAGGCGATCGCAAAGGGGTTCAGCTTCTATTGCCATCTGAAGTATTCCGAGCTTCCCCGCTACTATTTTGAGAATGTGAAGTCTGTCGATGTGGCGATCATGCAGGTCGGTCCCATGGATGACAAGGGCTACTTCAACCTGGGCCCCAGCGCCAGCCATGCTTACGCTGCCATTGGGGTGGCAAAGAAGGTTATTGTCGAAGTCAACGAGAGTATGCCCATCTGTCTCGGTGACCGCAGCGCTTATATCCATATTGACGACGTCGATATGATCGTTGAGACAGATAATGAGCCTATCTATGAATTACCGCCTGCACCCCCCGCTACAGAGATCGATCAGGCTGTTGCCAAACTCGTTGTTGAGCGCATCCCGGACGGCGCATGCCTCCAGCTCGGCATCGGCGGTATGCCCAATGCCATCGGCAAGATGATCGCGGAGTCCGACCTCAAGGATCTGGGCATCCACACAGAGATGTATGTCGATGCATTTGTCGACATGGCAGAGGCCGGCAGGATTACCGGTGCCAAAAAGAACTTCGACCGCGGTCTGCAGACCTTCGCATTCGCCGCAGGCACAAAGAAGATGTACGACTATCTCGACAATAACCCCGAGATCAAATCCGCTTCCGTCGATTATGTCAACCACTATGACAGAGTCGCCAGGCTCGATAAATTTATTTCCATCAACAATGCGATCGATATCGACCTTTACGGGCAGGTCAACGCGGAGAGCGCAGGCACAAGACAGATTTCCGGTGCGGGCGGCCAGCTTGACTTCGTCCTCGGCGCTTACGGCTCCAGGGGCGGCAAGACCTTCATCTGCATGTCCTCTACCTTCAAGAACAAAGACGGCAGCATTGCAAGCCGCATCCGTCCCACTCTTGCTCCCGGCAGCATCGTGACCGACGCCCGTCCCAACACCATGTATGTCGTGACCGAGTACGGCGCAGTCAACCTCAAGGGACTCAGCTCCTGGCAGACCGCCGAAGCCCTGATCAGCATCGCGCATCCTGATTTCCGCGACCAGCTGATCGCCGAGGCAGAGAAGATGCACATCTGGAAGCGCAGCAACAAACGCTGATAAGGTTATTAAGCCGGTAACGTTATTAAGCTGATAACGTATAAAGCTGATAAATCTGACAGGCGCCGGAAAAAACCGAAAGCCCTGATAGCTGAAAGTCCGGAAAAGCTGACAGCACTCAGGGCTGTCAGACCAGGCTGCTGACAAGGCGGCCGGGCCGGCACAGCCGCGCGTGCCCTCATGAAAAGGTCCTGACCGGCACAGCCGCACATGCCTTCATGAAAAGGTCCTGACCGTGAAAAGGGAATCCCTTTTCCTCCTCAACAGCCACCGGCTGTCTGACCCGGACGCGGCTCCGGAAAAAATGAAAAACAGAGCCATCTCCGTTAATTGATCTATTGTGATCAGCGGAGATGGCTCTGTTACATGACACTCTTTTTACATGACACTCTTTTTCGTGGTACTCTTCTTCATGACACTCTTTTCATGACATAGCCCGTGTGAACGTCATGGCGTAGCCCGTGTGAACGCATTCGGTGTGAACGCATTCCAGTGCGGCTTATTCCATATTTTTGAACACGATGATATAATAGAATAGGCTTTTGCTATACGGCTTTTGCTATACGGCTTTTGCTATACGATTTTTGCTATATCGGAGGAGTACTGTTTAAAAAAAAGAGAGGTATGGATATGGAAAATCTCCTGATAAGGATCGACGACGTGTTATATACATGGCTGCTGATTTATCTCCTTGCCCTGAGCGGGATTTATTTTTCGATCCGTACCCGTTGTGTGCAGATCCGCCGCTTCAGGGACGCTCTTGCATGTATGATGGAAAAAAAGGACGGCGATAAGGGGGTCTCATCCTTCCAGGCGCTGATGATCGCCACAGCGTCCCGTGTCGGTACAGGCAATATGGCAGGCGTCGCCACTGCTATCATTATGGGAGGTCCCGGCGCGGCTTTCTGGATGTGGCTCATGGCGGTTCTGGGATCCGCGTCCGCGTTCGTAGAAAGTACCCTGGCGCAGATTTACAAGAAAAAAGAAGGCGATTCCTTTAAGGGCGGCCCCGCCTATTACATAGAGCGCGCCCTGCACGCCCGCTGGCTCGGTGTCATTTTCGCGATCTCGCTGATCGCCACGTTTGCCTTCGGATTCAACGGGCTTCAGTCCTTCAATATTGTTTCGGCTTTCTCTGTCTATGTCAATGATATCGATAACAGTATCCTGCCCACAGTGATCGGCCTGATCCTGGCTCTGGCTTCCCTGTTTATTTTCTTCAAGGGAGATGTCATCGGAAAGATTTCGTCCGTCCTGGTGCCAATGATGGCAGGCCTGTATATTATGATCGGTGTTTTTGTCATCCTGACAAATATAACAAGGGTTCCGGAAATACTGGGCATCGTCATGCGGGACGCATTCAATTTCAAATCCATTTTCGGAGGCTTCACCGGGTCCTGTATGGTGCTGGGTATCAAGCGGGGACTCTTCTCCAATGAGGCAGGCATGGGCTCGGCGCCCAACGCCAGCGCTTCCGCGACAGTTTCCCACCCCGCCAAGCAGGGACTGGCCCAGATCATTTCTGTCTATATCGATACCCTGTTGATCTGTTCGACGACAGTTTTCCTGATCCTGCTCACAGGGGACTGGTCGAAGAGCGAATATTCAGGAATCCCGCTCCTTCAGCAGTGTGTCGCCCGGGTCATCGGACCTGCCGGCATCCATTTTGTCACCGTGATCGTGTGCCTCTTCGCTTTTACGTCTATCATCGGCAATTATTTCTACGCTGAGGCAAATATCCTTTTTATCACAAAAAACAAAACAGTCCTGGCGCTTTTCCGCGTCGCCGCAGCCGTCATGGTCTTCATCGGAGCAGGCAACAGCCTCGATGTGGCGTGGAGCCTTGCGGATATTACCATGGGACTCGAGGCAGTCGTGAATATCATTGCGATCCTGCTCCTGGGGAAAATTGCTTTCAAGGCACTCGATGATTATGAGAAGCAGAAGGCCAGGGGCCTGGATCCGGTCTTCCACGAGTCCAACATCGGCCTGAACGACACGGATGTATGGAAATAGGGAAGAGGCGGCCGGCCGGTATCGTCCGCGGGGACATCACTCAATGCTGTCTACATTGTCAATTGTGACTGGTACGTAGGGATAGTACAGAACATATTTACTCTTGGAAGAGATATCGCACTCGGTCCCTTCTGCTATATTCACATTCTCCAGCATGTTGATCGCGGCTATGATCGAGGCATTTGCCTGTCCGTAGGCGCTCTGGAAGACAGTCATGGCCATCTCCCCTTTTCTGATTGCTTTCTTGCCGTCCTCCGTCGCGTCGATCCCCACGATCGGGATGGATGAGGGATCGATCCCGGCATTTTCCAGAGAAGCGATCGCGCCCAGGGCCATGGCGTCATTGTTGGAAATGATACAGTCAAATTCCAGCCCGGGGATCAGGTCTGCGAAGGCGTCTCTGGCAGTGAGCCGATCGTAGTTGGCGTGTATGACGGCTGCCTGCTCAAGGGTAAAACCGGCCGCCTCCAGAGCGTCGAGCGCCCCGTCTGTGCGGAGGTCCGTGTGGACCAGACCTTCGGTTCCGCGGAAGAGAACGTAGGAAATTGTGTCTTTTCCCATGTATTTGAAGTATTCGGCAAGAAATTGCCCCTGATAGACACCGGCAGCATATTCATTGGAGGAAACCGCGGCGGCGTTTTCACCCAGTATGCTGAAATCATCCGGCAGCCGGTTGATGAACACGACCTTCATGTCTCCCGCAGCTTTAATGCAGGCGGGCGCATCCTCTGAGGCGATCAGATTGATCAGCACAGCCTGCTTCCCGGCTTCTCTGGCTTTTTCGATGCAGCTGATCATTTTCTCTGAATCTTCGCCCGCGTAATACTCCTCCATCGTGATGCAGTTATCATAGGCGGATTCAAGGACGCATTTCTCCAGCACTTCGAGATATTCATCTCTGGTGGAAAGAACATAAGCCATATCATAGACGCCGAATTCCTCTGGTTTTTTCGCTTCGGCGGGGGGAGTTTGTTCAGACGGTACAGACGTGCTGCCCTGGCAGCCTGTAAGCAAGGACAAAACCAGCGCCGCGCCTGTCAGCGCTGTAATAATATGTTTTTTCATCCCGCAGCTCCTTTTCTCGGACTGAAAGCCCTGATTATTATTTTTCTCCATGATGAGCCCATAATAGTTTTTTTAGATGATCCGCGATTAAAAAACAGGACAGGTAATCCGCAATCAAAAAACATAATGAGAAGTACGTAATCCTGATAGTATCAGTAAAACAGCCCTGCGGACCATCCTGTATTTTACAGTGGGCAAGTAAATGGATATACTAATCATAGCACTTTGAAAAGCAGTATAAAACATAGCATTGCAAAAAGCTGAAAAGTCGAAATCTGCGAATAAGGTGCTCTCCCGAAAGCATAAAAGATCCGGAAGAAAGGAAATACAATAATGCCAAGCAGATTACTGCCTTTTGAAAAGCTGAACAATGTGCGTGACCTGGGCGGGATGAAGACCCGGGACGGGAGGAAGATCCGCGACGGGAAGCTGATCCGCTCGGGCCACCTGTCGGGTCTGGACGACGTCGATCTGGGACTGCTGTCAGAGATGGTCAGTGATATTGTTGACTTTCGCTCACAGAAAGAAATAAAGCGGCAGCCTGACACGGAAATCCCCGGGGCGGAATATCATCACATCCCGATCGTGGCGGATCTGACCGCCGGAATAACGCGGGAGGAAGAGGCGGACAAGACCGCTGTTGCCCTGCTCCTGCACAAGCCGGCAGAAGCCAGGGAATATATGTGCCATATGTATACAAACTTCGTGAACAGCGACTACGGTGTCTCACAATACGGGGCCTTTCTGCGGCTTCTGCGTCAGCCTCACCGCAAGGCTGTGCTGTGGCACTGTACGGCGGGAAAGGACCGGGCGGGGATCGGTGCCGTCCTGATCGAGGAGATCCTGGGGGTATCCAGGCAGGAGATCATCGAGGATTACCTTCTGACCAATGTGCACCTGGAGGAGGATATCCGCCTGCTCTCCGCCATGGTCAAAAAGAAGGAGAGGACGGACAGCCCTCTGGCAGATGAAGCCCTCAAATATCTTTTCGGAGCGGATGAGGAATATATCCTGTCATTCTACAGAGAAGCAGAAAAGAAATACGGAAGCATGGAAGGATTTCTGCGGGACCGCCTGGGAGTCACAGAGGAGGACAAGGCAGTTATGCAGGAAATGTATCTGGCCTGATTCTGATCCAGGGCTCGCAGAAGGATACGGCCTCCATATTTAGCAGGGATCTGTCTTTTCACTTATCCTGTCCGGACCTCCCGTTTCCCTGATTTCGTCTTTTAAATGGAACGGAAATGAGACCTGTGGGCAGAACTGCAGGGATTATGCGGGGATGGGTCACAGGATCCGGGAAGAAAGGGCAAGACCAAAACAACCGGACCGGCAGGAAAAAGATGAGTGCATAAGAGTGAGAGCAGTGCGGAAAGCGGCGCTGCTCTTTTTTTTGTCCCCGCAGGAATCTTTCGGTCTTTGTCCTCCGGAACAGTGCTGAATCGCCCGAGACCCCTTGATTCCCTGCTTTTTACCATTTGTGCGCTGCTTTTTGACATAGCGGGAGTTATGTCGGGAGCCTGCCGGTTTCCCGGCTGTTCCGGTGACCGGACCGCCGTCTGCATGAAAGGGCAGGACCATAGCAGCACACTCCAAAATACAGGGCAAAAACAGAACACTATTGAGCAAAGAAATATCTTTTGGGCGCCGGTTGGCAAGGCTATAATACAGACATCAGATGGAGATAAACAAAACAAAAAAACAAAAGAACCAAAAACAAAAGAACTAAAAACAAAAGAACAAAGACGAAGTAAAAGACACCAGGACACACTATTACAAACAGTCGGAAAAGTTAAAAAAAGAAAAAGCAAACAATAAAAATCAAAAAATAAAACAACAAACAACAAACAGTAAAACAGCAAACAGTAAAGGCAACGTTAAAAAGAAATCAAAGAGAAATAAAAAGGGTGTTACCTGAATATCAAAAATCTTAAGGAGGAAAAATCATGATTAACGGATCAAAGGTACTGGATCATTCCATTCGCTGGGCAATGGTTGGCGGCGGCAAAGGCAGCCAGATTGGTTACATTCATCGTTCTTCAGCGCAGCGCGACAACAACTTCAAGCTTGTCGCAGGCGCGTTTGACATCAATCCCGAGCGCGGAATCGCATTCGGCCAGGAACTGGGCGTTGATCCTGATCGCTGCTATCCCGATTATCAGACCATGTTCGCAGAGGAAGCCAAGCGCGAAGACGGCATCGAGGCAGTCTCCATCGCGACTCCCAACGGCACACACTACGCCATCACAAAGGCTGCTCTGGAAGCAGGCCTCCACGTAGTCTGCGAGAAGCCCGTCTGCTTCACCTATGCAGAGGCTGAAGAGCTGGTCGCTCTTGCAAAGGCAAAGAACCGCGTCGTCGGCGTCACCTACGGCTACTCCGGACATCAGATGATCCAGCAGGCCCGCCAGATGATCAAGAACGGCGACCTCGGCCAGATCCGCGTCATCAACATGAGCTTCGCCTTCGGCGCATACAACGTAAAACTTGAGGAGACCAACCCCGCTGCAAAATGGCGTTTTGATCCCTCCAAGGCAGGCATTTCCTTCGCCATGGGCGATGTCGGAACACATCCCCTCTACCTCATCGAGGCAATGATCCCGGATATGAAGATCCGCAAGGTCCTCTGCACCAAGCAGGCATTCATCGAGGGACGTCAGCTTGAGGACAACGCTTTCACGATCATGGATCTGGAAGGCACCGAGTGTGTCCAGGACGGCGCGCAGGTTTACTGCTGGTCCAGCTCCATCAACTGCGGCGCACGCCACGGCCACAAGATTCGCATCGTCGGCTCCAAGGCTTCCATCGAGTGGGATGACGAGCGTCCCAACCAGATGAGCTATGAGATCGAAGGCGAGCCCGTCCGCACTCTTGAGCGCGGCGCAGGCTACCTGTATCCCGAAGCACGCGTGGAAGACCGTATCGGCGGCGGCCATGCAGAAGGACTGTTCGAGGCATGGAGCAACCTGTACAGAAGATTCGCAGTCGCGATGAGCGGCGCAGACACCAGCGAGTACGGTGACTTCTGGTATCCCAACGTTGAGGCAGGCGCTCAGGGCGTCAAGTGGCTTGAGAAGTGCGTCGAGTCCGCAAACAAGAACAGCGTCTGGGTAGAGTGGTAAACAGAACTCTGTGAGAACAGAGGCAGCCAAAAAATAAAAATGAGGACAGAATAAAGACAGGAAAAATTCAAAGAATAACTGCAAAATGACTGTCCGAAACAAAATCCGAAACAAGATCCGAAACAGGACTGCCGCCGGTCATCCGGGTGACCGGATGACCTGGCGGCGGGACAGAATCGATAGAATTTGAGAGAATACGAGAGAATACGAGGAGGTAATTCAGATGCCTATGCAGATCTGCGGTGCTCCGGCGAGCTGGGGCGTAGATAATCCCGAGAATCCCTATCTTCCTTCCTGGAAAAAAGTCCTTTCCGAAGCACATCAGGCAGGCTACACTGCGATCGAGCTCGGACCTTACGGCTACATGCCCATCGACGCGGAAGTCGTCGCAGCTGAACTTGAGAAGAATCAGCTGGCAATCGTAGCAGGTACCATTTTCCATGATCTGGTCGATCCCGCTAATCAGCCCTCTGTCCTCGAGGCAGTGGACAACATCTGCAGGCTGATCACAGATCCCAGGCTGCCCAAGCTGCCCGTTATGGAAGGCCAGAAGTTCCCCACCCCTTATATGACGGTTATGGACTGGGGCCACGACGAGCGTGACTTCAATGCCGGCCATGTAGACCGCGCTCCCCGTATGAACGATGAGGAGTGGAAGCAGTTCATGAGCCACGTCCGCGCAGTCTGCGAGCGCGCCAACAGCTGGGGCGTCCGTCCCGTGATCCACCCCCACTCCGGCACCTACATCGAGTTTTCCGATGAGATCGCCCGCTATGTGCAGGATATGCCCTATGAGATCGCAGGCCTCTGCCTCGATACCGGCCACCTCTACTACTGCGATATGGATCCCGTGGAGTATCTCAAGAAATACGCTGACGTTCTGGATTATGTCCACTTCAAGGATGTCGACCAGAAGGTTTACGAGCAGGTCATGAGCGAGCACATCCGTTTCTTCGACGGCTGCGGCAAAGGAACCATGTGCCCTGTCGGCACAGGCGCCCTGGATTACCCCGCCATCAAGACCGCCCTCGAGGAGATTGGCTACAGCGGTTACATCACTATCGAGCAGGAGCGCGACCCCAGGAACCAGGAGACGTCCCTGCGCGACATCAAGGCCAGCGTAGACTATCTCAAGAGCGTAGGCTATCAGATCTGATCAGTCTCCGGGAGACCAAATTTGACGAGTTACCGGAGTAAGGAATATCGGATTTGATGAGCTGCCGGGATTCGGGTGCAGGATGCCCTGTCTAGTGCCAGCGGCAGGTCTTCTTCAGCAGAAGCATCAGAGTCCTTGAAAAGAGTCCTTGAAAAGTATAACCGGCGCATTTTCGTGACTTCAGCCATGAGAATGCGCCGGTTTTTAAAAGGCACGGGGAAGGAGGGGACGTCTGCCGCGGGACATACGGATCATGCCGGTTTCCAGGGACCGCTTCCTCAAAGCAAAGTATCCCGGACTGACCGGCAGGTCGGCAGGTCCATTACAGGACACTCCGGGGCACTCTGGGGCACTCCGGGACGCAGAGTAAATACAGAATACTATTGAACAAAGAAATCTGTTTCGGGAGCCGGCATGGGAGGCTATAATACAGACATAAGACGGAGAGAAGCGGAACAGGAAAAACAAGAGAATAAAGAACCCGGAAACCGCGCATTTGCGAAAATAAGCGGGCTTCAGCTGCACCGGATCTGCAGACCGGCACCCGGGATGAGACAATGAAAAAGCATATGCGATACTGTAACAGTCAGGAAACATACTATAGCGACAGGGAGGATAAGAGCAGTACAGCATGAACCATGGAGCCAGAGAACGCATAAAGATTTTAAACGAAAAGGGAATCCTTGAGTCAAGGGGCGCGGCCTTCCACACACCGACTGAATTCGCAGTGGAAAACCTGTTTTATGTGGCATGGAGCAGCAGATACATCTGCAACAATCTCTATTCGGTGAAAAGAGATTACCTCGATTTCTATTCTGTGATCTGGGTTCTGGACGGACAGATGATTCTCCATTACGAGGGAAAAGAATACACAGTAAAAAAGGGAGAAGCAGTCCTCATGGACTTCAGGAAACCGCACGAATACCGCACGGACGGCAGCCATCTGGACAAGTGGGAGATGGTCTTCAACGGGAACGCGTCAGGGGCATTCTACGAGCAGATCACTTCACAGTGGGGGCATAAGTTCAAAATGAGCGGATCCCTGAAGGAGACGATAAACTCCCTGAGGGAGGAACTTGAATCCCCTTTTCCCAAAGACCACATGATCTCAATGATGATCCACACCATGTTCTGCAGGATCATAGAGAAGAAAACACTGAAGCTTTCACCGCCGGTTGAAGAGGCGCTTCAATACATGTACGCCAACTACCAGCGCCCCCTTCAGATCGGTGAGATTTCCGACCATGTGGCCCTGAGCAGACATTACTTCTCCAGGCGGTTTATGAAAGAAACGGGGCGGACCCCCTATGAGTACCTGGCGGATATCAGGGTCAACGCCGCCAAGATATTGCTCACGGAGAAGTCCTGTTCTGTGGCAGAAGTCGCGGAGATGTGCGGATTCGTCAACACTTCTCATTTCACCAGATATTTCCGGTCGAAGACCGGACAGACCCCGGCGGCCTTCCGGAACTTCTTTAACCTGAAAGAAGAGTGAAAAATCTTGTCGATACAAGATTTTTCACTCCGGATGTTTGTGCCGCGGGGCGGCTGCAAACATCCTGTGATCCCATCTGAGAAAACGCCTCCGCGTATTTCTCCTCGGGTGCCGCTCTTGGGAGCGGCATGACCGGAAAGAGTGAAAAATCCTGTCGATACAGGATTTTTCACTCCGGATGTTTGTGCCGCGAGGGAGGAGACACAGAACCGTCCCCTGTCTCCCAGAGGCAAAGAATAATTGTTTAATTTTTCTGAAATTTCAAACAATTTAAAAATTACGCCAGAAGTTGATTGACAATTGAGCAAATAATGGTATAATCCCGTATTTGACAGTTCAAAAGGCTAAAAAGGCCGAAAAACGCGATATCTACGCGAAAAAATGGGATTTCAGTTTTTTACCCCGATTTCCTAAACTTTCCTAAACCGGGTGATATGAAGGCTGACAGGAAGCTGATGGAAGAAGCCATCAGGAGGTTCTTGTCGAATAGATGTATATAAAACAGGATGGTCGCAGAGGCCATCCTGTTTTTATCATGTGTGCCGGGCATGGCACAGTTCTTGCCGGTGAAAGTCCGGTCATGGGTAACTTACCGTCCATGTAGTTAAACGCAAGCCGAAGCCGGTAACGGCGGGGTGAAGGAAGCGCGTAGCAAAGTCATGAGCCTACGAACAGAAACCTGATATGAGGCTAAATGGTGGACAAGGGTGCATATCAATCTGAAGTCCGTGGTAAGCGTAAAACCAAGAGAGTAAATCAGGAGGTTGTGTGACGAAAGAACTGTGAATTACCCCGGGAGACCCAGGCAACGTGTTAGAGGAAAGGAGTGATATATTCCGCCGATGCTGC
>JBGUNJ010000026.1:0-43219 GCA_045117315.1 Lachnospiraceae bacterium | reverse complement strand
CAAGGCCAGGGCTACCGACTTCAACATGGCAGCAGCCCGGGAATCCTCTGACGGTGTGATTACGGGATATGGACTGATCGATGGCAGGCTGGTCTATGTCTACAGCCAGGATGCCGGCGTCCTCGGCGGCAGCATCGGCGAGATGCACGCAAAGAAGATCGTCAGTCTCTATAATCTTGCCCTTCGCACCGGCGCGCCTGTCATCGGCATGATCGATTCTTCAGGGCTCCGTTTGCAGGAAGGGATTGATGCGCTTGAAGCATTCGGTGAAATCTACGCAAAGCAGGCACAGGCGTCAGGCATCATTCCCCAGATTTCCGCAATTTTCGGAAACTGCGGCGGAGGTCTCGCTCTGTTCCCCGCGATGACTGATTTTACTCTCATGGAGAAGGACGCGAGCCTTTTCGTGAACTCTCCCAATGCACTTGCGGGCAACCGCGAGGAAGTCAACAACACCGCGGCAGCCGACAAGAAGGCTGCAGCCGGCGATGTCGATTTCGTCGGCACAGAGGAGGAAATTTTCGCGCAGATCAGATATCTGGCGGGAATGCTGCCCTCCAATAATGAAGATGATGCATCCGCGGAGTGCATGGATGACCTGAACCGCGTCTGCGCGTCCGCAGCCGCTTTCGTCGAAGATCCCTGCGCAGCTATGACCGAGATCGCGGACGGCGGAGTCTTCTTTGAGACAAAGAAAGGTTACGCAAAGGAAATGTTCACATGCATCGCCAGCCTCGGCGGAAATACGGTCGGTATCGCGGCTAACCGCGGCTGCGCGTATGACGAGAACGGCGAGAAGGCTGAAGAGTTTGGAAACGCTCTGACAACTGCCGGCTGCGCCAAGGCAGCGGCCCTTGTCCGTTTCTGCGACGCCTTTGATATTCCTGTGATCACTCTGACCAACGCGTCCGGCTTTGCCCAGTGCGCATGCGAGGAGAACAGTGTGGCATCCGCAGCTGCAGGCCTTGCCGCCGCGTTTGCGGGAGCGACTGTTCCCAAGATCAATGTCATCACAAAGCGCGCCGGCGGCAGCGCTTATGCTGTCATGAACAGCAAGGCACTCGGCGCGGACCTCATTTTCGCTTACACAGACGCTTCTGTGGGCATTCTGGAAGGCAAATATGCCGCTTCCGTCCTCTGCGACGGCTCCGCCGACGAGGTGAAAGCTGCTGCGAAGGCTTATGACGAACTGCAGAACAGCATCGAAGCTGCCGCTGCACGCGGTGTCGTGGATCAGATCATTGCGCCCGAAGAAGTCCGCAAATACCTGATCGGCGCAGTCGAAATGCTCTATTCCAAGAGGGAGGCGCTTCCTTCCCGGAAACATGCCTCCATTTGATGAAAGGTGATGAGGACTAATGAGAAAAAAACTTACAGCTATCCTCTTGGCCTTTGTCTGCGTCCTTGCGCTGACTGCCTGCGGAGGCTCTTCGAAGAAGTCGGATGAGCAGGCGGTTGAAGAGGGCATGAAGACCATGCTCTTCAGCCAGGCGGAAAACGACGCACAGCAGATGGACGCGATCGTCAAGGCCGGACAGATAGAGGAACAGAAATCCGAATCGGTGATCTATGCCGGTCTGCAGGGGTGGGAGACCGCCAAGGAGGAGATGGGAGAAATCGACTTTACTGCGGACGCTGACGGGAACGGAGTTGCCGACTGCTTCACGGAGAAATCGGTCACAACTGATGAAGATGGTAATTATATTGTAACTGTCGGTGTTGCCGGCCAGAACCGTAACGCTGACCTGGTTGTCACATATGCAAAAGACCTTTCCGGTTATGTTTCAATCGCTACGAATGTCGAGTATACATTCGGAGAGCTTATTCAGCAGGCGGGTCTGAACACCCTTCTGGGTATGGGAACGACTTTTGCGGTCCTGATCCTCCTGAGCCTGATCATCGCCCTGTTCGGCAGGCTGCTCACTTCCGCCGGTAAAAAGAAAGTAGCGGAAGAGGACAAAAAGGAAAAGGAAGCCGCGGCAAAGCGCGCGGCAGCTCCTGCTCCTGCAGCTGCGGCCCCCGCTGTTTCGGATGACGGTCAGCTTGTAGCCGTGATTGCGGCAGCAATCGCTGCCTATCGCGCCGAGGCGGAGCCCATGGCTGCTCCCGAGGCCTTTGTCGTCCGCAAGATCAGACGTATCAGGAGAAAATAATGGCTTTTCTGAAGATGGAGGGCTGCTGAATAAGAGCAGTTTTTCCATATCTTTTCAGCAAAGCTGTCTGAAAAACAGCCGATTCTATTTTAAAAAGAGTTCATACGTACGCACAGGAGGTACATAATGAAGAACTATACCATTACCGTGAATGGAGTTGCTTATGAAGTGACTGTCGAGGAAAGCGCAGGCGGCGCTACAGCCGCTATGCCCGCAATGCCCAAAGCACCCGCCGCGACTGCTCCCATGCCCACTGCACCCGCTGCAGCACCCGCTGCTTCCGCAGGAGCAGGCGCCAACAGGATCGAGGCAGGCGCCGCAGGCAAGGTCTTCAAGATCGAAGCCAAGGTCGGCCAGACTGTCAGCAAGGGTGATACAGTCATCATCCTCGAAGCCATGAAGATGGAGATCCCCATGGTTTCCCCTGTTGACGGCACCATCGCTTCCATCGACTGCGCAGTCGGTGATCCCGTTGAGGCTGGCTCCCTTCTGGCAACCGTAGACTGAGGGACGTTTATTTACAGTCAGTTCCCAAGCACGGACGCGTGTTTTTTGGCAGGATTCAATTCCCTGCAAAAAGCAAACGGAAACCGGCGGCCGGATCTGATCCCTGACCGGTTATTTCACCAGGAGGCTATATATGACATATATTATCAATACGCTGGATAACCTTATCCACCAGACAGCGTTTTTAAGTCTGACCTGGGGCAATTACCTGATGATCCTCGTCGCTTTTGTCTTCTTATATCTGGCAATCGCAAAGGATTTCGAGCCCCTTCTGCTCGTCCCGATCGCCTTTGGCATGCTTCTTGTCAATATCTATCCGGATATTATGGCAAAGCCTGCGGACGGCTCCCCGGGCGGCCTGCTCTACTATTTCTTTACGCTGGATGAATGGGCAATCCTGCCCTCACTGATTTTCATGGGCGTCGGTGCCATGACGGACTTCGGTCCCCTGATCGCCAATCCCATGAGCTTCCTGCTCGGCGCCGCCGCGCAGTTCGGTATCTTCAGCGCTTACTTCGGCGCGATCGCACTTGGCTTCAACGGAAAAGCCGCTGCCGCGATCTCCATCATCGGCGGTGCCGACGGCCCCACCTCGATCTTCCTCTGCTCCAAGCTGGGACAGACCGAGCTGCTCGGACCCATCGCTGTCGCCGCATATTCCTACATGTCCCTTGTCCCGATCATTCAGCCGCCCATCATGCGCGCGCTGACGACAGACAAGGAGCGCAAGATCAGGATGTCTCAGCTCAGACCTGTCTCCAAGCTCGAGAGGATCCTCTTCCCCATCGTCGTTACTGTTGTCGTGTGTATGATCCTTCCCACGACAGCTCCCCTTGTCGGTATGCTCATGCTGGGCAACCTCTTCCGTGAGTGCGGCGTTGTCCGTCAGCTGACCGACACTGCTTCCAACGCTCTGATGTACATCGTCGTTATCCTTCTGGGTACTTCCGTCGGTGCTACCACCAGCGCGGAGGCATTCCTGAATGTCACGACCCTCAAGATCGTCGCTCTCGGTCTTATCGCTTTCTCGTTCGGTACTGCTGCAGGCTGCCTGTTCGGCAAGGCTATGTGCGTTATCACCGGCGGCAAGGTCAACCCTCTGATCGGCTCTGCCGGCGTCTCCGCTGTTCCCATGGCGGCACGTGTTTCTCAGAAGGTCGGCGCAGAGTACGATCCCAGCAACTTCCTGCTCATGCACGCAATGGGCCCCAACGTCGCGGGTGTCATCGGTACCGCGGTCGTCGCAGGTGTGTTCATGGCCGTGTTTGGCATCGTATGATTATTCGCTTACGGCTTATTTGCTCTTTGCGGACCGGGCGCAGCGTTTTTGTAATGGATTACAGAAGATAAAGACTGCGCCGGACTGCTATATGCATGTTAGGAGAAAAGAAATATGTCTGAAAATACAATGATTACACCCAAGCCGGTCAAGATCACAGAGACCATCCTGCGCGACGCGCACCAGTCCCTGATCGCGACCCGCATGCCCACCGAGATCATGCTTCCCATCATCGACAAGATGGATGAGATCGGCTATAACGCTGTCGAGTGCTGGGGCGGCGCGACATTTGATTCCTGCCTCCGCTTCCTCAAGGAAGATCCGTGGGACCGCCTTCGCAAGCTGAAAGCCGGCTTCAAGAAGACCAAGCTGCAGATGCTGCTCCGCGGCCAGAACCTGCTGGGATACAGCCACTACGCTGATGATGTCGTCGAGTATTTCGTACAGAAATCCATCGCAAACGGTATCGACATCATCCGTATTTTTGACTGCCTCAACGATCTTCGCAACCTTGAGACTTCCGTCAAGGCCTGCAAGAGAGAAGGCGGCCACTCCCAGATCGCTCTGTCCTATACCATCGGTTCCGCTTATAACGAGCAGTACTGGATGAACATTGCGAAAGATATCGAGAACATGGGCGCCGACTCCATCTGCATCAAGGATATGGCCGGCCTGCTTGTTCCCTACGAGGCCGAGAAGCTGGTTCGCGCCCTCAAGTCCGCGACCACCCTTCCCATCGAGCTCCACACCCACTATACTTCCGGCTGCGGCTCCATGACCTACATGAAGGCTGCAGAGGCAGGCGTTGACATCATCGACTGCGCGATCAGCCCCTTCGCTCTGGGTACTTCCCAGCCCGCGACCGAGGTTATGGTCGGCGCATTCCAGGATACTCCTTATGACACCGGCCTTTCCCAGGCTGCCCTCAAGGAGATCGCGGACTACTTCACACCTTATCGTGAAGAGTGCCTGGAGAGCGGACTGCTCAGCACCAAGGTTCTGGGCGTCAACATCCGTACCCTCCTGTATCAGGTTCCCGGCGGCATGCTGTCCAACATGGTCAGCCAGCTCGCAGAGCAGGGCGCCAGCGACCGCCTGACAGAGGTTCTCGAGGAAGTTCCGCGCGTGCGAGAAGACCTCGGCCAGCCTCCGCTTGTCACACCTTCTTCCCAGATCGTCGGTACCCAGGCCGTCATGAACGTCCTGATGGGCGAGCGCTACAAAGTCTCCTCCGCACAGACCAAGGATCTGGTCAGCGGCCACTATGGACGCACCACCCTTCCGATCAACGAGGAAGTCCGCAAGAAGATCATCGGCGACCAGGAGCCTATTACCTGCCGTCCCGCAGATCTGATCCCGCCTCAGCTTCCCAAGTTCGAGGAGGAAGTCGCCCAGTGGAAACAGCAGGATGAGGATGTCCTCTCTTACGCTCTGTTCCCTCAGGTCGCGGTCGACTACTTCAAATACCGCATGGCACAGCAGTCAGGTGTTGACCTGACCAAGGCCGATGCCAAAAACGGAGCTTATCCCGTCTGATCATCATGACACTGTGCAGTATGCACAGGCAGGATAAGAACCGGTCCGCTGAACCCGGTCTTTTGCACCGGATCGGGCGCAGGACCAATACGGGGTTCAGCTGAATCTGTACTCAAAGGGCTGTCCGCTTTTGCGGATGGCCCTTTTCTCACTTTTTTCTATTAAAATCCCTGATTATCTGGTATCATAGTAATAGCGTTTTTAATTTCAGGGACCAGATAATTTCCGAGAGATACCGGTTTTGTATTTCATTCCGATGAATTCCGATGGATGTGTTGTGCGATTACAAACCACTGCGTGGTTTGCGGGAGCTCGCAGGAGCGGAGCAGCACGTGGCTTTAATCCTGCTTGTTTGTGAATGCGGGATCATGTCCACAAATATTACTTCATGGGAAGACAGCAGAGGTGGTTTTAATATATGAGGCGATTAAACGTAGTAAGTACCTTAACAGATCTTGAAAGACCTTTTGAGGAAATATCCGGATTTCAGGTCCGGCCGGGAAACTGTATGCTCAGCGGTGCGACAAAGCTGCCAGGGGGTGTGAATTTTACGATCTATTCGGAGAATGCCACATCCTGTGAACTTCTGCTTTTCCGCCGTAAGTCCGAGGTCCCTTACGCGATCATCCGGATCCCGGAGCGTTACCGAACCGGCGGTATTTATTCCATTTTTGTCTATCATCTCAACATTGAGGAATTTGAATATGCATATCGGTTTGACGGACCCAATGATCCGTCCAGGGGACTGGTCTTTGATCGCAAGAGGCTGGTCCTGGATCCTTATGCCAAAGCTGTCACAGGCCAGAGGGCCTGGGGCGCGGCCAAATCATCCGGTGCCTATCACGCCAGAGTTGTCAGGGACTCCTATGTGTGGAGAAAAGCTGATTTTCCCAGAACAAAGATGGAGGACACGATCATCTACGAGATGCATGTACGGGGCTTTACCCGGCATCGTTCCTCCGGTGTGAGATACCCGGGGACATTTGCCGGCATCATCGAGAAGATTCCTCATCTCAAGAGCCTGGGGATTACGGCTGTTGAGCTTCTCCCCATCTTTGAGTTTGACGAGACGATCAATACCCGCACGTTCAACGGCAAGCGTCTTCTGGACTACTGGGGATATAATACGGTCGCCTTTTTCGCGCCTAACACCGCCTATACAGCCTCCATCGAGTACAATGAAGAGGGAAATGAGCTCAAGACCTTTATTCAGCTTCTCAAGGAGCAGAAGATCGAGGTCTATCTGGATGTCGTGTTCAACCACACTGCGGAAGGAGATAAAAAAGGACCTTTTATCTCTTTCAAGGGAGTGGACAACAGCGTCTATTACATGCTCACACCCGGAGGCGATTATTATAACTTCAGCGGATGCGGAAATACCTTCAACTGCAATCATCCCGCAGTGGTCCGCTATATCACAGACTGTCTGAGACACTGGGTGACCCAGTATCACATCGATGGATTCAGGTTTGACCTGGCCAGTATCCTGGGAAGAGGCAGGGACGGGGTCCCTATGGGAGACCCGCCGCTGCTTCGGGCCATTTCGGAGGATCCGATCCTGGCCAATACAAAGCTGATCGCGGAACCCTGGGATGCCGGCGGCATGTATCAGGTCGGAAGCTTCCCCGCCTATAAGCGCTGGTCAGAGTGGAACGGACGATACCGGGATGCAGTCCGGGATTTCCTCAAGGGCAATTACTGGAATGCCCGGGAGACAGCGGACAGGATCATGGGATCTCCCGATCTCTACACGCACGGATATATGGGATTCCGTTCCTCCGTCAACTTTGTCACCTGCCATGACGGCTTTACCCTCTACGACCTCTTCGCCTACAATCACAAGCACAATGAGGCCAACGGCTGGAACAATGCTGACGGAGCCAATGACAACCGCAGCTGGAACTGCGGAGTGGAAGGACCGACCGACGATCCTGTGATCCAGAGGCTCCGCTTCAAGATGATGCGCAATGCCATCACGGTCCTGATGTGCAGCCGCGGCACGCCCATGGTCCTGGCCGGAGACGAGTTCGGCAACACCCAGCACGGGAATAACAACTGTTACTGTCAGGATAATGATGTGTCCTGGCTGAACTGGGATTATATGCGCCTGAACCGGGATTTCTTCAAGTTCTACAAAAACGTGATCGCCTTCCGCAAAAAACATCCCGTGATCAGCCGTCCCCTGGAACCCGCAGCCTGCGGCCTTCCGGATGTGATCGCATGCGGAGCCAACCCCGATGACCATGTGATCGGAAGATCGAACAAGGTCCTGGGCATTCTTTTCGCGGGACACCTTGAAGGAGACGCGGGAGACGACGTAGTCTATATTGCGATCAATGCCTACTGGGAACCTGTGGAGATCCGCCTGCCGGCACTCACTGCGGGATTATCCTGGGGCATCAATATCAATACAGATGCGGATGACAATGTCTTTTTCCATAAAAATTCGGTATTCCTGAAGAGCCCGCTGTTCCTGCTCAAAGAGCGAAGCGTGGCTGTGTTCACACTGTTTCATAAGTGATATGTTGTTTCCGGCAGGTCTGCTGTTCCTGCTCACGGAGCGGAGCCCGGCTGTGTTCACACTGTTTCGCAAGAGATGCGTTGTTTCCGGTGATACGTTGTTTCCGGCAGGTCTGCTGTCTGGAAGCGGGAGACAGAAAGAGGAGGTTCATAAATGAGCGGAACCAGGATTATGATCGTCGATGATGAACAGAGACTGAGAAAACTTGTGCGGGACTATATGATCCGCGAAGGCTATAGTGTTCTTGAAGCCGCAAACGGACGCGAGGCACTGAATCTGTTCGACAATGAGGGGAATATAGCTCTCATTATTCTCGATGTCATGATGCCGGAGATGGATGGCTGGCAGGTCTGTTCAGAAATCAGGAAGACTTCGAAGGTCCCTATCATCATGCTCACAGCCAGGAGCGATGAGAAGGACGAGCTGAGGGGATTTGAGCTCGGGGTGGACGAATATGTGACCAAGCCTTTCAGCCCGCGCACACTCGCTGCCCGTGTGAACGCGATCCTGCGCAGGACTCTGGGCACAGCTGCCGAGAAGCAGCTGAAAGCGGGCGGAATCGAGCTGGACAAGGCCGCGCATATTGTCAAGATCGACGGAGAACCCATAGAACTCAGCTATAAGGAATTTGAACTGCTGCAGTACTTTATGGAAAACAACGGGATCGCCCTTTCCCGTGAGCGCATACTCAACAGTGTCTGGAACTATGACTACTACGGTGACGCCCGGACGATCGACACACATGTCAAGAAACTGCGCAGCAAGCTGGGCAGCAAATCGGCTCTGATCAAGACTGTATGGGGAATCGGATACAAGTTTGAAGCCTGATCCGCGGCCTGAGAAAGAGGCGGCCTGAACATAAAATACAGCCTGGAAAAAAGGGCATGGGTAAAATCTGTCTGTATAAAAAGCCGCCTGTGCAAAAAGAGCTTAAGCAAAAGCCGCCTGTGCAAAAGCCGCCTGTGTAAAAAAGAGCTTAAGCAAAAGCCGCCTGTGCAAAAACAGTCTGTGTGAAAAAGAGGAATTTTTTTTTGGATAAGGAAAGAAAATCCCGGGGCAAAATCGGCGCCGGGATCTCTCTGCGTATGCAGTTCGGCATACTTTTTTTTCTAATGATGATCGGTACGATCCTGTTGGGCTATCTGATCAACGGTCTTTTTCTGGAAAAGTATTACGTCTCTGTCAGGACAAGTGCCCTGGTCAGAGTCTATGATATGCTGCTGAGTGCCGAGAAACAGGATCTGCTCGATTCGGATGAGTTCGACGAGACGCTGCAGGAGGCGCTCAGACGCAGCAATGTCAGTCTTCTGATCCTTGATTCCAGCACCAAGACGGACAAGGTATGGTCAGCGGATGAGACGCTGATGATAGAGCGCCTGTACGCCAATCTTTTCGGGAGGACGCCCCTTTTGTCCGGGGTCGATGATCCGTCACAGCTCAAAGAAGTACCTGATCCCTCAGAACATTCCATGGATGATTCCACGGATGAGGGAGCAGACAGCAGCGGAGATGACATGGGCGTTTTCATGGAATATGTGATCATCCAGACTCTGGAAAAAGGCGATTCCTATGTTATCAATGTGGTATTAAATCAGCGCAGCAGGACCAGAAGCCTGGAGATGTGGGGGCCGCTCGGAGAGAGCCGGTTCTTTTTATTGCGCTCACCGCTGGAGGACATCCGGATCAGCGCGGCTGCCGCAAACCGCTTTTTCGGATATATAGGCTTTGCCCTTGCCCTGGCCGGCACTTTTCTTGCCTGGTGGCTTTCCAGTGTGATCATGAAGCCGATCCGCCAGCTCACCGATATTTCGGTACGCATGAAAAACCTGGATTTCAGCGCCAAATATGACGGGGGCGGAAGGTCGGAGCTGGATATACTAGGGAAAAATATGAATGATATGTCCCAAAAGCTGGAGGAGACCATCGCTGCATTGAGGACTGCCAACAATGACCTTCAGAGGGATCTGGACAGGCGGAACCGCGAAGAAGAGATGAGGCAGGACTTCCTGGCCAATGTCACCCATGAGCTCAAAACCCCGCTCGCCCTGATCAGGGGCTATGCGGAAGGGCTGCAGGACGGGATTGCGGATGATCCCGAGTCCAGGGAATTTTATCTGGGTACGATTATCGATGAATCTGAAAAAATGAATATGATCGTTCAGAAAGTCCTCATGCTCAATCAGCTGGAATTCGGAGACGGAAGTGTTTCCATGGAGAACTTTGATATAGCTGATATGATCCGCAACTATCTGGAGAGCGCCTCTCTCCTTGCCCAGCAGGAAAATGTATCCCTGCGGTTTGAACAGGACAGTCCGCTCTTCGTATGGGGAGATCCCTTCCTCATTCAGGAGGTCTTCCAGAATTATTACAGCAATGCCCTCCACCACGTCGATTTCCCTTCTGTCACAGAAGGCAGTGACGGCCAAAAGAAGGGCGATGAGAATCAGGGATATGAGGAACCTGCGGAAAAAGTGATCGATATCCGCTGCCAGATCATTGATGAGAGAGTGCGCGTAACCGTGTTCAATACGGGAAAACCCATTCCCGAAAAGTCTCTCCCTCATATCTGGGAGAAGTTCTACAAGGTTGACAAGGCAAGGACAAGAGCTTACGGCGGTTCCGGCGTGGGACTTTCCATAGTCAAGGCGATCATGGACCTGCACCACAGGGCCTATGGAGTGGAGAACTATGACAACGGAGTCGCCTTCTGGTTTGAACTGGATCACGGCGGTTCCGGCAGCTGATACAGCCGCCGCAGATGTCCGGAAAACCGGGCAGGAATAACACAGCTGATACAGCTGCCACAGATGTCCGGAAAACCGGAATGGAATGAATGCAATAATGACCGGCGCGATGCAAAAAATGCCGGCGGAGGAGAAGAACTGATGACAGCGATCATAGATTATGATGCCGGTAATATAAAGAGTGTAGAAAACGCGCTCCGCTTTCTGGGGCATGATGTCGTGGTTACGTCAGACCCCGGGACCATTCTCCGTGCTGACCACGTCATTCTGCCCGGTGTGGGTGCCTTTGGGGATGCCATGCAGAGAATCCGCGGGCTGGGTCTTGAGGAAACTATAGAGGAAGTGGTTCGCAGAGGAACCCCTTTTCTGGGAATCTGCCTTGGGCTGCAGCTTCTGTTTGAGGAGAGTGAGGAGAGCCCCGGCGTGCGGGGGCTGGGACTTCTTCCCGGAAAGATCAGACGCATACCTGACGGAGAGGGGCGCAAGGTTCCACAGATCGGATGGAACGATTTGTCCTTCCCGAGAGAGAGCCGTCTTTTTGCAGGACTTACAGAGGGGGCTTTTGTCTATTTTGTTCACTCATATTATCTGGAGGCCGGCGATCCCACAGATGTGACAGCCAGGACAGAATACGGAGTCAGCATTGATGCTGCCGTGGAGCACGGCAATATTTTTGCCTGCCAGTTCCATCCGGAAAAGAGCGAGAGAGTGGGAATGAGAATCCTTGAGAATTTCATGGCAGTCAAAGGCGCTGAGTAAGGATCAATTGCCTGAAGATCATTGACTGTTTTTGCGTGTTAGGAGAATCACCGATATGCTGACAAAGAGAATCATCCCCTGTCTGGATGTCAACAGGGGCAGAGTAGTAAAAGGTGTTAATTTTGTCTCTCTGCGCGACGCGGGCGACCCTGTGGAAGCTGGCGAGGCCTATTCCAAAGCGGGAGCTGATGAGCTGGTCTTTCTGGATATCACCGCGACCAGCGACGCGCGGGCAACAGTGGCGGATATGGTCCGCAGAGTTGCCGAGAGAGTCTTTATACCCTTCACAGTGGGCGGGGGAATCCGCACGACGGAAGATATGCGCGCCATCCTGCGTGAGGGGGCCGACAAGATCTCCATCAATTCCGCAGCCATCAACCGGCCCGAACTGATCGCGGAAGGCGCGGAAAAATTCGGAAGCCAGTGCATTGTGGTGGCGATCGATGCCAGGCGCAGGCCGTCGGGAAATGGCTGGACTATCTATCGCAGCGGCGGACGTATCGATACGGGAATCGATGCCGTTGAATGGGCTGTCAGGGCCCAGCAGCTGGGTGCGGGAGAGATTCTTCTCACCAGCATGGACGGCGATGGAACAAAGAACGGATATGATCTGGAACTGACACGCGCCATTTCGGATGCGGTCGGTATTCCGGTGATCGCCTCGGGCGGAGCCGGAACACTTGAACACTTCCGCGAAGCCCTCACAGAGGGCGGAGCCGACGCTGCCCTGGCCGCCTCGCTATTTCATTTTAAAGAGCTGGAGATCCGTGAGGTAAAGGAATATCTTCATTCCAAGGGCATTCCCGTGCGCCTGTAAGTCAGCGCCCTGTTTCCCTGCAATCTGCAGGTTTATATAACCCGCAGGCTTCCACACAATCTGCAGATTTTTATTCAATCTGCAAGTTTTCCATACAACTTCGTTTTTCGTTTTCATATAGAGAGGATTGAGACATGGCCTGGAAGAAAAAGAACTGGATAGAGCGGATCATGGGAATTCGCAAAGAGAAGAACCTGCTCCCGGAACAGGCTGATGAACAAAATGAGACTGAAACTCAGGAGGCTGCAAGCCCGGAAGCAGAGCAGTCTGTAACAGACAATTCCACTACAGAGGAATCCATAACAGAAGAATCTGTTAAAGAGGAGTCCATAACTGAAGAATCCATAACAGAAGAATCTGTAAAAGAGGAGTCCATAACAGAAGAATCCATTAAAGAGGAGTCCTTAACAGAAGAATCCATAACAGAAGAATCCCTTACAGAGGAATCTGAGCAGGCAGAGACTGTGGCAGAACCTGCGGACGAGATCACAGCTGAAAATGAGACTGTGGCAGAACCTGCGGACGAGTTCACAGCTGAGACAGTAGAAGAAGCCGCGGAAGAATCTGCAAAAGAACCTGTAGAGGAGGCAGAAGCCTCTGAGCCTGTGAAAGAAATCATAGCCGGGACAGAAACTATGGAAGAAACTGCAGAAGAGGCTGACGCTGAGGAGAAAAACTCCACGAACCGGGAGAATGATCCGGAAGAGACTGCCGGGCAGGTTTCACTGGATTCTCTTGAGCCTGCAGATGTTTTCAGATTTTTCAGGGAGATATCGGCTATTCCCCACGGTTCCTTCAATACAGATGGAATCAGTGATTATCTGGAAAACTTTGCCAAAGAGCGCGGTTTGGAATATATAAGGGATGAGCTGGGAAATCTGATCATTTCACGTCCCGGTTCGGCTGGCTTCGAGGACGCTGAACCCGTGGCTCTGCAGGGCCATGTCGATATGGTCTGCGAGAAAGAGGAACATCTGGATCTCGACATGGATACTCAGCCGATCACCCTGGTGACCGACGGAGTGTGGCTCAGTGCTGAAGGCACGACACTGGGCGGAGATGACGGAATCGCTGTGGCGATCATGCTGGCACTGCTGGATGACGACTCACTCAAGTGCCCTCCTCTGGAATGCATATTTACAGTGAATGAAGAAGTCGGTCTTCTGGGAGCGGCGGGAATCGATCTCTCCTCACTCAGGAGCCGCAGGCTGATCAACATAGATTCAGAGAAAGAAGGCATCATCACTGCTTCCTGCGGAGGCGGAGCTAAATTGGTATGCACCCTGCCCGCAAAGCGCAAAGAAAAGACAGGCATGGTGGTCACGCTTTCGGTCAGCGGCCTCAACGGCGGCCACTCCGGAGATAAAATAGGAGAGGGACGCGCAAACGCGGTCCTGATCCTCGCGCGGCTCTTGTACAGACTCAGCCGCAAGGGAAAATACTACATATGCAGTCTGGAAGGGGGTAAACGTGACAATGCGATCCCCAGAAACGCAAGGGCGGAAATTCTCTTTAATGGAAAAATGAGGAGGAAGGAGATTCTGGCTGCCGTAGAGTCATTCAAAAAGGAAGTGAAGGCTGAATATAAGGAGGCAGATCCCAATCTTGAGATCACAGTCACCTTCACAGGAAAGGGGATGGACGAACGTCGCAGTGTCCTTACACGAAAAGGCAGTATGCGCATAGTGAAATTCCTGATGATTATTCCAAACGGTGTCATTGATTATATGCCGGGATACAGGGAGATTCCCCGTACTTCCCTCAGCCTTGGAATCGCGGAGATGACGGACGAGGGATTCCGGACACATTCCCTCATACGGAGCAATATCAATTCCCGCAAATACATGGTCATGGACAGGGTCATCTGCCTTGCGGAGGCATTTGGAGCTTCTGCCGAGGTTCAAGGTATGTATCCTGCCTGGGAATTTGTCGCCGAGTCGGATTTCCGCGAGACTGCCAAAGAGATTTACCGACAGGTGACGGGACAGGAGGCGGTTGTCGACATTATCCATGCCGGCGTGGAATGCGGCATTTTGTCATCCAAGGTTCCCGGCCTCGAGTGTATCTCCATCGGGCCTGATATTGAAGACATTCATACGCCTGCTGAGCGGCTTCATATTGAGTCCTCTGCCCGTACCTATCGTTTCGTCAGGGGAATGCTGGAAGCTTTCGCGGAAGAAGGAAAAAAAGAAGGTGTCTGAGCCTTCTGCACCGCCATGCAAAAAGCTGGATCCGGGGAGACTTTTCAGAGTTCCTGCTCCATTTAAAGGCAGCAAATACCGTATATACCGTGTATACAGTATAGGATCGCGCACATAACATATCACATAACATATATCAGGATAGAAAATATAGACAGTGTAGACAGGGAGCGTCGAAAATGGCAGCAATCAGCGGAGACTGGCTGGAAGCACTCCGGCCTGAGTTCTCGAAACCTTATTACAGAGACCTTTTTGCTTTTGTGCAGGAGGAGTACCGGACCAGGACGATCTACCCGCCCGCCTCAGATCTTTTTAATGCGCTTCACGAGACACCTCTGGGGAATGTGAAGGCAGTGATCCTGGGACAGGATCCCTACCATGGCGAGGGCCAGGCCCACGGCATGTGCTTTTCGGTCCGTCCCGGCTGTCCGGCACCCCCGTCTCTAGTAAATATTTACAGGGAACTTCATGACGACCTGGGCTGTTATATTCCTGATAACGGCTATCTGATCAAGTGGTCCAGACAGGGAGTGCTCCTTCTGAATACGGTTCTGACTGTGCGGGCGCACGAGGCCAATTCCCACCGGGGACACGGCTGGGAGCAGTTTACAGACGCCATCCTCAAGGCTGTAAATGCGCAGGAGAGACCCATTGTCTATATGCTCTGGGGGAGCCCTGCACAGGCCAAGGCCCCTATGCTGACAAACCCCGGACACCTGATCCTGCGGGCTCCGCATCCCAGTCCACTGTCCGCATTCCGCGGTTTCTTCGGATGCCGACATTTCAGCAAGTGCAATTCTTTTCTGGAAAAAAACGGTGTCGAGCCTATCGACTGGCAGGTGGAGAACCTGTCCGGGGACTAACCTTTACCAAGACCAATCTTTGCAGAGGATCAGCAGATCATTAGCAGCCCATGCCGGCATGGAATAATCCGCCTTCGAGGTGATTTCCCCGAAGTAATCAGTTCGCCCTTCCACTCGGGTTTTTACATTGGAAACCACACAAAAAAAGCCCGGGTTTCGGGACGGCCTGAAACGTCCGAAGGAGTACACGCCCTATCGAGGGCGTGTACTCCGAAGTTATTATTCTTTTCCGGCGTGGGATTTTTATTGACGCGCTCTGTATTCTTGTATACAATACTTTTATTGATGCCGGAGGACCAGTGCGGAACCTGCCGGCGGACAGAACAGATTTTAGTGGACCTGTTTTCTGACCAGGCGGAATAGAGTTTCCTGACCGGTCGGAATTGAACATGAATTGACCTGCGAGCATAATGATTCGGGGTCTGTGAGGAGAAAAGGATGAAGAAAGTTCCATATGTAACAAAAGAAAAAGCCGAGGAGATCGCACAGCAGTATCCCACACCTTTTTATCTCTATGATGAAAAGGGAATCCGTGACAACGCGCAGGCGGTAAAAGAGGCTTTTGCCTGGAATCCTGGATTCCGCGAGTACTTTGCGGTCAAGGCCACGCCAAACCCCTATATCATGGATATCTTCCGCGATTACGGATTCGGTTTTGACTGCTCTTCGATGACTGAGCTCATGCTCTCAAACGCAGTCGGAGCTTCCGGACATGAGATCATGTTCTCATCCAACGATACTCCCGCTGAGGAATATGCTTATGCGGCCAAACTGGGTGCAGTCATCAACCTCGATGACATCACACATATCCCTTTCCTTGAAAATATTCTGGACGGCAGATTCCCCGAAACCATGTCCCTGCGCTACAACCCCGGCGGTGTCTTCCAGATGGCCAACGGCATCATGGATAACCCCGGTGACTCCAAATACGGCTTCACGAAAGCCCAGCTCTTCGAGGGCTACAGAATCCTGCGCGATAAAGGAGTAAAGCATTTCGGCCTGCACGCATTCCTGGCCAGCAATACAGTCTCCAACGATTACTATCCCGAGCTTGCCGGCAGGCTTTTCTCCCTGGCGGCAGAGGTGAAAAAGGAACTGGGTATCCATTTTGCCTTTATCAACCTGTCCGGCGGCGTCGGCATTCCCTATAGAAAGAGCGAAGTGCCCAATGATATCCGCGTGATCGGCGAAGGCGTCCGGGAAAAATATGAGAGGATACTGATTCCTGCGGGCATGGGCGATGTCGCGATCTATACCGAGATGGGACGCTTTATGCTGGCTCCCTACGGCGCTCTTGTGACAAGGGCGATCCATTCCAAACATATTTATAAAGAGTATATCGGTGTTGACGCCTGTGCGGCCAACCTCATGAGGCCCGCCATGTATGGCGCCTACCACCACATCACGGTTCTGGGCAAAGAGAATGCCATCTGTGACCACACATACGACGTGGTCGGCTCCCTCTGCGAAAACAATGACAAGTTTGCCGTTGACCGCGAGCTGCCTCAGATCGAGAGGGGAGACCTACTGTTCATCCATGATGCAGGCGCTCACGGATTCGCCATGGGCTACAACTACAACGGACGCCTCTGGAGTGCCGAACTGCTGCTGAAAGAAGACGGCTCCGTGCAGCAGATCCGCAGGCCCCAGGCTCCCAGGGACTATTTCGCGACCCTTGACCAGACACCTTACTATGCGAAAATGTTTGCTGACCAGTGATAAAACCTGATATGCACAACATTTGCTGACCGGCAAAACGCTTGAATATATTTGAATCGGGAAAAACATATGAGAAAAAAGTACTTTTTCTTTGATATCGACGGAACCCTGACAGACAGGAAGACCGCGAAAATCGTGCCTTCCGCGCTGGAGGCGGTGAACTTGCTGCGCGACGCGGGACACTTTGTGGCGATCAACACCGGGCGCGCCCACTACAAGGCAAGAAAATTTTTTGACGAGAACGGTTTTGACAACATGGTCTGCAACGGCGGTATGGGAATCGTGATCGACGGAAAACTGGTAGAGAACCAGCCGATCGACTTCGAAAAAGCCCTCTGGCTCTACCATTACTGCGTAGATCACGGCATCGGAGTCCTGGCTGCCGTAGATGACTCAGAGAAGGTCTATGCCAGGGATTTCACCTTTTACGACCAGATCGGCATCCGCCGTGAACCCACCATCTATATCATTGATGAGCACTTCGACCCTGCGGATTATGGGGCGATCTATAAACTCTACACCGCGACGACAGAGGAGGAAAGAAAAAAGCTTCCCTTCCCCGAAGAACTGGGTTACGTGAATTTTGAACCCGATTACACCATCGTTCAGCACGATGACAAGAGGGCAGGACTTTACCGCATGCTGGAGCTGATCGGCGTCGGAAGACCTGTTCCCGGGTCCGGGGATGTCATCGTCTTCGGCGATGATATCAATGACGAAGATATGTTTGCGCCTGAATTTTACAAGATCGCTATGGGCAACGGCCATCCGCAGCTCAAGGCGATTGCCGACGAAGTGGCCCCCGCCAACATAGACGACGGGATCTACAGAGTCTGCCAGGAGCACGGCTGGTTTGAAAAAGTTGACTGACAACAAAAAAACTGAATGTGTGGAGCATTGAGGGAGTTACAAAGCCCGGAGCAATGCGTGCTTTAATCATACATGTTTGGGCGCTCGCCCATGGCCACAATTATAAAAACGACTCCTGTGAGATGACCCGATGACATCTCACAGGTTTTTTTGTGCCGCAGTTAAAAATAAACCCCCTGCTCTGCAGGGGGAGGGAAGATCTTCAGATAAAAGCAAACTCCCGTGATAAGATAAAAGTGGGTCTGCAAAACCACAAATAAAATATCACGGGAGGTGAGTGCCATGGGCACAGAAAACAGTTCAGCCCACTCGAAATGGGAATGCAAGTATCACATGAAATTGAATCCATTGCGAATCCATTGCGAATCCATTGAATACATCCGGTGAATGCAAACTCTGCTGAAAAAAGAAAAATATGGAAAAAGAACCGTTCCTGCTTTATAATGTCAAAAAACAAAATGAAGATGGTTCCGTATGAAACATATGCCTTATATCAGTGAAGAAAACAGGGCAGGGTATTTTTGAAAAAACGGAGATTGGATGAAGAAGAGGAATAATCGGAATTTTAAGAATATAAAGAATATAAATAAAAAGCAGGCGGGCAGACAGACACTGTCTGTTTTTTGTGCTGCCGTTCTTCTGGGCTGCCAGATCCTCCTGACTACCGTCCCGCTTACTGCCATGGGAGCAGCAGTGGCGGCGGAGGACAGCTCTGTTTCTGTCAGGAGGCAGTGGATGTCGGAGGAAATCCCTGAATCTGTTCCGGGATATGAAAATGGCCCTGACTCTGATGAATATCTGACCGGTGAAGCCGGCTCACTGTACATTCTTCCTGAAGATCTGTCTGAAGAGGAACCGGCGGAGGAAACCGGGGCGGGAGAAACATCTTTCGATGAAATGCCTTCAGATGAGATGCCATCAGATGAATCTTCGTCCGATGAGATGATATCAGGTGAAACGCCTTCGGACGAAATGCTATCCAACGATATGCCGTCCGATGAGATGACATCCGGTGAAATGCCATCCGACGAATTGCCGTCCGACGAAACATCATCCGATGAGATGCCTCCAGAGGAGATATCATCAGATGAAACCTCTGCAGAAGCGGACGCTGCGGACGAAAGCACCGGGTATATATCTGATATGGATCCGGGGGCTTCAGATGAAGCAGCATCGAATGACATGGCTGAAACAGTACCGGAGGATACTGCTGAAGCCGCTCCGGATGCCATGGCCCCGTCGGACTCATACTATGAGGACTCTTATCAGGAGGACTCTTACCGGGAGGACTCTTACCGGGAGGATTCTTTGGCAGAGGATCCTGCAGCCGCAGATGTCCTGCCTGAGGGATCCACAGAGGAAAACCCGGATTCTGATCCTGTATCTGAAATCATTGAAGAGGACGAAGATCCGGAGTGTGTTATTCCCGTTGAAAACGGATCGGAGGACACGGACAACGACGACATCTTTGCAGGATATGTCTGCCGGGAACTGGAAGTAGACGAGGACTTTATCGAGGATGTCCCCGGGACGGAGAACTGGACAAACGAAAAAGAGGAATCCGATGAGAAGGCTGAAGGTTATACCGATCCTGACACGGAATCTGTTTCCACCCCTGCCCTGAGGAGTTATTATGCTTCCACCCGTCTGACCGGCTATACCAGGATCCTGTATGACCGGCTCCTGGATGTGGTCCGCCAGATCTCTGCCGGGGAGAGAGCCGAAACGAAGATTCAATTTTCTGTAGAAGACATGGAACTGGACGGCCTATCCTGGTCTGCCGAAGATCTGGGCGTGGAGGCCATTACCGCTCTGGACGACGAAGGAAAAAGATATATTACAACTGAAGCAAAGACAGCCCTAAAGACATTGATCGGGATCAGCTATGCGTCAGCAAACAGAGCTCTGCTCGCGGACTGCCCTTATGACCTGTACTGGTATGACAAGACCAGTTCCTCGACCGCTTCCTGGTTTGGTTATACCGCCAACAGCAATAGCGGAGAGTGGCGGATCATGCCCGCAAACTATTACACTATTGAAATGCCTGTTTCGGCAGATTATTCTGCTGACGGCACTGCCGGAACATACTATGTAAATACAACGATCGGGACTTCTGTCACACAGGCCTATAACAACGCCCGTGCCATAGTCGAACAGTACAGTGACCTAACTGATTACCGGAAGCTGGATGCCTACAGACAGGAAATCTGCAGCCGCACAAGCTACAATCACACGGCGATCAATCAAAATGCGCCCTATGGGAATCCCTGGCAGCTCATTTACGCGCTGGATAATGATCTTACCAATCAGGTTGTCTGTGAAGGGTACTCGAAAGCTTTTCAGTACCTGTGCGACCTGAGTTCTTTCAACAGCATTTTTCAGGAGTGCATCTCTGTGACGGGAAAGCTGGGGTCAGAAGGGCACATGTGGAATATTGTATCATTCCGCGATGGGACCAACTATCTTGTCGACCTCACCAACTGTGACAGCGGAATGGTTGGATCAAAGAATGGAGGGAGAGGCCTCTTTTTAGTCGGAACAGGTACGACGGATATTCTGACTTATTATTGCACGGGAAATGTCACAAACGGATATAAATTCAATCTGAGTTCTTCCGGACCCAGGTATACTTATGACGAAAATGCTTTCTCCCGCTTCGGCGAGGAGATCCTGACCCTGTCCGAGGGCAAAGTCGTACTGGGAGACGCTGTTATTACGCTCGACATTCCTGAAGGCGGTTATGTCTATGACGGGACAGAAAAAAGACCGGAGGTAACGGTCAGGTCTGTCAACAGGACATTTATCGAGGATCTGGACTACACAGTAGAATATTTCAACAATGTTGACCCCGGAGAAAACAGTGCCCAGGTCCTGGTAACGGCTCTTGATGACGGCCGCTGTCTTGACTCTGCTCTGGTGACTTTTTCTATTGATAAGGGTGTGCAGAGTCTTAGTGCTTCTGATCTCGAACTGACCGCACCTGAAGAGACACAGATTTCAGTCAGCGGCGCACAGGGAGAACTCGCTTTCACCAGCTCTGATCCGTCGATTGTCCAGGTCGGCGCAAAAGACGGGACTGTCAGAGGAACCGGCCCCGGCACTGCGAAAGTGACGATCAATGCAGACCAGACAGATTGTTACAATGCTGCTCAGATTGAAATCGACGTGACGGTCATGTTCCCCCTTTCTGATGAGGGCATCGCTGTTACGGTCTCTTCTGAAAAACTGATTTATGACGGCAGCGCGAAGACGCCCGCTGTGACTATCACGGACTCCCATGGGACCACATTGACCAATGGTACAGACTATACTCTTGCCTACACCAATAATGTCAATGCAGGTACCGACACCGGGCTTATCACGATCACGGGTAAAGGATATTACGTCGGAGAGATCAATAAATCCTTCACGATCAGTAAAGCATCTCAAAACCTCTCTGCCAGAGCCCATGCCTCAAGTGTGGCAATCGGCAAAGGAACTCTGATCTATGTGGACGGAGCGGAAGGAAAGATAACCTATTCGTCTTCGAATACCGCAGTCGCGGCAGTTTCCGCCGGCGGAAAGGTCACTGCCAAAAAAATCGGGACTGCAGTGATCACGGTTGTATCCGCGGAAACGGCCAATTTCCTGAAAGCTTCGCAGAAGGTCACCATCAGTGTTGTGCCCGCGGACACATCTTCCTTCCAGGCCTGCAACAGGCAGCTTGGCATTCTGCTGACATGGAAGAAAGTGGAAGGCGCGACGGGATATGACATCTACAGGGGATCCGCGAAGATCAAGTCTATACAGGGAGGATCCGTTGAATCCTTCCAGGACAATGACACCCTGACAAACGGGACCAGATATACTTATATGATCTACGCCCGCGCATCGACGGGAGTCAGCACCCTGCGCAGGTCAACAACCATCTACCGCTTGACGAGGCCCTCAATCTCTTCCCTCTATAATGCAGCCACCGGAAAAATGATCGTGACCTGGGCAAAAAATGCCAGTGCTACGAAATACCAGGTCCAGTACAGCCTGTACAGCGATTTCAGAAGTACCGCGACTGTGAACGTCATGGGTGCTTCGACATTGAAAACAGTGATCGAAGGACTCTCCCGGAACCGCGTCCGCTATGTGCGCATGCGCGCCTGTAAAACGGTCGGGAGTGTTACATATACTTCCATGTGGAGTATGACCAGAAACGTGAATATCGTAAAATAGCTCTTTTCTGTAAAATAGCTCTTTTCTGTAAAATAACTCTTTTCTGTAAAACAGCCCCTTTCTGTGGGGGCATAACATGTTTGCAGCTCTTTCCCCACGCCCCGGGACGGCTTCGTTTTTTACAGAGCGGCCACGTAGAGCGCCGGGGCGGTTTCGCTTCTTTTACAGAGCGGCCGCGTAGAGCGCCGGAAAGGCCCTTGACCGTTTTAACGGTAATTCAATCTTAAAACAAATGGAAAAAAGCCTTACAGAGCCTTACAGAGCCTTATAGAGGCTCTGTAAACTTTTTAAAGAGGCTTAAAGAGACTCTGAGCACCTTAGACTTACACTTAGTGAGGACACCGGTATGGAATCAGCAAAGGAATCCAGGGAAGGTAATACGGCGGAGAAGGAAAAGGAATTTCCGCAGGAACAAATGACGGAGTCAGTCATGGAACCCGAAACAGAAAGGGCAAAGGAACCCGTCATGGAACCCGAAACAAAAACGGCAACGGAATCCGTCATGGAACCCGAAACAAAAAGGGCAAAGGAATACTCCCGGGCTGAATACGGGGAGATCCGGCTGGGAGACCGCCTGAGGAGACAGCTCGATTTTTCCCTGGAAATCGATAAAGAAAAAAACATATTCAGACAGACACACTTATCGGGAAACGGCCGGAATGAAAATGACGCCGAGCATGCATGGCACATGGCGATCATGTCCTATCTCTTCAGGGAATATGCCAACGAAAAGGTGGACATCTCACGCGTGATGCTGATGTGCCTGATCCATGACATCGTGGAGATCGATGCAGGGGATACCTATGCTTACGACGAGGCGGGCATAGCTACACAGAAGGCCAGGGAAGACGCCGCAAAAGAGAGAATCTTCTCCCTTCTGCCGGATGACCAGAAGGCGGAACTGACAGCTCTTTTTGATGAGTTTGAAGCCTGTGAGACACCTGAATCCCGATATGCCCATGCCATGGACAATCTCCAGCCGCTCATCCTCAACAACAGCAACCGGGGCGGCGACTGGAAGGAGCATAAAGTGAGATCTGAACAGATCTATCACAGACAGGAGAAGACAAAGCTGGGATCTTTGAGGCTCTATGAAGTGATCGATTCTCTTATTCAGAAAAATATCAAAGAAGGAAATATAATCCCGTAGCATCTACAGGCAAGGTGATCATATGGCAGCAAAAGGCAGTTCAAAGGACAGAGACATCACAGAAAATACAGAACATTCAGCGGATAATGCCGCCTGTCTTCATGGATTCGCACAGGCTTTTGACGGACTCAGAGAGACGGTTGCCCGGCTCAGGGCGGCAGACGGCTGTCCATGGGACAGAGCCCAGACACATGAGACTTTGAAACCTGCATGCGTCGAAGAGGCCGCAGAAGTGATTTGCGGAATCAATATTCTGAAAGAAACCGGAAAGCCGGACAGCCTGGTCGAAGAACTTGGAGATCTTCTTCTTCAGGTAGTTATGCATGCTCAAATCGGCGAGGAGGAAGGACTTTTTTCTCTGACAGACGTGATCGACTGTGTGAATGAAAAGATGATCCGCAGACATCCCCATGTATTCGGTGAAAAAAGCATTGAGGCGATCCGAAAACTAAGGGAAAAACGCGGCAATCCGTCCGCAGCAACACCGGCAGCAGCGCCTTCCGCACTGCCGGAAGCACAGGACCGCCGGCTCCCGGAGCAATCCGGCCCCAGGGATGATGGCGGAAAAAACCCGACTGCGCCGCAGGACGGCTTTTTTTCAGCCGGATCCGGAACCAAAAATAATGAAGAGGAAGTGAAAGCGGACTGGAGATACATAAAATCCCTGGAGAAACATGGCCGCGAATGGGAGGAACCTTATCTCTTTGAGGCTTTTGATGAAGCGGAAAGGCTTATAGATGTTGCCAGAGAAAGAAAGAAGAGAAAATCCTGAAAGTTTCTTTTAAAGCATTTCCCATCTATTAATGATTAAAAGATCAAAACAGAAACTCAGAGAGAGTTTTCGTGATGATACTTCTTAAGTCAGACTAAAAGAGTCGGACTGAAAAAGCCGGTACTGAAACTCAGAATGGTATTTAAACAAATTTACGAATACAGAAAATAAACAAAGGAGGTGATTTAAGATACGTTTTAAATGCCGGAACTTAAAAAAGAGAGAGGTGTTTAAAATATACGGCGCCTATACGGCGGCTGCCGGTGATGGAAACCAGAGACGAAATTCAAAAAATGGTGATTTAGATGAAGAAGAGAAATGCTCGTAATATTTACAAAAAACAAAAAGTCAGAAAGATGCTGTCTGTCTTCATTACTTCACGGAGGCCGGGGCCTCTTTATGGTCGGGACCGGCTCGTCAGACTGGCTGAAGCGGTACGCAGTCGGAAATGTTGATGAAGGCTATAAGTTGTTCAATGACTATGCGAAGGGTACTCTCTATAGGTATGACCAGTTTTCTTTTTCCCGGTTCGGGAAGGATATTCTGACCCTGTCTGAGGGCAAAATCCTCCTCACAGATGCTAAAATCACAGTGGAGGTCCCTCAGGGAGGCATTGGCTATGACGGAACAGAGAAAAAACCCGGTGTGACAGTCAGTTATAAAAACCGGACCTTTGTTGAAGGCAGTGACTACAAAGTAGAATATTTCAATAATATAGATGTCGGAAAAAACACAGCTCAGGTCCTGATCACAGCCCTTGGGGGCGGACACTGCCTCGAATCTGCACAGAAGACTTTTTCCATTGTCAAAGGGGAACAGAAGCTTACAGCATCTGACCTTGATATTGCATTACAGGATCAGGCAGTGATTTCGGTCGGAGGAGCGGATGGCGAACTATCTTTTACCAGTTCCGATTCCTCAATTGTCCAGGTCGATGAAAAAGACGGCACTGTCACAGGCCTTGGTGCGGGGACTGCGATAGTTACGGTCAATGCAGCGGAAACAGACAAATATAATGCTGCCCGGATCGATATTAAAGTGAGAGTCAGGATTCCTATTCTGGCATCAGGAACCATGGTTTCCGTCGCTTCTGAGAATCTTGTTTATGACGGCAGTGAAAAGACACCCGAAGTCACCATTGTCCATGGCAACGGGAATACGCTGGTGAATGGCACAGACTATACCCTTTCCTACAGCAATAACATCAATGCGGGGACAGACACCGGGGTCATTACGATCACAGGAGAAGGAGATTATTCAGGAACCTTTACAGAACATTTTACGATCGGGAAGGCACCTCAACCTCTTTCCGTAAGAGCACATGCTTCCAGAGTTGCAATAGGAAAAGGCACCTTGACCTATGTGACCGGCGCGGAAGGGAATGTCACGTATTCTTCTTCCGATCCTGATGTCGCGGGCGTTTCCTCAGGTGGAACGGTCACCGGCAAAAAAATAGGAGAAGCAGTGATCACAGTTGTATCCGCCGAAACGGAGAATTACCTGGAGACTTCTGAGCAGATCACTATCAATGTTGTACCTGCGGCAACTTCCTCCATCAGGTCCTGTAACCGGCAGCAGGGTATACTGCTGACCTGGGAGAAAGTGGAGGGCGCTGTCGGGTATGATATCTACAGGGGATCTGCCTTGATCAGGACCATCCAGGGGGGATCTGTCGAATCCTTCCAGGACAATGACGGCCTGACCAACGGGATAACGTATTCCTACAGGATTTACGCGCGAGGCACAACCGGTGTCAGTACTCTGTACAGGTCTGCTGTCATCTGCCGGCTGACAAGACCCTCGATCGTGTCTCTTAATAATCCGGCACCCGGGAAAATGCTGGTGACCTGGGAGAAAAATTCCAGAGCCACAAAGTACCAGGTCCAGTACAGCCAGTTCAATGATTTCAGATCTTCCGCGACAGTAAATGTCATGGGTGCGTCATCTTTGAAAACCGTGATCGGAGGACTCTCCCGCAACCGCAACCGCTATGTCCGCCTCCGCACCTGCAGGACGGCAGGGCAGGTGACATATACTTCTATGTGGAGTATGGTCAGAACAGTAAAGATTACGAAATAGCACCCAAATAAATCTGCCTGATGGGGCTCTCGCGGACTCCTGTTTTCCGGGGAGACTGCTGAGAGCGCCCTGAAGGCCTTTGATCACTGTCCACAATAAAAAGCTCGAAAACATATGGAGAGCGCCATACAGAGGCGCAAAAACGCCTTATATAGCCTTATAAAGCCTTTCGTGTTACAGGCAGATGATTCCTGCCCGAACACGGAAGGCTTTTGTAATGACATGGCAGGTGAAATGTATTTTCTGATTTGAATAGCTGACTGAAAGGGACAAAGAGAAGCAGAATAATCGGATTTTGACCATATAAGTCGATGCCGGCCGGGGCGGCGGTGCGGAATGGCTGAGCGGAAAGGTCAACGAAGGAGACGCTTCGAGATAAGACACCGGATAGGTCAATATGACATCGACTATACGAGTCGGCGATGGCTCATCTATGTGATGCCGAAGCTTTTGGATGAAGTTTTTACATGAACACAGCCCCGTAATCGTGTCTGAATTCATAGCTCCCGATTGAAGAAAAGTTGAAAAATTGAGGGAGATTTATCGAGAATCTTATGAAAAATTTCGTAAAAGTTACGTAAATGTTACAAAACTTGTTGAAAAATCACAATTGTTTCTATATAATCTAATGATGGCTGAATTTTTGCATATATATAGAGATACTTTGGTTCCTTGACTGTGTGCGGGAGCCTGGAATAATTTCCGCATAATGCTTATGCGGGAATGGCATTTGCAGTCACTTTTCCTCACTGCTTTAGTCACACATGTCTGAAATCAGCCAGTTTTAATAATTTCAATAATTGATACATCGGCTTTTATGAGAGGAGCTATTATTGTTTAATAAAAACTCTAAGATGGGAAGAAATGTAAGGGCGGCGCGCAGGCTGGCAGCGATCATGCTGACCAGTACACTTGCAGGCACGATTGCAGCAGGAAGTGCACCGGCAGTGATTGTTTCCGCGGCGACATGGCAGGAAAATGCAGATTATATATTTGAATATCTGACAAAACGCCTGAATTATTCTGAGGCCGCAGCCTGCGGAATCATGGCTAACATCCGCTGTGAATCCACTTTTAACCCGCATGCCTGGAATGCCGGCGGCGGAAGCTACGGACTGTGTCAGTGGACCGGCGGCCGGTATGGACGCCTTCAGAGCTGGTGCGGTTCAAACGGATATGATTATACGACCATCGATGGACAGCTCGCATATCTGGAATTCGAACTGCAGAATTATTATCCCGGTGTAGAGAACTATCTTCGTTCTGTAGAAAACAACAGGGACGGCGCGTACAACGCCGGGCAGTATTACTGTTATCATTTTGAGGCACCTGCGAGCAGAGCCAGCGTCTCGGTTTACCGGGGCGGCCTTGCCAGCGGTACCTATTGGGAATCCTACCGGCCAGCAGAGTGGTATCTGGTGGACGGAGCCTGGCGCTACGTATTGCGGGACGGTTCCTATCACAAAGGATGGCTCACTCTTGATAAGCAGACTTTTTACCTCGATAAAGAGGGAAGACGAGTCTCCGGCTGGAACACCATTGAAGGAAAGCGCTATTATTTCGATGAAAAAGGTGTGATGATCACCGGATGGTACAAAGTCGACGGGCGCAATTACTATTTTGCAAAGGAAGGGTCCCTGGTCACAGGGGTCGTCCGGGGCGACAACGAGCTCTACCCTGTAGATAACTACGGCGGTATCCAGGGAGCTGCCGCCATGGAAAAATATGCGCCTGAATGGATTGCCAGGGAAGAAAAGCGTAAGGCGGAACTGGCTTCTGCTGAAGCGAATAAAGAGGATCAAGCCGTTTCTAATCTTAAAGACGGCAATAAAAGTACGCTTGCCCGGGCGGGAAAAGACCAAAAGGTGCTTACTCAGGCAGAAGAGAGTGAAACCACTCCTGCCGATAATCTTGCCGAAAATGCTGCTGAAAATACTGTCGAGAATACCGATGAGACTGCTGACGAGAATATCCAAGGCCTGACGTCAGGCGGTAATGCATCCAATCCCCAAGATACTTCAGACAACAAGAATTCCTCAGGGAGTTTTTCCGCAACCGAAAGCGGCGGTGATAAACAGCTGGCTTCTTCCGAAACAGACGGAAATACATCCCTTGCTTCAGCGAAGAAAAGTGACCCCAGGGCAAACCTGGAAAAAGATTCCTCCACGCAGAGCTCAGCCGACCTGCAGGATCAGGAGAACCTGAAAACATCTGAAGAAGAGCAAGTCACCCTGGCGGCCGAGGCCATGAGGGCAGCAGCTGAGAGCATGAATGAAGATTCTCCGGAAGAACCGGAAGCACAGGCCTTTGTGGCACCCGGTGAGCAGGAGGAAGAAACGATTCCGGAAACTGCCGCTGCAGCCGAAGCCGAGAAAGAGAAGGCAGAGAAGGCAGAGGATGCCGCTGCATCTCAAGCCGATCAAGAGAAGGCAGAGGATTCTGAAGCTGCTACAGCAGCCGAATCTGATAAAGAGAAGGCAGAGGAGCCTGAAGCAGCCACAGCGGCTCAAGATGATGAGAAAGCGGAGACTCCTGGTGATTCCGCGAAGATTGATACCGGGATAACAGCTCCTTTTGCCAGCGCTGAAAGTGAGACTGCAGAAGAGAAATCTGCATCGGCTGCAGAATGGAATATTCCGTTTGGCTTACCGGGTCAGACTTCGAAGATCACAGGTAATGCAAGCGAGAGCGGGAACAATACCAATGCTCCTGTTTACAGCCTTCCGTTTTCCTATACGGATGCGACCAACATGCTCGGTAAAGAATACAATGACGAAAAGGAATCTTCTGATTCAGAAGCAGATCCCGCAGTTTCTATGACTGGGGAAAATGAGCAGGGAGTTCCTTTTGCGGGTGAGACTTCAGATAATACCGACAGAAACACTGCTGACGCAGATGAAATGTCTGATGAGAACAAAGCTGTTGCTGAAGAGTCTGAAGAAAACACTGACGAAAACAAAGCTTCTTCCGAAGAAGAAAAAGACGAGAATGAAGAAAGGGATGCTTCCGGAGACGAAGGATCAGAGGAAGAGAAAGACCGGCCAGAGGAAAGTTCTGACGATAAAGAGACTGACGACAAGGATGAAACAGAGTCTGACAGCACAGAGGACAAGGACGAATCAGAAGCCGGTAACACCGGCGACAATGAAGAGTCTGAGCCTGACAGCGCTGAGGACAAGGACCAGCCTGATGCCGGCAGTACAGAGGAACAGGACGATTCCGAAGAGGATAAGCCTGAGGATTCTGAAAACCAGGACGATCTGAAGCAGGAAGAGGATGCTTCAGAATCTGAAACCGAAGAGTCTGAAGATGAAACAGAGGCAGGATCCGGGCAGAAAGAAGATGCTTCAGAATCTGAAACTGGTGAATCCGAAGACGCTGCAGAGGCAGAATCCGGGGAGGAAGAAGCCGGAGCAGAAGATAAGAATGACGAAAATAAGCCCGGATTAGAAGAGAAGTCCGATAAAGACGAGTCCGAGGAAAAAGACGAGTCCGAGGAAAAAGACGAGTACGAGGAAAAAGACGAGTCCGAGGAAAAAGACGAGTCCGAGGAAAAAGACGAATCCGAGGATAAAGCCGGAGCCGAAGACAAAGACAAGTCAGAAAAAGAATCCGGTGAGGAGACTGAGGAAGACCTGGAGAAGGATGGAGCTGACGAAGGAATCCAGATTATTCTGAAGAAGGATATCCCTGATATTTCCCGTGATGAGATGGATGATCTTGTTGAGATTCTCCGGAAAAAGAACATTCTCCACGCTGTGTCCGGAAACGGGCTGAATATTACCCCGAAGGTAAAAGCATCTTTTGAACAGGATGAAGATGATATTTACACAGTTACATTTAGTGTGGAGTATAATGGAAGTGAAGCAGAGCTGGAATCTTCGGTCCGGATCACCGACTGATCCAGTCTGCCGCAGGTATAAACATTTGCTCTGTCAGGGTAGAAACAGTTCAGATTCTATGCGAGTATACTCAAGAGAGGATTTAAAATGAAACAGCACAAATTTTTTGCATGGGCTACAGTTTTTTGCTTTCTTATGACCATCATTACAGGATATGAGAAAAAATAATCGATTCACAGCAAGCATGTGTGAATGACAATTGCAAGGACCGGCCGGCCCGCAGAATCCTTTTGGAATCTGCGGGCCGGTCTGATGTAAGCGTCAATTAAAAAATGCTCGGCGTCAATGGATGCTGTGTAATTTCAGCTTAAATGGATGCTGTGTAATTTCAGCTTAAATGGATTCTGTGTAATTTCAGCTGTAACGGATGCTGCGTATTTTCAGCTTCAATACTGCTTCGAATCTTCATCTTCAGTGGATGTTGGGTGATTTCAGCTTCAATTCTGCTGTGTTCCTTCAGATTCATCCGTTTCCGCAGATTCGTCTTTTCGCAGGCGTACGATATTGCGGGCGCTTTTGCGGCGGTCCTCCTCAATGGCGGCATAGTGCTTACGGGTTGTGTTTACGTCCTTGTGACCGAGCACGTCCGCGACCAGATATATATCCCCCGTAGCTCTGTAGAGGCTGGTTCCATAGGTGCTTCGCAGCTTATGCGGGGTTATTTTTTTGAGCGAAGTAGTCAGTCCGGCATATTTTTTGACAAGATTTTCCACGGCCCTTACAGTGATGCGCCTGTTCTGCAGTGACAGGAACAGGGCTTTTTCATGTCCTTCCATAGGGAGAATCTGCCCCCGCTGCTCAAGGTAATCCTTCAGGGCGCTTTCCACTTCGTCGCCGAAGTAGACAATGGATTCATAGCCGCCTTTGCGGTGCACACGGAGTCCTTTCTCCTTGAAGTCTATATCATCCATGTCGAGCCCGACGCACTCTGAGACGCGGATCCCGGTGCCAAGAAGGAGTGTCAGCAGAGCGATATCCCGCAGACGGGTCTTTCCGTGGAATCGCTGCTGGTTCTTTGTGAGCTCGGTCCCGCTGTCCGCCTGGTCAAGCATTCCGGCAACCTCGTCCGCGTCCAGCCGGATGATGGGCTTTTCATGAAGCTTGGGGAGGGGGACGAGGGCGGATACATCCCTTGAAAGGAGCTCTGACGTATAGAAATATCTGAAAAGACTCCGCACGGCGGACAGCTTGCGGGCCTTACCGCGAGCATCGTTTGTGAAGACCTTACCGTCTTTCTCATAATAAGTCAGATATTCAAGATACTCCTCAATATCTTCCTTGCTGATCTGTTCGAGCAGGCTGACCGGGTAATCCCGGATCTCCTTTCCCTTCAGCGAACTGTTCTCATTTTTCAGAAATTCAAAAAAGACACGCAGGTCATAGGCGTAGGCGAGCCGTGTCCTGGCTCCGGTCGTCTCCTCAATGCCGCGGAAATATTGTCTGCAGAACCGCGGCAGTTCCTGAAGGATCTCCCTCATTTTCCTGGTGTTCTTGATTTCCTGTTCTCTTGAATATTTCTCTGTTTTTGTATCTTTTTTTCTATCAATACCCATTTCGTTCCGGTCTCTTCTTTATGATACGGCCGTGCAATATATTTTTCCGCCTTGAAGCGGATAAGCGGATGTGGACACGAGCCGGTCGGGTGCAGAGGGCTGCATGGTCTCTTCTGCTCTGTTAAACCTGATGATCACTGATGATCGCCGGAGGAGAAGATAGCGGATTTTGACCTATTTCTTTCCTCATGAAATGTATTATAGCATAGTTGGGAGTGCCGGGTGTTTCAGAAACCGGAACGTTTAACAAACATTGGAAGACAGTCATCTTTATTCGTTTGATTTATAGAAGATTGTCGTATTGATCAGCCTGATTTATACAAAATGCTGTATGTATATTTAGCAGTGTTGACAATCATAGAGGAATATGTTAAAAAATTATTAGTTAGCACGCTAAGTATTTTCTCCATGAAATAATTAGCGCACATATTATAAAAGATTGGTATGTGAGAACATTGTTTCATGCAATCTGCAGCTCATTATTTTGATTCTGTGAAAATGATAGGGGGGCGCATCGGTTCAGCGCCGTGGCAGATGCCATGAAGGGATGAGAGCGACGAGCCGGTGCGATTAAGGTTGATGCACCCTGTCTGTCCTTTGTTCTTTCATGCTGGCACCTGAAAGCGACACTGGGCAAAGAGGCAGGGTGCATTGTTTTGTTTATAAGGCTGGTCATTGGATGATCGGTATTACATATGTGTTCCATTCCCGGTAAAAGGGAGCGGGCATTTTGACAGTCGTGAACAGGTTTTCGGAAAGAAAACTGTTCAGGGCTTTTTTTTTCGCATGCCGCCGCAAGGTATCAAAACTGTTCAGGGCTTTTTTTTTCGCATGGCCGCCGCAAGGTATCATTCGCCTGACAGCGAACAGCGGTCCGCGGGAGGGGCAAGCCTGCTGTTTCTAATCTGTTGTTCACAGAATGGATTTTTTTTGAACGCAGATTTTTGAATATTAATGGTTTATAATGTGCTTATGTGACAGCAGGTGCCTGATCAAAGAAAAGGAGCCGCAAAAAATATGGGACGCATACAAATGGAAAATCCATTTGCAGGACCGGGACGAAGAACCAGGCTTTCCGTTCCGGAATCTGTTACCGCTGTCGTTCTCTTTTTGCTGACGGCAGGGGTTCTTTGTTATGCCCTTTTTATGGCTGCGAGAAATCGTGTAGATGAAATCCTGCTCGACCCTTATGCGGAGCTCTATATTGAAGGCGCGGATGGCTATGGCCGGGCATCGGCGGGTTTTGACGGGGATCGCTTCCGTGAAGAACTGGAAGAGAAGATGCTGGCCGGCAGGACAGGCCTCTCCGAGGAGGAAATTCATGAACTGGCCCAAAAAGTGTCAGCAGAACCCCGTTTTGAATTTTCTGTGGAAAAAACGGATATGGATGACAGGGAGGATGAAAAGGCTTCGTATCTTGAAAATATTTCCAACGGGGACACAGTGACTCTCAATGTTACGATCAGTGAAGAGATGCAGGATCTGATCAGGGAAAAGGGTTTTTCCCTTTCTTTCGACTGTAATCCGCTGGTAATGACTGCCGCGGGGCTTCCGGAAGCGGAGGCATATGATCCATTCGGGGAATTGGAGGTCGGCTTTTCTGGTGTTGAAGGAAGCGGAAAGGTCACTGCGGCCTATCACGGACAGTACCCGATATTGTTTTCCTGTGTACCTGAGGAGAATCTCCACAATGGGGATGCCATACAGGTGCAGGGGGCCTTTGCTCCAGACTATGACATGGATAGATTCATCTCGGAATTCCAGGTCGTTCCGTCATCTCTTGAGAAGGAGTATATTGTCACAGGGCTCCTGATCAACCCCACTACGATCAAAGACTTTACAGTCGACCATCTTCAGCAGCTCTCTGAGCGGGCCAGAACAGCGGCTATGATCCTGATCAAGGAGGATTATGGGCTGGATGAAGAGATTGTCCGCATTGAGAATGCAGGAATGTATTACGCATATTCTGCTGAAAATACAGATGCCGGGAACGGAACGGAAGCCGGTACGGAAACCGATTCGGAAACCGATTCGGAAACCGGTTCGGAAACCGGTTCGGAAGCAGACCCGGCGGTCGGATCAGAAACCGGAACGGAAGAGGGATCGTCCGGAGAAAAGGAGAGCAGTGGGGAACACGCATTTTCCAGAAATAAGAGCATGAACTTTCTGGTCTGTGCTTTCCGTGTGGATTATACTGACGCGAAAGGCACAGAGATGGAGTACTATTACTATATCCGCTATGATAATCTGGTGTTGGCAGAGGATGGAAGCCTGACCACCGATTTTACCAGAATCAGACATCCCGAGAAGTCTTCCACGCCTCTTGAACTGTTTTTAGGGGAAGGAGACGATGTGGCCCTGCCCGGACTGTTGAATTTCAGGACCCTGCCCGGATTCAGCTCCCTGGATGAACTATATGAAAAGGAACTTGCCCCGCTGGAAAACAGATATAAAATCAGCTCGCTGGTTCAGCCATAGAAGCATTATTCAGATCTTGTCATGATTTTTATTATTATTTTTGTCATGATCTTTGTCATAAAGAAGGGTCCGTCTGCAGGAATTCTTTTGCAGACGGACCCCTTTTTTTCTGTTTTTATTTTCTGGCACAAAGAAGATTATTTTCTGGCACAAAGAAGATTATTTTCTTGCACAAAGAAGATTATTTTCTGGCACCGAGAAGAGCCTGGAGAAGGGCGGTCCCGTTGAACTCGGGGTCGTCATCTTCTTTTTCCTTTTTGCCAAGTCCTAACAGAGAGCCGAAAATGCCTGATCCCATCAATCCGGAGAGAGAAGGACCTGTCGGTTTGGAGGGCTCATTGGAAGCAGAGGCGGTGGAAGCTGCCTGGGAGACGCCGCTCATCATGGCGGGAGCCAGGATCGCGAGGACTTTGCTGATCTGTTCGGGCTTCAGACCGGTCTGGACCGAGAGGTCCTGAGTCACTTTGTTCTGATTGCTGCCGAGAATATGACTGATGATCTTGCCGCCGTCCTCTTCATCTGCGTCATCGATCTGCTTGTCCATATTCTTCTGATTGGTGTGCTGTGCGAGAGCTCCCAGAAGAGACTGGGCTCCGTTCCCGGAAGAAGCGTTTTTAGTCATATATTTGAGCAGAAGAGGAATCGCCAGCAGCATGAGCTGCTGAACCTGTTTATTGGACAGCCCGGTCTTGCCGGAAACAGATCCGACAGATGACTGTGTAGTCATGGCACCCATGAGCAGTTGAAGTAAATTCATTCTTTTTGTCCTCCTTTCAACAACCGGAAAAATCATGTATACTGGATTACGTACGTTATTGAACACTTCCGCCCTGCCGCTTTTTGCCGCTGCGGAAGTGCCCTGAAAATATCAACATATTTTCTTTTCCAAACCTATTTTATCACAATTTGCCTGTTAAACCCCGATTATTTGCAAAATAACAGTTGTGAAATACTTTAAATACGTGAAGAAAAGAAACAAGAAAGGAACAGAAAAAAATGAGAGTTCTGGTTGCCGAGGATGAGCAGGATCTGAATAATATTGTATCCGCCAAGCTGGCTGAATCAGGCCACAGTGTAGACAGCTGTCTGGACGGGAAAGAGGCACTGCTGTACTTGTCCGCCGCCGAATATGATGTCGTCATTCTTGATATCATGATGCCGGGGGCCGACGGTTTCAAGGTTCTGGAAAAGATCAGGAAAGAAGGCAGGAAAACACCGGTCCTCTTTCTGACGGCCAGGGATTCGATCCAGGACCGGGTCAGGGGGCTGGACGCGGGAGCGAACGATTATCTTGTCAAACCTTTCTCACTGGAAGAACTGATGGCCAGGGTCCGTGTTCTGACCAGATCCTCGCATGGCAGTGCCCATAATGTACTATCTGCAGGGGACCTGACCTTGGATATAGGTACCCGGGAGGTCGTGCGCGGCGGAAGGAGGATCGAGCTCTCCGCCAAGGAATTCCAGCTTCTCGAGTACCTTCTGCACAATAAGGGCATCGTGCTGAGCCGGGAAAAAATAGAAAACCATATCTGGAATTTTGATTACGAGGGCGGGACCAATGTGGTAGATGTCTATATCAGCTATCTGCGCAAAAAGATCGACGTCCCGGGCGCGCAGAAACTGATCAGGACAGTGCGCGGAGTAGGATATGTTATCAGGGATGATGTGTCCTGAACTGAACCTGGACAGCATGTTTAATGATAACTGATACGGGAAATGGATGACAAAAAAATGAAAAAGAGAATCGCCCGCAGGTCGATCACCATGAATATCACGATCTGGTTTTCAATAGTACTGGTGGTGATCGTAGTCCTGACATTCCGGATCTTCTGGTTTGTGAGCGCTTCAATACTCCAGAAGACGATCAGGGAATATCTGTTCAGCTCGGTGGAAGAGAACTGTGATAAGATCCGCTTTCTCACTTCCATGGCCGATGCCGATCCCTATGACAATGACGATTTTTACATCCGCTTCGGAGAGGGCTGGCTGGAAGTCGATGATGATTTTCTGGATGAGATCAACGAAGTGCAGAGTGCGCTCTATCTGAAAGACGGGACTATGCTTTACGGCAAAAACCCCATCGCCAGAGAAACCGGCTCCGAGTCATTCAGAGATTCCCGTCTTTATAAATACAATACCTCTTCCAACGACAGGTATTATATTTATGACAGAAAGCTGACGGCTGGCCATATGGAAGGACTATGGATCCGCGGTGTTGTCCCTCTTTCCTCCGAGGAGAAACAGCTGAATGACATTTTCGGAAGCGCCATGATCTATGTGCCCATTCTTCTGGTCGTCGGTATCCTGGGGAGTTACGTGACCGTGAGGGGGGCTATGGCTCCCCTGCGCAGGATTGAAAAGGTCACGTCTGAGATTACCCGAGGAGACGACCTAAAGCGCAGGATAGAGATCGGAGAGGTCTCCAGAGAGCTCCATGATCTGGCTGAATCTTTTAACAGCATGCTGGACCGGCTGGAACACTCTTTCGAAGCCGAACAGCAATTTACCTCTGACGCATCACATGAACTCCGCACACCGACTTCTGTGATCATGGCACAGACCGAGTTTGCTCTTGACAGGGATAGAACTCCTGAAGAATACCGCCGCGCGCTGCTGGTCATCGCGCGGCAGGGAAGGCGGATGAACGCCCTGATCGGAGCTATGCTCGATTACACCCGCCTGGAGCTCCGCCCCGGAAATTACCCTTTGGAAAGGCTTGATTTTTCCGCAATAACGGAATCAACAGCCCGTGACATGGCTATGATCGGCTTTAATAATATTCAAGTGGAGACGGAAATCGAAAGCGGCATCTGCGTATGCGGAAACCGTATGCTCCTGGAACGGGTGGTCCAGAATCTCATTGACAATGCCTATAAATACGGAAAAGAAGACGGACATATCACAGTCCGGCTCAGACGGTCTGATGCAGAAGGTTCTTTCGAAACTATAAAGGAGGGGGGAACAGAAGGGCCTTTCGAAACCTTGAAGAAGCGGGGGGCGGAAGTTCCTTCCGAAGCCCCGGATAATGACGGGCGGATGGCTGTCCTCATGGTGGAGGACGACGGAAACGGCATCTCCCAGGAGGAACTGCCCCGTATTTTTGAGAGGTTCTACAAAGGCGATCCCTCCAGAAATGCTTCAGGAAAGGCATATGGAACTGGTCTTGGTCTGTCTATGGTCAAAAAGATCGTGGAAATCCACGGAGGCAGGATTGAAGTACAAAGCACAGTGGGAGAGGGGACTGTATTCTCGGTTTTTTTAAAGCTGACCGGCACAGAGGAAGAAATGTCATAATCTGGCAGGGGAGGGGAGGCTGCGCTGCACTCTGCCCCCCCGGCAGCCCCCGTGTCTGCCTCAAGGCGAAAATACATTACACGGGGTCATGTCATAAAAAAAACGGGGATCCACACGGATCCCCGTCATTCATTATATCTGTGGCAGTGAGCATGGCTGCAGACTCATATGACAAAGTCTGCGCGATGCCTGGCGCTTTCCTCGCTGCTTTAATTTTCAGATGATTAAAGCCCGCATTGCTCCGCGCTAAGGCGCTCCCGCAATGCTCCACACATTCGCACCCCGCCCCGCGGCGGCCGCTCTGGCGGCCTTGCGTTGCTATGATGGACTGCGAAGCAGTACATTGCTCATAGTGTGCGGCGCTAACAAACCGCAAGCGGTTTGTGAAAATGTCTGCAAATGCTCGAGCGAGCTCAGCATTTGCAGCCGCTTTCCTCGCTGCTTTAATCATTATCTGGCTCTGCGGAAGATTCATTGATCTTTCCGGTCAGTGCGTCGATTTCATATTCGTATTCCATATTGTCCTTGTAAAACTCGATTTCATATTCCGGACCATCATCGTCATTGTCATCTTTTTCTTTATCAAACTTTGCCTTGGAAAAGATGACTTCATTTTCCCTGAATCCTGCGTGATCGAGAGCAATCTGCTTGGCCCGGTCTACACCAATGTAATCAATCGGGGAAGATGTTTGACCGGCCACGGACGTATCCTGGGCGGAGACAGAGCCATCCTGACCTGCAGAAGAACCGTCCTTGCTTTCATTGTTATGCTGCCCGGCAGAGGCATCGTCCTTGTTCCCATCCTGATCCTGCAGGAAGCTGTCCCTGTTTTCCCTCGAATTCTCATCCTGACTGACGCCGGACTTACTATCCTGCGTATCCTGATTCAGGCCGGTACTGCCCCGGATTTCTCCAGCCCCCTGTCCGGATTGACTTGAGGCGGTTTTTACAGTTTCCGCGGTTTCGTGGGAGACTATATGATCACCTTCAACCTTCATGTCAAGGATTGTTCCGTCCTCTGCCAGGACTTCATACTCATACTCTGTGTCCCCGACATGGAATTCGATATCATAGACATATTTTCCCTGGTTCCGTTCCAGATGTGTATGCAGGTTTGTGACTTCTTTTTTATCGACTCCCGCATCCACGATCGCGAAGGTTTCAGCGGCGCGCTGATCCATGATATTATTGCGGGAGACAACAGAACCTGCATAGGCAGTTCCTCCGCCCACAGCCGCAATCACGAGAAGGATACCGATTCCTTTAGCCAGAGTAATATTTGTGAAATTTATCATACCTGTGGCTGTGACCTCCTGTTCACGAACATAAATGATGAAAGCGCGCAATGCTTCGCACGCCCCGTGCTCCCGCAAACGCTCATGTGGGTATGACATTTGCGGCCGCTTCCATTCCTGCCTCTCATATATCCGGCATATCTTTGAAGAATTTTTACTTTAACATGATAATACACGAAAAGTATTAGAAAATACTTAGAATACACTATCTTTTTCAAAAAATATGCCCGAACAAAGTAGAACAATGCGTGAAATCCGGGAAACACCGGAAAAGTAAAGAACCGGATGTACCCGGGCCGGATATTAAAAAAATAAGGCAAGCCACTTGAATCGAACAGAAATCGAACAAAAAGCCAGACAGACAAGACACTAAAACAGATCAAAGAAATCATGTAATACAAAAATAAGGTTGTAAAAGTAATCAGGAGGTGCGCGCATGAGTATATGTATTGTTCATAAATGGCAAGGCTGTAAATGCGAAAAGTGCGGAAGGATCAGGGACCAGGAACATGACTGGGAAGGCTGCAGATGTAAGATATGCGGAAAGGTCAATCATGTGTATGAGGTTGTGCACGAAGAATACATTTTTGGAGATGGATGCAAATGGGATTCTGCTCAGGAATGCAACGGACCTCACTGCGGTACCTGGTGTGATTCATATTATGAAGGACGTGAAGCAAGAACAATCAGAATACTCAAATGTAAATACTGCGGAGAAACAATAAGGGAATAATAAGCCGGCCATCATTAGATCCGTAAGCATAATAACCGGCATCTTTTAACGAATCAGTTGGTCGCAAAGCGACCAACTATAATAAAGGCAAACAGCAATAGCTGGTTATATAACCAGCATCTTTAACGAATCAGTTGGTCGCAAAGCGACCAACTATAATAAAGGCAAACAGCAAAAATAACCAGCATCTTTAACGAATCAGTTGGTCGCAAAGCGACCAACTGATTAATAAAGGCAAACAGCAATAATAACCAGCATCTTTAACGAATCAGTTGAACGTGAAACGTTCAACTATTCGTTAAAGATGCCTTTTGCGAATAAATACATGAAATTATATAGGGGCTCAGCGGGAAAACGGCCTCTCTCCCTCCTGTCAAATGCCTTTGTTCCTTGCTGGTGAAATGGTCTGCCGGCAGGTACTTGAAATCCAATAAAGCCAAAGAAATCATGAAGAATAAAAAATCCCGTCTGACTCTGTGAAGAACCTGAGTCAGGCGGGGATTTTTTAAAAGAAACTTTTTTAATGAATTTTTTTTGGAATTATTTTTAATCCTGGATGATGCGTGTAGCCCACACTGCATCACGGTTTCCGATCGATGTGGCGATGATGCCGCGGCTTTCACTGAAGGCTTCTATCGTGGTTCCGTTGCCGGCATACAGGGCTACATGGTAGACGTAACCGTTAGAGGCAAAGAAAATGAGGTCTCCGGGCGCTGCGTCCGCGATCGGGATCTGTGTGCCGAATGTGGACTGGTCATCTGCCACACGGGGAAGGTTGTATCCATAGAGCGCGTAGAGCTGTTTGACAAAGCCTGAGCAGTCGCAGCCGCCTCTCAGTGAGTTTCCTCCCCACTTGTAGGGGCATCCTATGCAGCTGGCCGCCGTCTGGACAATATCAGAGCGGATGCTGTTCAGGGCTGTTCCTTCCTGAGTGGAATTGAGCGAGTAATACAGGGCGGCGTTGTCAGAGGGAAGCACAAGCTGTACCGCAGTTGACATGGCAGCCTCTCCGTTTTGCTGCACGATCTTTTTCGCGGCGTTTCCGGTCGTGAGGCTGGAGGCCGGCGCGAAACCGCGCACATTTCCGGATTCCACGTAGAGCCAATGGTCATCAACCTGCTGGATGATGTAGCAGATTCCTCCTGTGGAAAGCCGTCCGATCTCACGGGCTTCGGAGGTGGCTTCCTCAAGAATCGGCAGGTCCTGATCCGCGATGGCATATTGCTTGTCGATGACGGTGGACTTGGTAGTGCAGCGCATGTAAGTAAAGGCGCTGTTCTCTCCTGCCGGTATGGTCTCGACCGCGAAATTCAGATTTAAATCTCCGTCTGTCACAGAGTCTGTCTGAAGTGGACTGTCTGTCCCGGAATTTTGCGGGACAGAAACTGCCTGCAGGGCATCATCACCCCGAAGTACATAGGCGGCGGGAACAAAGCCCCGGACATTTCCCGACTCTACATAGAGCCAGCCGTTGTTTTCCTCGTTCAGTACATAGAGCGCGTCATTGTTTGACAGCAGTCCGACCTCACGGGATGTATTGTTCATCTCTTCATAAACAGACTGAGCTACAGGTGAGACAGCCAGATCTTTGTCAACTGTATAGAATCGGAATCCGTCACTCAGCAGAGAAAGACCGGAAACAATATTCTGGGCGGCAATGAGCTGTTCATTTGTTCCTGTATAGCCCGCAGCCTGAGCGTAACCTGCCGGATACTCTCCCTCTCCCAGAATGGTTTCCAGATTCGGGAGCGATGCCGCTGTATATTGAGGCAAATCCGGTGTACCGGGCCTGGGTACGAGCACGTTGGCGGGAACAGTCAATGGCATTGTAGGGTCTATATCCATCAGGGGAGCGCTGATTCCGGCAAAGGGATCCGTCTCCGGAAGGATCAGAGTGGGTGCCGGGATACCGGGAGCATAGGGAATATTGTTGGGGTCACCGATAAACGGTCTGCGCGTATATTCCTGACCGGACTGACCGGAACTGTCGGTGACAGGACCGTAATCTGAATCGTCATCGATTTCAGGACTGTTTTCGATATCGGACTCAGTGTCTGAGCTGCCCTGCCCTGAACTTTGCCCTGAGCTTTGCCCTGAGCTGCTATTGCCGGTCCCCGTCTTTCCGGAATTCTGTCCGGAACTGCTGTTTCCGCTGCCTGTGCTGTTACCGGAATTCTGTCCTGTGCCGGTCTTTCCGCCCTCTGAGTCTTTGCCGAAACTTTGATCTGATCCGTTTCCGGTTTCTGTTTCATCAGCTCCTGAACTGTCTTCAGAGCCGGAGCCGGTTCCTGTGCCGGTCCCTGATCCGTTGTCAGAACCGTCGTCGGCTTCTGTACCGGCCCCGGAACTGCTGTCAGAACCGGAGGTCTCTCCTGAACCGGTCTCAGAACCGTCTTCCGACCCATCGCCGGAACCACTGCCAGTTCCGGAGTTATCATCTGTTCCGCTGCCGTCTGTTCCGTTACCGTCTGAGGGGTTCGTGTTGTTCTCATCGGCTGAAGAAGTCGTCCCGCCGTCTGAATTGCCGTTTTGACTGTCGTCAGATCCCTGGTCCCCGGATGAAACATCCTCAGCTATTTCCTGAAAGGTGTATCCAAGAGAAGGATCTGTTATAAGATTCGGGTCTGAAGAATTAGCGGCGTTTACGGCAAGCGATGGACCTGCTGCCGCGACTGCCCCGGCCAGCAGAAGCGCTGTAAAGCAGATGCCGGTTTTTTTTAATAATTCATTCCGCTTCAATTTGCAATACCTTTCTTAAGAATGTTCTTCTTCAAAGATTTCTATAAGCTTGATGAGCATGCGCACTGTCCCATCGATTCCAAGCAGAGAAGAATCAATGGTCATATCATAGGTGGCTGACTGATCCCATTTACCGGATGCGTAATAGTTGTAATAACTCTGACGCTGTCTGTCGATTCTGGCCATGAAGTCAGTGATCTTTTTTCCCTTCTGTGCCTCTTCATTATACTCCGGATAGTTCCTGACACGATTGATCCTGAACTCCTCAGAAGCGTGAATAAAGATATTGAGGACATCATCCCTGTCGGCAAGCGCTTCATCCGCGCAGCGCCCTATGAAGACGCAGGGACCTTTTTCCGCAAGTGATTTGATGGTCTCAAACTGCGCGAGAAAGACTTTCTGACTGAGGGGAATGTCGGTGAACGCTGCAGCGGCTCCGTGGCCGAAGGTGTAGCTGTCCATGACAAGATTATACAGAAAAGAGCTGGTAGGACGCTCATCTTCTCTCTGGATGATCTCCTTGCAGAAACCGCTTTCCTTTGCGACAACTGCCAGAAGCTCCTTGTCATAGAATTTGATTCCATAGTGATCTGCAAGCTTCTGACCAATTTCACGGCCTCCGGAACCGTATTGTCTTCCGATGGTTATGATCGTTTTCATAAATTGTCTCTCCTCGTCAAAAGTATTTTTAACTGCGGTATCTGCCGGAAAAATCCATGGCAGAACAATGGATGCCGGATTGTCTCCGCGATGCAGCGGGCTGCAGCGGGTTCTTCGCCGGTCGTGCGCCCACATGCGGCACAGGTGCAGGCATGGATTCAGGCATGAAGAAATCCGGAATATATAATAACACGAATACACCACAGGTTGATGTGGTGTAATGTTAAAATCGATTTAATTATAGACTTTGAGCAGTAAAAAAGCAAATGTATTGAGTCCTGGCAGTGAAAGACAAAAACCCTGTCGTTACTGTCCACGCCCTATCGAAGGCGTGGACATGTAACGACGCGTTTGGCGATTCCAATGCGCTTACGCGCCGCCAAACGCCG
>JBGUNJ010000025.1:0-25045 GCA_045117315.1 Lachnospiraceae bacterium | reverse complement strand
GAGAGGAAAAAGCATGGCTACTCTGAACAAAGATTTAGTAAAACTGGGTATCGCTCCGATCGGCTGGACAAACGATGATATGCCTGAGCTTGGCGCGGAGAACACCTTCCAGCAGACCATCAGTGAGATGGCACTTGCAGGCTTCAAGGGAAGCGAAGTCGGCGGCCACTATCCTACAGACAAATATGAGCTGAAGAAAGCTCTTGACCTTCGTGACATGGTCATCTGCAACCAGTGGTTCTCCTCCTTCCTGCTTACAAAGCCCTATGAGGAAGTTGAGAAAGAGTTCGTCAAACAGTGTGATTTCCTTCACTATGTAGGCGCCCGCGTCATCGGCGCTTCCGAGCAGAGCTACAGCATCCAGGGCAAGCCCCAGCCCATCCTGGAAGGCAAATATGTCATGAACGATGATGAGTGGGAGACTCTGACCACTGGCCTGAGCAAACTGGGTAAGGTTGCTAAGGAAATGGATATGACCCTTACATTCCATCATCACATGGGCACAGTTGTCCAGACTGAGGAAGAGATCGACCGCTTCATGGATATGGTAGATCCCAACTATGTATTCCTTCTGTTCGACAGCGGCCACTGCTCTTATGCAGACATCGACCCCATCAAGGTTCTGGGCAAATACATTGACCGCACCCGCCACATCCACCTCAAGGACCTTCGCCGCAGCGTCGTAGCTGAGGCCCGCAAGAATAAGTGGAGCTTCCTTGAAGGCGTCCGCAAGGGCACATTCACAGTTCCCGGCGACGGCGATGTCGACTTCGAGCCCATCTTCCAGATCATCCAGGATTCCGGTTACAAGGGCTGGGTTGTTGTCGAAGCTGAGCAGGATCCCGCTCTGGCCAATCCGTTCGAGTATGCTCTGAAGGCAAGAAAGTACATCGCAGAGCACACAGGCCTTTAATTTTTGATTTTAAAAATTTTTAAAATTTAATGTTCAATGCCCGCAGTACATGATCATGGATGCCTGTCATCCATGATCATGGGGCTGAGAAAAAGGGATATGACAAGAAGTGAAGGGGACTATGTTGTTCCCCGGAAAGGACTTACAGAATGGCAAACGTATTATTGGTTCCTCATCAGATTTTCACCGGAGAAGGTGCTCTGACAAAGGCAGGCCCTTCCATCTGCGCACTTGGCAAGAAGGCCCTTATCGTGACTGATCCCTTCATGATCAAGTTCGGCAACGTGGCTAAGGTTGAGGATATGCTCAAGAGCAACAATGCTCCTTACGCTGTTTTCTCCGATATCACCGGCGAGCCCACCGACAAGATGGTTGAGGCTGCAGTGGAAATGTACAAGGCTGAAGGCTGCGATTACATGATCGCTCTCGGCGGCGGCAGCTGCATCGATACCATGAAGGCCTGCGCAGTCGTGGCTGCAGGCGGCGGCGCAATCACAGACTACATGGGCCGCAGCATTGAAGAGGACGTGGCTCCCATGGTCGCAATCCCCACAACAGCAGGCACCGGCTCCGAGGCAACCAGAGTAACAATCATCGCTGACACTGTGAACAAGGTCAAGATGATGCTGTTCGGACCCAGCATTGTTCCTCCCGTAGCAGTCGTTGATCCCCAGTTCACCATGACTGCTCCGCCTTCTGTTACCGCCAACACCGGCCTTGACGCCCTCTGCCACTGCATGGAAGCTTACACCTCCAGACTGGCACAGCCTCTGACAGATACCTTCGCACTTTCCGCTGTCAAGCGTATCGTGGCAAATCTTTCCACCTGCTATCATGATGGCAAGAACGTGGAAGCAAGGGCTCAGATGTCCATCGCTGCTCTCGAGGCAGGTATTGCGTTCACAAACGCTTCCGTTACCATCATCCACGGCATGAGCCGTCCTATCGGCGCTCTGTTCCATGTTCCTCACGGCACATCCAACGCTATGCTGATCAAGGTCTGCCTGCCCTTCATGATTACCGGCTGCTATCCTCGTTTCGCAGATTTGGGCAAGGCCATCGGCGTTGCAGCAGACACTGATGATGACAAGACCGCAGCTGAGAAGTTCATGGCTAAGGTTATGTCCATGGTCGACGAGATGGGCATCCCCACTCCCGAGCAGTTCGGCATCAACAAAGAGGAGTTCTTCGCAAACCTCGAGAAGATGGCAGACGATGCTCTGACCAGCGGCAGCCCTCAGAACACATGGCATCAGCCCACCAAGGAAGAGCTGATCGACCTGTACAAGAAGCTCTGGGACTAATCTGATCTGATATAATCTGACGGATGACAGATTGACATCTTTTTCCCGGCCCTTTAGATGACTTTCAGGGCATTTCTCCTGCAGGCATTTAAGGGGTTCCGGGTCCCCTGAAATGACGCTTGTCCGTGCTTTCGGACAGTCATTAAGGATTTATTCATTACCTCATAGAAAAAACACCCGGCTGCGGCCGGGTGTTTTTTGGTATTTAAAGCTTTTTGGTATCCAAAGCTTTTTAGTATTCAAAGCTTCTTGATATTTGAAGCTTTTAGTATTCAAAGCTTTTTTGTATCCAAAGTTTTTGGGCGCCCTGTTCCGTTCGGGTCAGACTGTCTGTCATCTTAATGACAAGACCAGTGTAATGTATGATCCGCCCTGTGGCGTACACAGGCAGGCCGGGAGCAGTTCATGGAATCAGAGAAGATCGCTCAGTTTTTTTCCATAAAAGAAATCGTGTACCATATTATCAAATTCTGTCCACATGGGCAGGGTCCTGCATCCGGCTGCATAAGGGCATTTTTCAGCATCTTCAGCCAGGCATGCCACTGTCGTCAGGGCTGTGTTTTCTGTAAGGTCCAGTATCTCCCCGACAGTATATTCTTCGGGTTTGCGGCAGAGGCGGTAACCGCCTCCCTTGCCGCTGGCACCGCTGACCAGACCGCCCTTCACCAGATCCTTCACAATAATCTCCAGATATTTTTTTGAAATATTCTGCCTTTCGGCCACATCTTTAAGCGGTATAAACTTTCCGCTGTCATTCTCTGCAAGATCAAGCATGACGCGCAGAGCGTAACGTCCTTTTGTTGAAATCATATTCTATCTCCCTCTAAAAAATCCGGCTGATAAAACCGGTATTGCAAGACTTATCGTTACTCCTGGTCACGCCCTGTCGAAGGCGTGGCCAGTAACTTGCGAAAATCGCATCCAATGCGCATGAGCCAGCGGTTTTCGCTGTAAAACCCGGGGTTTCCCGCTAAAACAGCACGAAAACACCTCGAGTTTCGTGCCGGTCTGAAAAGTAACGACTTGTCCGCTGAGTAACTGTGTATTTTATCATTGTTTTAACATTGTCTTTTTCAGAAAAATTTATACTATTATACCGTAGGCGAATAGGTGAATCAAGTGTAAATAAGGCAGCGGCGCGAGGATAATACCTTACTGCCGGTGGCGATAAGTTATTTGACAATTTGGTTAGCATAAGCTAACATTAAAAAGACCTCAAGGTACTGAAGGATTTTGCGTGAAGGAGCGATAGCGATTTTTATGAGAGGCAGCTTATGAAGACACAGAAACAGTATAAGGAATTGACAGTCAGAGAGTTTACCAGGGCGGCGAATCGTTATGAGACTTCGCGTGCAGGGATCTATGAGATGTGCAGGGAGGATTACCCCTATATTGCGGATGAATTATCAAAGGAGGAATACACCGACCTGCTGGACTGCGGCTGCGGAACAGGGGCTATGATCTCCATCCTTCACGAAAAGGAACCGTCAAAGCATTATACCGGGCTGGACATCACTCCTGCCATGATCGGGGCAGCCAGGAACAAGAATCTGTCAGGCGTCGAATGGGTCGTGGGAGATTGCGAGAATATGCCATTTGCGGAAGCAAGCTTTGATGTGATCATCTGCTCGAACAGTTTTCATCATTATCCGGATCCGCAGGCCTTCTTCAATAGTGCCTTCCGAGTGCTTCGGCCCGGCGGCAGGCTGATCCTTCAGGACTACACGGCTCCCGGCCCGCTTCTGTGGCTGATGAACCACATGGAGATGCCTCTGGCAAACCTGACGGGGCACGGCGATGTAGCAGCGCGTTCGCTGCAGGAAATCAGAACTCTCTGTGAAAATGCGGGTCTGAAGGTCGAAAAGCTGAAAAGAGCTGAGAAATTCAGAATGCACCTGGTCGCCAGAAAGCCCGGGCCGGTAAGCAGTGCTGACAAAAACAAGGCAAGGAGTGAAATGGAGAAAGGAGATAATAAGGTGGAACTGCAGCTTGGAGATGTTCAGACAACAGCCCTTATACCGGTAGTCATTAAAGCAGGTGAGACACTGCGGAAAAATCCCAGGATCAGGGATCCCAAGGCAGTGGAAATCATACGGGCCCTTCAGCTGGATACTCGGCAGTATGATAAGTTTCTTTCCCATGAGGGCGTCGTAGCCCGAACGATTATGCTGGACCGTCAGATGAAGAGCATTATTAAAAAGCATCCGGACACGGTGGTCGCCAACCTGGGGGCGGGATTTGACGACAGGTTTTCCCGTGTGGACAACGGCAGTATCCTCTGGTTTGACATAGACCTTGCGGACTCAATCGCTGCCAGAAAAAAAGCGTTTCCCGAGCGGGACAGGGTCACCATGGTTGAGGCTGATGTGCTGAAAGAGGACTGGTTCGGAGTCATCGAAGAGGCTTTGAAGGGAAGACGATCAAAACCGGTCTTCATAGCCGAAGGCCTGTTTATGTATTTTACATTGGAGCAGATTGCGGATCTTTTGAGGAATATAGTCAGGCATTTTCCGGACGGCGGTCTTATGATCGCGGAGCAGAACTGCAAGCTGATGGCGGGAAATGAAAAGCATCACGACGCGGTCAAAAGCACCAATGCGCGCTTCCTGTCGGGAACAGATTCCGCGCAGGAGATCGCGGACATGGTAGACGGCCTGCAGCTGGTGGAGGAGCATAGTTTCAATGAGGAAATGAAAAAATATACCCTCAGGGGAAGGCTGTTTGCCATGCTGGTCCCGAAGATGAACAACCGGTGGGCGACATTCAGATGGGGTGGAAAGACCTTTTGAGACAGGGAAAGATCTGAAGAATTAAATAATAAGGATAGAGCGGAAAAGCCGCCGGCTGCAGTGTGAAATGCTTCCCCCAGGCAGGACACCAGTGTGCCGGCGGTTTTTTTATTGTTTTTTTCCGGACGGTGACTGCTTTTCGCTGTCCGGTTTTTTATGATACGGCACGCGTAATGTATTTTCCTCCTTGCGGCGGACGCGGGCCGGTCGGGGGCAAAGGGCGGCGTGGCCGCCTCTACCCTATTAAGAAGGGCACGAAATACAGGGGAAAAGTAACAGTCACGCCCTATGGAGAGAGTTACAGTTACTCGTTTCGGAAGATATTTTGAAACATTTTTTGAAGCGGTTTTTCAACCTTTTTCAAACATTTTGAAGAGATAAGATTTTATTTTTATAAACCTATTGACATAGTAGGTAAATAGAATTATAATCTGCCATGTCAAGTGATAATACTTCCAGAAGATTATTGAAGAGATCAAGACTGCTGTGGGACGGAAAAAGCCTGTACCGCAGCAGAACGGGAGGATATATTTATGAAGATTTACGCGGACAATGCGGCGACCACGAAAATGAGCAGGAAGGCGATCGATACCATGATCCCTTACATGGAGGAAATCTATGGGAATCCCTCCAGCCTGTATGAGACCGGACAGCGTGCCAAGGAAGCACTTGAATCAGCAAGAGAGGAGATCGCGGCTGTCATCAATGCTTCTCCGCAGGAAATCTTTTTTACATCCGGCGGGAGCGAAGCCGACAATCAGGCGCTGCGGTCTGCCGCAGCTTCCGGGGCAAAGAAAGGAAAAAAGCATATCATCTCCTCCGCCTTTGAGCACCATGCAATTCTCCACACTCTGAACAGGCTGGAGAAAGAGGGATTTGAAGTGACTCTCCTTCCTGTCCATGAAAACGGGATTGTCCTGCCGCAGGAGCTGGAAGCGGCGATCCGGGATGATACATGTCTGGTCACCATCATGACTGCCAACAATGAGATCGGCACGATCCAGCCGATCAAAGAGATTGGAGAGATATGTAAAAAGCACGGTGTCCTCTTTCATACGGATGCCGTGCAGGCGATGGGACATCTGCATGTCGATGTAAAAGAGTGGAATGTGGATATGCTGTCTGCCTCCGCCCACAAGTTCCACGGTCCCAAGGGCGTCGGATTTCTGTACGCCAGGAAGGGAACAGTCCTCACCAATCTGATCGAGGGCGGTGCGCAGGAGAAAGGAAAGCGGGCCGGCACGGAAAACGTGCCGGGCATCATGTCCATGGCGGCGGCTCTGAAGGAAGCTGCTGAAGGAATAGATATGAACATGGCGCATCAGAGCGCGCTCAGGGACAGGCTGATCAGAGGCCTGTCTGAGATTCCCCACTCCGCGCTGAATGGAGACCAGAAGAGGCGTCTGCCGGGAAATGTAAATTTCTGTTTCGAGGGAATTGAGGGTGAATCCCTTCTGCTGCTTCTGGATGACAAAGGAATCTGTGCTTCCTCAGGAAGTGCCTGTACCTCGGGGTCGCTGGACCCCAGTCATGTACTTCTGGCAATCGGGAGGGTGCACGATGTGGCACACGGATCCCTCAGGCTGACCCTCGGGGAGGATATCACTGAGGAGGAAGTCGATTACATGATCAAATCGGTCAAAGAGGTCGTCGAATATCTCAGAAGCTTTTCACCGGTCTGGAGAGACCTGATGGCAGGAAAGACTCCTTTCATTCTGTAAATACAGGACATTCTTTAATACAGGACGCGGGAAACCGCGCGTGGCATATACAAATAATCAGTAAAGCGAATGTGAAATTTCTGCGGGAGCGACGCGGCATGAAATCGGTAAAGCGAATATGAGATTTCTGCGCAAGCGATGCGGCATAAAGATCAGTAAAGCGAATGTGAAATTTCTGCGAGAGTAATGCGGGACATAGCCGCAAGAGAATGGAGGAGAAAAATGGCACTGTACAGTGAAAAAGTAATGGATCATTTCAGAAATCCCCGCAATGTGGGCGTCATCGAGGACGCGGACGCGGTCGGAGAGGTCGGCAACGCCAAGTGCGGCGATATCATGAAGATGTATCTCAAGATCGAGGACGATATTGTAGAGGATGTGAAATTTGAGACCTTCGGCTGTGGAAGCGCGATCGCCTCAAGTTCCATGGCTACGGAGCTGATCAAGGGCAAGCCTGTGAGCGAGGCCATGCACCTTACCAATAAAGCTGTGACCGAGGCGCTCGGCGGCCTTCCGGCCTACAAGCTGCACTGTTCGGTCCTGGCAGAGGAAGCGATACACTCAGCACTTGAAGATTATTATTCAAAGAATCCTGAAAAGAAGCCGGCCGATTTTGAAAACAGGCCGGTACGGGATCCTCATGATGAATCATAAAATCGTATAAAAGGGAGAATAAAAATGAGTAAATATAAATTTGAAACACTTCAGCTTCATGTCGGACAGGAACAGGCGGATCCGGCTACGGATTCCCGCGCGGTACCGATTTATCAGACGACTTCCTATGTGTTCCACAACAGTCAGCATGCTGCTGACCGTTTCGGTCTTGCGGATCCCGGCAATATCTATGGAAGACTGACCAATTCCACACAGGATGTGCTGGAAAAGAGACTGGCCGCCCTCGAGGGAGGAAGCGCAGGTCTTGCCCTGGCATCGGGAGCCGCAGCGATCACATATACGATTCAGGCGCTGGCGCCCAACGGGGGACATGTCGTAGCCCAGAAGACTATCTACGGCGGCAGCTTCAACCTGCTCTCCCACACTCTGCCCCAGTTCGGGATCACGACGACATTTGTGGATGCCCATAATCTGGAAGAGGTTGAAAACGCTATTCAGGAAAATACCAGGGCTGTCTATCTGGAGACACTGGGAAACCCTAACAGCGACATCCCGGATATAGACGCGATCGCGGAGATCGCCCACCGCCACGGACTTCCGCTTGTCATTGACAACACTTTCGGAACTCCCTATCTGATCCGACCGATTGAACACGGGGCTGACATCGTGGTACATTCGGCGACCAAATTCATCGGGGGACACGGAACGACCCTGGGCGGCATTATCGTTGAGTCCGGAAAGTTCGACTGGGAAGCCGGCGGCAAATATCCCCAGATTGCCGAGCCCAACCCCAGCTATCACGGAATCTCCTTCTATGATGCGGTCGGCCCCGCAGCCTTTGTCACTTACATCCGCGCCATTCTCCTGCGCGATACAGGAGCTGCAATCTCTCCCTTCAATGCCTTCCTGCTTCTGCAGGGCGTGGAGACTCTCTCCCTCCGCCTTGAGAGACATGCCGAAAACACAAAGAAGGTCGTGGAATACCTGCAGGCACATCCCCTTGTGGAAAAGGTGAACCATCCTTCCCTGCCGGATCATCCCGACCATGAACTGTATAAAAAGTATTTCCCCGACGGGGGCGCGTCTATTTTTACCTTCGAGATTAAGGGGGGCCAGAAAGCGGCCTGGACTTTCATCGATCATCTGGAGATCTTCTCTCTGCTTGCAAACGTCGCGGATGTCAAGAGCCTGGTGATCCACCCCGCTTCGACCACCCACTCACAGCTTTCCGAAGAGGAGCTTCTCGACCAGGGAATCCGCCCCAATACCATCAGGCTCTCCATCGGCACCGAGCATATCGATGACATAATCGCCGATCTGGAGAAGGGATTCAAGGCTGTAAAGAAGGCGGACGCATAAATTCCGCCATTTCATAAAGAGAAAATACTGTCATTACGAAAGATAAATACTGTCATTACGAAAGAAAAATACTGTCATTCCGAAAGAAAACTGAAAGCAGGAATAGTCCGGCATAAGAAAGGGAAACATCATGTCAAATATTTATAAGGGAGTCGTTGAACTGATCGGAAATACACCTCTGGTGGAGGTTGTCAATATTGAAAAGGAACTGGGGCTGGAAGCAACTGTTCTTGTAAAGCTGGAGTATTTTAATCCCGCGGGAAGCGTCAAGGACAGGATTGCCAAAGCCATGATCGAGGATGCGGAGAGTAGGGGAGTTTTGAAAGAGGGAGCGGTCATTATCGAGCCGACTTCCGGAAATACAGGCATAGGCCTTGCCTCGATCGCCGCGTCCAAAGGATATCGCGCTATTTTTACGATGCCCGAGACGATGAGCGTAGAGCGCAGAAATATACTCAAGGCCTACGGAGCGGAGATCGTCCTGACAGAGGGAGCAAAGGGAATGCCGGGAGCCATCGCGAAGGCAAAGGAACTGGCAGCGGAGATTCCGGGCAGTTTTATCCCGGGACAGTTTGTCAACCCGGCAAATCCTGCAGTTCACAAGGCCACTACAGGCCCCGAAATCTGGAATGATACAGACGGAAAAGTGGATATTTTCATTGCAGGCGTAGGTACCGGCGGTACTCTGACCGGAACCGGCGAATTTCTGAAGGAAAAGAAGCCTGAGGTGAAGATCGTGGCGCTGGAGCCGGCGGACTCTCCGGTCCTGTCTGAGGGCAGAAAAGGGCCTCACGGAATCCAGGGAATCGGCGCTGGTTTCGTGCCGGATGTACTCAATACCAAAGTGTATGACGAGATTTTCCGCGCACAGACAGCGGACGCTTTCGCGGCCGCCAAACTGCTCGCCAAAAAGGAGGGTATCTCAGTCGGAATCTCCTCAGGCGCTGCCCTGCACGGGGCGATTGAACTCGCCAGGAGACCCGAAAACAAGGGGAAGGTCATCGTGGCCCTGCTGCCTGACAGCGGCGACAGATACTATTCGACTGCCCTGTTCACGGAATAAGATATTTGCCGTGCCCTGATTCATTGTCCGCGCAGATGCCGGGTTCGCCCGGGCATCTGCGGACATTTTCACAAACCGCTCGCGGTTTGTTAACGGCGCATCCTATGAGCAATGTAATGCTTCGCAGTTCACCAGATCAGCGCAAGGCTGTCAAAGCCGTTGCCGCGGGGCGGGCTGCGCCATGCCTTCGAGCTGAAGTGTTCCTGATACTCCAGAGTGATTTTAAGAGTACGGCGGGAAAGCTGATGAATCACTGATGGATCATTTAAAAGAAAAAATAAAATGAGGCAGAAGTAAATGAGACTGCCGTGCCTTGAGATTGAGCTCAATCTCCGCGCACGGCAGTCTTTTTTGTGTGGGGAATCTCTGTTACTGGCTTTAACCGTTTTTTTTAACCGTTTTTTTTAACTGTTTTTTAAATCGTTTTTTTAACCATTTTTTTAACCGTTTTTGTGTGCGGGATTTCTCTTCATCGACATCCAGCCAGGTCTGCGGTATACTATTAATTTAATTAACAGATACCTTTTTGGCTTTGGCAGGAGAGAAAATATGCCTTTCAAGATAATCCGGAACGATATTACAAAAGTGCATGCCGACGCAATTGTCAATACAGCAAATCCTGACCCGACTTACGGGGCAGGTACAGATGCCGCCATTTACAGGGCGGCCGGGGAGAAGAAGCTTCTCGCGGAACGCCGCAGGATCGGCCGACTGGAAGCGGGAGAAGCCGTGGTCACTCCGGCATTTAACCTGAAGGCCAAATATATTATTCATACAGTGGGACCTGTCTGGGTGGACGGAAAACACAGAGAATTCGAGCTGCTGGCTTCGTGCTATCGCAAGTCACTGCAGATTGCCCGCCATCTGCACTGCACCAGCGTCGCTTTTCCGCTGATCTCTACAGGAACCTACGGCTTTCCCAGAGAGAAGGCTCTCAACATTGCCCTCGACCAGATCTCTTCCTTCCTGGAAGAAGAGGAGATGGATGTCACTCTGGTGGTTTTCGACAGGAAGACATTTAAGCTCTCCTCCGGGCTGAGGAAGGATGTCGGCCAGTATATCGATGAGAATTATGTGGAGAACAGTCTCCGCGAGGAATACGGCGGCCAGTATCCGGGGAGAAGACCGGGAGGCACCAACCGGATACTGCAGTATCTGAAGTCCCGTCTTCGGGCGGAAAAATCTACGCAGGAGACCGGCGCGGACCGGGAGCAGGAGAGCAGTAAGGACAAACCCCCCCGGGAGATCAGGGCGGAAAAATCCCCGCAGGAGATTAGCGCGGACCGGGATCTGGTTCCTGTTCCCGCAGTGGACAGCGGGGAACTGCCGGATATTTACCTGGAAGAAAGCCCTGAAGAATACTCTGCCATTTTCTCTGAGCCTTACGGATCAGAACCTGATCACGAACTGTCATTTTCGGAGGAGCCCAAGGGCACTTATCCTGACAGGCCTGAGCCCGGGCCTTCTTATGCGGGGAGACCGGAACCCAAGGCCTCTTATCCTGACAGGCCGGAGCCCGGGGACATTCATCCTGACAGGCCGGAGCCCGGGGACGCTTATCCGGGCAGTCCGGAAGGGGAGCCCGGAGCATCATATTCAGCGGAACCCGAGCCGGAAGAAACCCATCCGGATGGAGCGGGGAGTGTATATCCGGGCAGTCCGGAAGGGGACTCCGTGCATTATATGGCGGGTGCGGAAGCGCTCCCTGAGCCGGCAGGCAAGCGCCCCTCGAAAAAGCCTTTTCCCAGAGAGGAGAGACGGATCGAGAGCGGCAGCTCTGTGCACAGGAGAAGCCTTCAGGATGTTATCTCCCATATGGGCGAGAGTTTTCAGGAATGCCTTCTGCGGATGATCGACGAGAGAGGACTCACCGACGCGCAGGTGTACAAGCGCGCTAACCTCGATCGCAAGCTTTTTTCAAAGATCCGCTGTAATCCCAATTACAGCCCCAGCCGCCGCACGGTGATCGCGCTTGCGATCGCGCTGGAGCTGAACATGGATGAGGCAGTGGACCTGCTGCGGAGGGCGGGAATGGCTCTCTCTCCCGGGAATAAATTTGACCTGATTATTTCTTATTGTATTCAGAACGAGATTTATGATATTTACAGGGTCAACGCTCTGCTCTTCGATTATGATCTGCCGCTTCTGGGGGCGGTTTGACGGAAAAAAACAGGCGCCATGCGCCATTCAGAGTTTTGGGGTGTCAAATACCCGGCAGAATTGCAAAAGCACCTGCCTGCTGTTATCTAAGCAGGGGCCGGTTGATCCGGCATCCGGGTTCGGGACCCGGGAGCGGCGCCCAGCCAGGGGAGTGGTGGTTTCCCCTGCCTTTTTCCTAAAAACCTGTAACAAAGCCCTGAATTTATACTACGAGTATAATGATAAGGTTTTTAAACAGTGTTATAGTTGATGTTAGGAAAAATAGAACCGCAGGTTCAGAAAGGAAAGGCAATGCTGCAGATACATACATTCAATTCACGCAATACATATCGCCCGAATGATCTTCAGGGAACCATTATGCCCACAGCCGAAAAAGCTGAGAGGCTTAATAAGGTATGCCTTTTCAAGGCCGGATCAGGTGGATATCTGGATTCAGGTGTGTTTGCACATACTCTGGAATGAACAGACTGATCACAGCTTATGTTGCTGATACTTCCGCTTGTCCGAAAAGGCAGGCGGTTTTTTATTTGCGCGAAAGCAACAAACCGTGTGAACACGGTTTATCTGAGCCATGCCTGCCATCGACAACCTGGTCATTTTGGCTGCTGTTTTGGGAGTGACCATGGACGAGATCATAGTGGTCGATACATCGGCCGGCAAGTGTGGATGACCGGATGATTCTGCGGACCCTTAATCCGTCAGATCAGGGGATGGGTAATTCCGATTCCTTCAGTTGACAGGCTGATTTAAAATGTCGCTTTTAAAGCGACCATCTCATCCCAGAGTCCTGATATCCTTATTTCATCAACAGGGAAAACAAAAACGAATATTTTCCTCAACAGGAAAAAACAAAAACGAATAGCTTCATCAACAGGGAAAACCTAAACGAATATATAAGGAGGCAGAGATTATGAAAAAAGGACTTACAGAGCTTGTGATGATTCTGGACCGCAGCGGTTCCATGAGGGGACTTGAAGAGGACACGATCGGCGGCTTCAACAGCATGATTGAAAAACAGCGCAAGGAGCAGGGCGAGGTGCTAATCTCCGCAGTCCTCTTTGACGACAGGTCCGAAGTGATCTATGACCGTGTGGATATCCGCGAAGTGGAGACCATGACAGATGCCCAGTATTACGTCAGGGGCTGCACTGCACTGCTCGACGCTGTCGGCAGCGCGATTCATCACATCGGCAATGTCCATAAATACGCCCGCGAGGAGGATGTTCCGGAGAAGACGATCTTCATCATTACGACAGACGGAAAAGAGAATGCCAGCCGCGCATACAGCTATTCCAGGGTCAAGCAGATGATCGAGAGGCAGAAGGAAAAATACAACTGGGAGTTCCTGTTTGTCGGAGCCAATATTGACGCGGCGGCAGAGGGAGCCAGAATCGGCATTCATGCCAGCCGCACCGCCAACTATGTGCACGACGGCGAGGGCACAAGAGTGCAGTATTCCGCCCTTGCTGACGCAGTGTGCTGCGCACGCGCGGCCACCAGCGCCAAGGCCATGAACGCCATGTTTGACGAAGATAAGGCTATGGCCCCCATCAGGGAGGACTTCCGCAGAAGGGGCAAGCGGAAAAAGTAATTTCCGTCAGAAATATCTGCCGGGCGACAGCAGTATAGATCTTGAGTTATGGCTCCATCGAAATTCGAGGTGTTTTTCGCGGCTTTTTCGCGAACCCCCCGGGTTTTACGGCGAAAATCCTATCGCGAAGCGATTTGGAACGGGATTTTCCCAAGTTGCTGTACACGCCCTCAACAGGGCGTGTAACAATCTTAATAGAGGACTTAAGGAGGGGGATTGTTTTCATTGACAAGTCCCCCTCCTGCTTATTAAGATAATGACAGATTTCCGTATTTTTACGGATATTGTTTCAATATATATGAGGAGGCAGGAGGACTGATGGATTCAAAGCTGCAGCAGGCCAGAAATTATGAAGAGATTTACGGAGACCGGATTCCCAAAGAGGAACGGCCTCTTTTTCATGTTGTACCCAGGATCGGATGGATGAATGACCCCAACGGTTTTTCCGTTTATAAAGGGGAGTACCATCTGTTTTATCAGTATTATCCCTACAACACCAGCTGGGGCCCCATGCACTGGGGGCACGTGAAGACAAAGGACCTGATCCGCTGGGAATGGCTTCCCGCCGCCATCGCTCCGGATGCGGAATATGACAACGCAGGCTGTTTTTCGGGCAGCGCAGTGGAGATGCCGGACGGAAGGCAGCTGTTGATGTACACCGGCGTCAAAGAAAACCAGCGCGAGGACGGCTTTATCGAGAGCCGACAGATGCAGTGCATCGCTTTCGGAGACGGTATCGACTATGAGAAATACGAGAACAACCCTGTCCTGACAGCTGAGGACCTGCCTGAGGGCGGCAGTGCCGTTGATTTCCGCGATCCCAAAATCTGGCGCGACGAGAAGCAGGACTGCTATTTTACGGTCGTGGCCAACCGCACGGAAGACGGGAGCGGGGCGATTCTTCTCTACCGGAGCGAGGACGCCGTCAATTGGAAAATGGTATCGGTTCTGGACCGCAGCAGGAACGAGTACGGGAGAATGTGGGAGTGTCCTGATTTCTTCACGATGGGAGACTGCGCCGTTCTGATCACTTCTCCACAGGAGATGCTTTCCAGAGGCCGGGCTTTCCACAACGGTTTCGGCAATATCTACCTGACCGGCACCTATGATCCCGAGACATACCGCTTTGTCAGGAAGGCCGCGCACGCCATCGACTACGGTCTCGATTTTTATGCTCCCCAGACCCTGGAGTCCCCGGACGGCCGCAGGATCATGATCGCCTGGATGCAGTCCTGGGAGAGCAGCCACGATCACACCTATATCGGCAAGTGGTTCGGCATGATGACTCTGCCCCGTGAGCTGTCCATCAAAAAGGGCAGACTGATCCAGCAGCCTGTCCGCGAGCTGGAGCAGTACCGCGCAAACGGTGTCTTCTATACAGATGTGGACGTACAGGAGAGGATCCAGCTCCCCGAAGTGCAGGGACGCTGCGTCGATATGACCGTGACAGTCCGTCCATCAGGCGGCAGGCTCTACGAAAGATTCATCATCAAGGTGGCAAAGGACACGCGGTTCTACACTTCGATCACGTATTCTCCGGGAGAGAGCATCCTGACCTTTGACCGCAGCAATTCCGGCCTGCGCCGCGATATCGTATCCAGCCGTGACGTCGTCACCCGTTTCCGCGACGGCAAGATCAAACTCAGAATCATCATTGACCTGTATTCGGTCGAAGTCTTTGTCAACGGCGGAGAGCAGGCCCTGTCCTCCACCATTTACACCGAGCCGGACGCGGAGGGCATTTCCTTCGAGGCAGAGGGCATGGCGATCGTGGATGTCGAGAAATATGATATCGTTTTGTAAAGCGCCGCAATGAATTTTCATAAAGATCACAAGGTGTGAAGCTTAATGATTTTTGCATAAAATGCATAAAGTGAAAGAAGGCAGAGATGAAAAAGGGAAAGCTGTATGTGATCGAAGGTCTGGACGGATCCGGAAAGGGAACACAGGCGGAGCTTCTGTTCGGGAAACTGAAGAAGAAGGGGGAAGAAGTGAGGAAGGTTTCTTTCCCCAACTATGCGTCGGACTCCTCAGCTCCTGTGAGGATGTACCTGCGGGGAGATTTCGGGACGGATCCTTCTTCGGTCAACGCCTATGCGGCTTCCAGCTTTTATGCCATCGACCGCTACGCCGGCTACAAAGCGGACTGGGGGTCCTTCTATGATGAGGGCGGCATTATTATCGCCGACCGCTACACCACTTCCAATGCGGTGCATCAGTGTTCCAAGCTCCCTGAGGAGGAGTGGGATGCCTTTCTACAGTGGCTTTTTCACTATGAATATGAGCTGTTGGGAATACCGGCCCCCGAGGCGGTGATCTATCTGGAGGTGGATCCGGAAATTTCGCAGAAGCTGATGGCCGGACGCTATGAGGGCGATGAGGCGAAGAAAGACATCCACGAGCGCAATGTGCAGTATCTGCAAAGATCCGCAAAAGCCGCGGCCTACTGCTGTCAAAAGCTGGGATGGAAGAAGATCAGCTGCGCCCGGGAAGGGAAGATGCGAACCATCGAGGACATTAGTGCGGAGATTATGGAGATACTGGGAATCGAACCTTGATTCTTCCGCTGCAGCTACTTTTTTATGAGCAGCCACTATCCAGGTGATGAGATAATTGAATACCGCAATTGCAAAAAAGGCATCGTGGCAGATGCCTTTTTTTGACGCATTCGTCAAGGTGACGGTATTTTTGTTATCAAATTATCAGGCCATGGACAAACTGCATAAAAATGAACAATTAACGATATATAAGTTATGCGAATTGTAAATAAACATTGATTTGTCAAAACTAACTCTTTATAATTAGATTAGTTTCAGGATTCTGACGGGTGATCCGTGTGGAGAGTTGGACTGACAGTCCTGTTCCCGTTCGAAACAAAAAACTCCGGAAATAACGTCTGCACGATTATGTCTATTGATTATGAAAGGAACGGTAATGAAAAGCTTACAGTACTCCGTAAAAAATCCTCTTGGCATTCACGCGCGTCCGGCTGCTCTGCTGGCACAGGCATGCACAGATCTTAAGAGTGCCGTTACGCTCGAGTGCAACGGAAATGAGGCATCCGGCAAAAATGTACTCCAGATTCTCGGGCTTCACGCTGCAAAAGGTTCTATTTTGAATATTACGGTGGAAGGACCTGATGAAGAGGAGGCGATCAAAAAGATTGAGGAGGTTCTCCGGAATATTGCTCCTAAAGACAAACAGGCAAAAGTCCTGAAGGTTGCCTTCTACGGAACGAAAGACTACGACCGGATTTTCTTCAGCGAACTTTCGAGGGATAAAGGCGAAGGCACATATAACGTCGATATCAAGTATTTCAGCAGCAGACTGACTGTTGAATCAGCGCATCTGGCGGATGGCTATGACGCTGTCTGTATCTTCGTCAACGATGAAGCTCCCCGTCCTGTCGTGGAAAAACTTGCCGAGGGCGGAGTAAAGCTGATCCTTCTGCGCTGCGCCGGCTTCAACAATGTCGACATGGCCGCCGCGAAGGAGTGCGGGATCACTGTGCTCCGGGTTCCGGCTTATTCCCCTTATGCTGTAGCTGAGCACGCCATGACCATTATCCAGGCGGCCAACCGCAGGATCCACAAATCATACATTAAAGTAAAGGACAACAACTTCGCGCTGAGCGGCCTGCTCGGTCTTGACCTGCACAACAAGGTGGCGGGAATCCTGGGTACCGGCCGGATCGGCCAGATCATGGCCAGAATCTGCAAGGGTTATGGCATGACTGTCCTGGGCTGGGATGCCTTCCCCAACAAGAAGCTGGAAGAGGACGGACTTCTGACCTACGTGACCAAGGAAGAAGTGCTTAGAAAGGCAGATCTGATCTCCCTGCACGCTCCTTTGATCATGGGCGATGGAGGAACCTATCACCTGATCGACGAGGAAGCGATCAAAATGATGAAGGACGGTGTCATGCTGGTCAATACTTCCCGTGGTCCTCTGATCGATGCCGAGGCTCTGATCCGCGGCCTGCAGGCCAACAAGTTCCACGCGGTGGCCCTGGACGTGTATGAGGGCGAGGATCCCAATGTCTATATGGACCGCTCCGATGAGATGATCGATACCGATATTGTCGCCCGTCTCACCATGTTCCCCAACCTGATCCTGACTTCTCACCAGGCCTTCTTTACTCGGGAAGCTCTGCAGGCGATCGCGGCTGTCACCATGGAGAATGCACGCAACTTCAACGAGGATCTTCCTTTCGGAATGGCAGAGGTAAAATAAGGCGTAAATACAAGAAGGATAAGACAAAGGGAAACCTGCTTTTCAAGCTCCGCCAGCGGGCTTCTGGTTCAGGACTCGTTCGCGGGACCTGCTTGAAGGATGAGCGGCTGCTGAAAATATAATGAATACAGACCGGAGGGATGGTGTCAACCTGTCCCTTCGGTTTTTTATGACACAGCCCGTGAAATGTATTTTCTGCCCTGCGGCGGACTCGGGCCGGTCGGGGGAAAGAGGGAGGTATCAGGAAAGGCCTGCGCTTTTTGCAATTCTGCGGAGCTGATCAGGGGCTGTGGTTATAATGACTGTGGGATGTGCGTATGACGGGGTTTGGTTTATGTAATATACACAATTTCGAGCGGGAATTTTGTTAAAATTTAAGCAAAATGCCCATGGCTTGCCCTGAATTGTTTAAAGAAATTTAACAAATATGTTGATTTTTTCATCCTTTCATGGTATTGTTAATTCAAGTTAATCAGGTCGCCTGGAGAAAAGAGAGTATGGCTGCGTAGAGGGAGGGAAACCCTTTTTAGTGGCATATTCTTTTTTTTTGCAGACGGCGGAGAGCGGGTCTCATTTGTCACAGGATTCCCTGACGCTGGAAACAGTGTCCTGCGCACAGTTGAATTTGTACGGGGGTAAAAATGGGAAGAGACTTTGTTGACAAGATTGAGGCGTTTCCGATCATTGCTGCAGTCAAGGATGATTCAGAACTGGAGCGCTGCCTGGCTACTGATGTGGATGTCGTATTCACTCTTTACGGTGATGTGTGTACGATTCCCGATATCACAAAAAAGATTAAAAGTTCCGGCCGCATCGCCATGGTGCATCTGGATCTGGTCGCCGGCCTGACGCAGAAGGAAATATCGATCGATTATATCAGGGATAAGACCTGTGCGGACGGTATTATCACGACCCGGACCAATCTGATCAGGCACGCTAAGGAGAGGGGACTGGCCACTGTGCTCAGATACTTCGTTCTGGACAGCATGGCTCTCGACAATATACAAAAGCTGTCCCAGCAGGGATATGCCTCCCAGCCCGATGTGATCGAAATTCTCCCGGGCACGCTTGTGCCCAAGGTTGTCAAGCGGATCTGCGCGATGAGCCGGGTGCCGGTCGTGGCCGGAGGCCTCATTCAGGACCGGGAAGATGTGATGAATATGCTGGACAACGGTGTGATCGCGATTTCGACCAGCTGTCCGGAGGTCTGGCGCATGTAGGGCGCGGAACGGTCCTGTCAGGAAGTATGGCACGTGCGGGCGGGGAACAGGCACATAGCAGCCCGTCCGGAAGTCCGGCGCATTCAGGGCAGGAAACAGCACATAGCAGCCCATCTGAAAGATTGTGTACATCCAAGTATTTGCGTGAATACTTTGCAAATAGAACTGGAAAGACGGAAAAACGGCATCTATTTTAAAAAAGGGCGCGTTTTGGACACGCCCGGGATAAGGAGGGTTTTATGGCAAAATATGTAATGGCACTTGATGCTGGCACGACCAGCAACCGCTGTATCCTTTTTAATGAAAAGGGTGAGATCTGCAGCATGGCGCAGAAGGAATTCACACAGTACTTCCCTGCTCCCGGCTGGGTGGAACACGATGCAAATGAGATCTGGCAGACACAGCTCTCTGTTGCACGTCAGGCAATGCAGAAGGTCGGCGCAACCTATGAAGACATTGCGGCTATTGGTATTACTAACCAGAGAGAGACCGTTATCGTATGGGACCGCAAGACAGGTCAGCCCGTCTATCACGCAATCGTGTGGCAGTGCCGCAGAACCGCTGATATGAAGGATGAGCTCATGGCCAAGTATCCTGATATCGCGGACAGCGCATATCACAAAACCGGTCTGGTCTTCGACCCTTATTTCTCAGGCACCAAGCTTCGCTGGATCCTCAACAATGTTGAAGGAATCCGCGAGAAAGCCGAGGCGGGCGAGCTTGCATTCGGTACTGTTGACACCTGGCTGGTCTACAAGCTGACCAAGGGCAAAGTACATGTGACAGATTATTCCAACGCCTCCAGAACTCTGCTGTTCAACATCAATACTCTGGAGTGGGATGATGAGCTCTGCGAGAGACTGGAAGTTCCCAAGTGCATGCTTCCCGAAGCAAAGCCTTCCAGCTGTGTCTACGGCGAGTCCGACCCCGAATTCTTCGGCGGCCCGATCCCGATTGCCGGTATCGCAGGCGACCAGCAGGCGGCTCTGTTCGGACAGACCTGCTACAAACCCGGCGATGCAAAGAACACCTACGGCACCGGCTGCTTCATGCTGATGAACATCGGCGAGAAGCCCATGTATCCCAACAACGGCCTGCTGACCACCATCGCATGGGGCCTCGACGGCAAGGTCGAGTACGCTCTGGAAGGTTCTGTCTTCGTAGCCGGCGCTGCTATCCAGTGGCTGCGCGATGAGCTCAAGGTTGTGGACCAGTCTCCGGATTCCGAATACTTCGCAACCCGCGTGGAAGATACAAACGGCTGCTATGTTGTCCCTGCATTCACCGGTCTGGGCGCTCCTTACTGGGATCCCTATGCCCGCGGCGCGATCATGGGCCTGACCCGCGGTGTCAACAAGTATCACCTCATCCGCGCGACTCTTGAGTCCCTGGCATTCCAGACCTACGATGTTCTGGCAGCCATGGAAGAAGGCTCTGGCGTCAAGCTCAGCTCCCTGAAGGTCGACGGCGGCGCCTGCAAGAACAACTTCCTCATGCAGTTCCAGTCCGACCTGATCAACACACCTGTTCAGCGTCCCGAGTGCGTCGAGACAACCGCTATGGGCGCTTCCTATCTGGCAGGCCTTGCAGTGGGCTTCTGGGCAGATAAGCAGGATGTCATCAAGAACTGGGCGCTCGACAAAGTATTCGAGCCCGCCATGGATCAGGCTACAAGAGAAGAAGAGCTCAAGGGCTGGAAGAAAGCAGTCAATGCTTCTCTCGGCTGGGCAAAAGACTAAATAAACTTTCGATACAGTTTTTTTACTCCGGCATGCCGGGTAAAAATAAGTGTCCGGGAAGTCCTGGAAATACCCGGGTGCTTCGGAGCTATTGTTCCGGAAATATGATTCCGGAAATAATGTCTCGGAAAAACAATGAAGTAACTGTTTAATTGTTAAATGTTTCTTGTAACAGGCGCCGGGTCTGCCCGGCCCGGCGCCTTATCCTAAAAGGGGGTTTATCATGAGTGGAATGAGTATTCTTATTTGTGAACTGGTCGGCACAGCACTTCTCGTCCTTCTGGGCGACGGCGTGTGCATGAACATCAATCTGAACAAGTCCGGTCAGAAGGGCGGCGGCGCCTGCCTGTGCGGCATTGGCTGGGGTCTTGCAGTCATGGTTCCCGCATTTATCTTCGGCAAAGCTACCGGCGCGCACTTCAACCCTTCTGTTACAATCGCTCTTGCAGTAAACGGCTCTGTCTCATGGGGAGTAGTTCCCTTCTATATCATCGGCGAGATGCTCGGCGGTTTCATCGGTGCTGCCATCCTTACAGCGATGTATCACGATCATCTGGCAGCTACACCTGAAAATGATGTCAAACGCGGCTGCTACTGCACAGCTCCTTCCATCCGCAACACCGGAATGAACTTCCTTTCCGAGTTCATCGACACATTTGTCCTGATGTTCGCGATCCTGGGCATCGGCCAGACTGTAGCTGGTGACACTGGCCTCAACTTTGTCTTCGTATGGGCTATCATCACTGCCATCGGCATGTCCTTCGGCGGCGTGACCGGTTATGCAATGAACGCGGCCAGAGACCTGAGCCCTCGTATTGCCTTCTATCTCTTCTGCCCCGGCGAGAACAAAGACGCTGACTGGGGTTATGCATGGATTCCTGTGATCGCTCCCATCTGCGGCGCAGTCGTGGCAGCAATCGTTTACGGCGTGATGCCTTTCCCTGCATAATAAGAGAGCAGGCGTCACCCATTATTTGTCCGGAAGAAATTATTCCGGCAGAAAAATACTCTGTCAGCGCCGGATGTATATACGTCTTTGCTTCTGACAGCAGACAGCAATAATTGATTATTATCAGCAACGGCATGCCGCGGCCTGTTACGGGAAGTATCAGGCGTGGCAGACAGATTCAGGTATGATCCGATTTTGTCTTGTCTTCGAACTAATATTTTAAATATTGATCATTGCGGAGATGGAGTCGGGCAATAAAGGAGGTCACTTCGATAAGACCCCCATGTCCGGCTCCCTTTCTCTTTCCTGCACTGATTTCTGGTAACTTTCAGGAGGAATCTACTTATGTATGATGTGATTATTATCGGCGCAGGCGTCACGGGGAGTGCCGTAGCACGTGAACTTTCCCGCTACAAACTGAACGTCTGTGTGCTCGACAAGGAAGAGGATGTCTGCTGCGGCACATCCAAGGCCAACAGCGCTATAATCCATGCCGGATTTGACGCGGCTGAGGGATCTCTCATGGCCCGCTTCAATGTGCGCGGCAATGAGATGATGGACCAGCTTGCGGCTGATCTGGATATTCCGTTCAAGAGAAACGGAGCCATGGTCGTATGTATCCACGAGTCCGAAAAGGACGGTCTGAAAGATCTGTATGACAGGGGCGTTGCCAATGGCGTCAAGGGGCTTCAGATCCTGAACCGCGAAGAAGCTCTTGAAAAAGAGCCCAATCTCTCTGAGAAGGTGGTGGCAGCTCTCTATGCGCCGACCAGCGGAATCGTCTGTCCTTTCATGCTCAATATCGCCATGGCGGAAAACGCATGCGTGAACGGTGTGGAGTTCTTCTTCAACACTGAAGTCGAGAAGCTCACTCCCGCCACATGCGATAAATGCGGTAAGCCCATCTGGAAGATCCGCACCAATAACGGCGAATACAAAGCAAAATATGTCATCAACGCGGCGGGTGTGTACGCGGACTATTTCCACAATATGGTCTCCGAAAAGAAGATCCATATCACCCCCAGACGAGGCGACTATTGCCTTCTGGACAAGACTGTCGGCGGTCATGTCAGCCACACCATTTTCCCGCAGCCCACAAAGCTGGGTAAGGGCGTACTGGTCTCCCCGACTGTCCACGGCAACCTGATCGTAGGTCCCACTGCGATCGATATTGAAGACAAAGAGTCCAACGCAACAACAGCAGAAGGCATCAATGACCTGATCTCCAAGGCTGGCGACCATGTCCGCAACCTGCCTATCCGTCAGGTGATCACATCCTTCGCAGGCCTCCGCGCCCACGAAGACGGCCATGAGTTCATCATCGGCGAGGTCGAGGACGCTCCTCACTTCATCGACTGCGCAGGTATCGAATCCCCCGGCCTGACATCCTCTCCCGCGATCGGCGAGTTTGTCGCCCAGATGATGAAGGAGAAGATGGGACTGGAGGAGAAGGAGAACTGGGTCGGAACCAGAAAGGGTATTTTGAATCCCTCCGATCTCTCCATCGAAGAGCGCAATGAGCTGATCAAAAAAGATCCCGCTTACGGCCGCATTATCTGCCGCTGCGAGATGGTCACCGAGGGCGAGATCATCGACGCGATCCATCGTCCGCTCGGAGCCCGTTCTCTGGACGGCGTCAAGCGCAGAACCAGAGCCGGAATGGGCAGATGCCAGGCTGGATTCTGCTCACCCCGCACAATGGAGATCATCAACAGAGAGCTTGGAATCCCCATGGAGAAGATCACAAAACTGGGCGGAGATTCCAGGATGGTCCTTGAGAGAACGAAAGGAGGTGTGCAGTAATGGCAGGCATGATTTCCTATGATATCGTGATCGTCGGCGGCGGCCCTGCCGGCCTTGCTGCTGCGGTTTCCGCGAAAAAAGCGGGTACAGACAGCATTCTCATCATCGAGCGTGACAAGGAGCTGGGCGGTATTCTGAACCAGTGCATCCACAACGGTTTCGGTCTCCACACATTCAAAGAGGAGCTGACCGGCCCCGAATACGCGTATCGCTTTATCGAACAGGTCTATGACCTGGGCATCGAATATAAACTGGACACTATGGTCATGGACATCTCCCACGACAAGGTCGTCACAGCCATGAACCGCACCGAGGGCATGTTCCAGATCCAGGCGGGAGCTGTCATCCTGGCAATGGGTTGCCGCGAGAGGCCCAGAGGAGCCCTGAACATTCCCGGCTATCGTCCCGCAGGCATCTACAGCGCGGGCACGGCACAGCGCCTGGTCAATATGGAAGGCTATATGCCCGGACGCGAGGTCGTCATCCTGGGTTCCGGTGATATCGGACTCATCATGGCCCGCCGTATGACCTTTGAGGGCGCGATCGTCAAGGTCGTCGCTGAGCTCATGCCTTTCTCCGGCGGTCTGAAGAGAAATATCGTCCAGTGTCTGGATGACTACGGCATTCCGCTTAAACTCTCCCACACGATCGTGGACATCGAGGGCAAGGAGCGCGTCTCCGCTGTCACTATCGCGGAAGTCGGCCCTGACATGAAGCCCATTCCCGGCACGGAAGAGCGCTATACCTGCGATACACTCCTTCTTTCCACAGGCCTGATCCCTGAGAATGAACTTTCCCGCGGAGCAGGAGTCGCCATGAATCCCGTCACAAACGGCCCTGCCGTCAACGAGATCCTCGAGACCAGCATTCCCGGCGTTTTCGCCTGCGGTAATGTCCTTCATGTCCATGACCTCGTGGACTATGTCTCCGAAGAGGCAACCCGCGCCGGCGCGAATGCCGCCGCCTATGTCCAGAGCGGCTGCAAAGACGCCAAAGAGGGAGAGGATATCAAACTGGTCGCCACCGAAGGCGCCCGCTACACTGTCCCCGGAACCATCAATGTCTCCCGCATGGAGGACAACCTCACCGTGCGCTTCCGCGTCGGAGCGGTCTTCAAGGACAGCTACGTCAGCGTCTACTTCGATGACGAAAGGGTCCAGCACCGCAAAAAGAGAATCATGGCACCCGGCGAGATGGAGCAGGTCATCATCCAGAAGAAGAAACTGCAGGAGCGCCCCGACCTCAAGACGATCACCATCAAGATCGAGGCTGATTGATCGCAGCAGGGGACAGGCGCCGTGTGAAAGCATCCGATACAGCATCAAATAGTGAAACAGATACAGTATCCGATATACTTCATCAGATGCTGCATCAGTATCTGACAGAGCATCATAAACTGTAGCAGATGCCCGCGGTGCCCTGGACGAAGACGCAGCGGGAGGCAGAAACGGCCTTGACCGCCTCCTCCCGGCCTATATAAAGCAGGAGAATATTGATTATGGAAAAAAGAAATCTGACCTGTATCGGCTGCCCTATGGGCTGCCAGATCACAGTGGAATTTGAGGGCGAAGAAGTCTTCAGCGTCA
>JBGUNJ010000024.1:0-28917 GCA_045117315.1 Lachnospiraceae bacterium | reverse complement strand
CTCACTGCTGCGGCAGTGTGACCGCTGAACTCAGGCTGTATGGTGGAGAGGCAGTCCGAACCCCGAAAGGGGAACCAGCCGCAAGGCTGGCAGTAGGAAGCACGCGACTTAAGTCGTGTGAGGCTTCACGAAATGGAAAAAAAGTAAACAGATGGGAAAAAGAGAGCAAAATAAACGGAAAAAAAATGTAAACCTCTTGACACAGTGTCAGCGTGTAGCTATAATGCAATTGTTGACACGGTGTCAGCAGGTACGGTTCTTAGCACTTTTGCCCATGAATATCTTCGATATTGCACAGCAGACAGCCGGCAGGAATTGTATTCGGGACCCGCTCACAAATCTTTAACGAGAAATATAATAATTAGATATTTAAGCAAAACCCAAGACGGACAAGGAGGCATCAATGAAAAAGAGACTGTTACCCATGAGTATATTACTGGTCAGTTTACTCCTCGGGCTCTGTGCCTGTGGAAACGGAAACGGTGCTGCTGCAGGCGGACAGGATTCTTCTGCTCCCCAGGAAACCGTGACAGACTCACAGGAACCTGAGAATGTGGAAAAAGAGGAAGAAACAACAGAAAATGTAGTAACGGACCAGGCTGTGCAGGGGAGCACAGAGCAGGAAAGCGCTGTCGCTGACAATGAAGCGGCGGCGGCAGGCACTGAAGCGGCAGCCGTTGAGACCGCCGCGGATGCAGACACAGCTGCGGCAGAGGATAGCAGCGCTCCCGGCAGCAATGCACTCGCTGTCTATTTCAGCAGAGTAGGCAACACGGATTTTCCCGCGGATGTTGACGCGGATTCCAGCGCAAGTATCCGGGTCGATGAAAATGGCCTTATGGGAAATGCCGGTCAGATCGCGGCCTGGATCGCAGAGGAAGCCGGGTGTGAAACAATGGAGATCCTGACAGAGGATGCCTATCCGGTCAACTACGATGAGACAGTCAACCAGGCTAAGCAGGAACAGAATGAGGGCTTCAGACCTATGCTGAAAGCTGATGAAAAGGCTGTTGAGGATTACGACACGATCTATCTTGTCTTCCCCAACTGGTGGGGCGATCTGCCCATGCCTGTCTTCTCTTTCCTGGACTCGCATGATCTGTCCGGAAAGACTGTCAACGTCTTTGTCACGCACGAGGGAAGCCGCTTCTCCGGTACCGTCGAAACGATCCGGGAACTGGAACCCGGCGCCGAAGTCCTGGAAGGACTTGCAGTCCAGGGGGCAAACGTAACGGATGAAGAACAGAACATCAGACAGTGGGTGATCGATCACCGGAACTAAACTGGAACAAAGCCGGAGCTGAACCGGAACTGAACCGGAACTGGACCAGACCCAAACGATAATTCTCCATTGCGCAATATCCATGTCTTCTGATAAAAAAGGTGGAACAGACGCACAGATTGAAGGTTGGAATCAGTACCAAATCACAAGGGGATGTTATTTAGCTGAAAATCCCGAAAAATAATATGCTCCCTTTCGGGCAACAGGCTTTTGCTTTTCGCCTGTCCGCCGGAAAGGGGGCATATTTCGGTTTTATGTTTCGCTGCATAACAGCCCTTTATCTCTGTTCCGTTTCGCTCAACGTCTGGTCTGTTCCTGCTCTTTTTCTGTTCTGTTTCTGCTCTGTTTTTTCTCTGCTCCTGCTCTTTTTTTCAGGAATGTCTCCCCTGTTTTTTATTCTTTTCCTGCACAGCTTTCAGTTTTCAATCGGTGAACAGGGCTGTCGAGTAGTAGCGGTCGCCGCTGTCGGGCAGCAGGGCCACGATGACCTTACCCTTGTTTTCCGGGCGTTTAGCCAGTTCGATTGCGCCGTGAAGAGCCGCGCCGGAGGAAATGCCGACTGAAATACCTTCTTTTTTCGCCAGAAGCTTTGCGGCGGCAAAAGCATCATCTCCGTCCGCCTTGAAGACTTCATCATACACCTGAGTGTTCAGAACATCCGGCACAAAACCAGCGCCGATGCCCTGAATCTTGTGGGCGCCTGCCTTCCCCTCGGAGAGGACCGGTGAATCCGCAGGCTCAAGGGCGACGATCCTGACAGCGGGATTCTGTTCCTTCAGATACTCTCCGGTGCCTGTCAAAGTACCTCCTGTGCCGACACCCGCTATGAAAATATCCACCTTCCCATCCGTGTCCTTCCAGATCTCGGGACCGGTAGTGGCTCTGTGGGCCGCGGCATTTGCCGGATTTACAAACTGTCCGGGAATGAAACTGCCGGGAATCCCGGCGGCGAGCTCCTCGGCCTTCTCGATCGCCCCCTTCATCCCCTTGGATCCATCGGTCAGGACGATCTCCGCGCCGTAGGCTTTGAGAATATTCCTGCGCTCCACGCTCATGGTCTCAGGCATGGTCAGGATGATGCGGTATCCCTTGGCGGCGGCAATAGAGGCAAGGCCGATGCCCGTGTTGCCGGATGTCGGCTCAATGATCACAGAGCCTTCCCTGAGGAGGCCCTTCTCCTCCGCGTCCTCGATCATGGACTTTGCGATCCTGTCTTTGACGCTGCCTGCGGGATTAAAATATTCCAGTTTTACCAGGATGGTGGCTTCCAGTCCCAGCTCCTTTTCAATATTGACAACCTCTACCAGAGGTGTATTTCCGATCAGTCCCAGTGTTCCCTTATAAATATTTGACATAACGACTCCTTCCGGTTTTACCTCAGCGGGGCTCTCCTCCCCCGCTCCAGGGGCATATCATGAATAAACAGCGTGCAGCTTTCATCACTTGATCATATGAGTTTGTAAACAGGGGGTCATAACCACAAGTATGCCACCATTTCTTTAATGCGTAAAGGAATTCCATGTCGAAATTAAAAATGCGTGAATTCAAATTATCCATTCCATGCTTCCATCATCTGTCCTTTAGTGAATTCATATCTGTTTTTTTGCATATACACCTATTGACATAGTAGGTGTATCGGTTATAATGTTGTAACTATACATAGTACACTCCGGATATTTGTGCTGAAGAGTGGCGCAAATATCCTTTAATCCCTTAATGATGGCACCTGCAGAGCAAGTGCTGCGACCGCAGGAAAGCTCCATAGACCTGCAGAGCAGGGTTAATGTTGATGCTCTCACAAGCGGCAGGACGGGAAGGATGAGGACCAAATCATGAGGAATCCATATGAAACAGCAGCAGAGATCACAGCCAGGCTGGGCAGAAACGGGCTGGAGGCTGCCTTCGGCGGCGGCTTCGGCCTTGAAAAGGAAAGTCTCCGCGTCATGAAAGCAGACGGGCGGATCGCGCGCACTGACCATCCTTTTGGAGATGATCCGCATTTTTCAAGAGATTTTGCGGAGAGCCAGCTTGAGATCATCACACCTGTGGCAGGCAGCACAGAGGAACTCTACGGGATGATCTCACAGATGAATACGGAAGCGCTGCAGAGGCTTGCGGAATCCGGAGAGACACTCCACACTTCTTCCAATCCTCCCGCTTATGTTCCCTCCGAAGTGAGGATCGCGCATTTTACAGGCGAAAATGCCCATAAGGAAGAATACAGGCAATACCTGTTGGAAAAATATGGTCTTGAAAGAATGCTCTTATCCGGCATTCATTACAATTTTTCCTACGCGCCGGAATATCCTTCGTTTCTGGGGATGGAAACTGACGCTCTGTATCTGAAGGCCGCTGTCTGCACGCTGCGGTATGCCTGGCTGCTGGTCTGGCTGACCGCGGCAAGTCCCGGCCCTTACCGGGCAGAAACCTTCGGCCAGTGCCGGGAGGGTGTCAGGCCGGTATATTCTTCTGTGCGATGCGGAAAGGAAGGCTACTGGAATTCATTCCTTCCTGTCCTGGACTTCTCCGGGGCTGCCTCCTATTGCGACAGCATAGAGTCCTATGTCAGGGACGGAATGCTCTATTCCTCCTCTGAACTTTATCTGCCGGTGCGTCTCAAGCCCCGTGGAATCAACACCCTGGACGGGCTCAGGAAAGGAATCGACCACATTGAGCTCAGAATGCTGGATCTCAATCCCCTCGAGCCGGCGGGTATAGCCCTGGAGGACCTTCGTTTCCTGAGGCTGTTCCTGATCTGGTGCTCCTTCTTTCCAGACCATCTGCCGGATGAAAAAGAACAGAAGGACGCTATCACCAATATGAAACAGGCATCTCTGTTTGATGAGAGACGTATCTGGATCCGGGAAGGTCCGGTCCTGAGGCCGGTCCGTGAGGCAGCCCTGGAAGTCCTCTCGGAAATGGCCTGTACCTTCGAAGCGATCGGACGTTTTGACGCGCTCTCAACCATCGAATATCAAAAGCGCAAACTCCTCATCCCGGGGGGCCGTTATGCAGAACAGGTGGACAGAACATGTGCGAACTCTTTGCCGTCAGCGCGGATCACAGCATAGACATCACAGACTGGCTGCGCACGTTTTTTTCCCATTCAGACAAACATCCTCATGGCTATGGACTGGCCGTGTTTCCGCAGCATGAAAATAAAGGATACAGTGAAAAAACTCCGGATATGGACGACACGCCTGAGATTCTGCGGGAAGCAGTCCAGGCGTCCCGCAGTGAGAAACTGGCAGCCCTGCTGTCACAGGGCTTTGCGGCGCAGAATGCCATAGCCCATATCCGCCGGGCTACAGTGGGGAATGTGGAGCCTGTCAACTGCCATCCTTTCATGCTGCGGTCCATGGCCGGCCGCTGCGGGACGCTGGCTCACAACGGAACCATTTTCAGTTATTCTCCCCTCAACATCTATTATCACAAACAGCTGGGGGAGACCGACAGTGAGCGGATCCTCCTTCGACTTATGGACCTGCTGCTTCAAAGAGAGCTGCAGCTTGGCCGCGAGATGACACGGGAGGAGCGCTTTACCCTCTGGGAAGATGAATTTGAGAGGATGGCTCCCGGCAACAAGCTGAACATCCTCTTCCATTACAGGGACACCCTGTATGTCCATACAAACTGTGAAAAAACGCTCTATATGCTGGAAGGGGACGGGCTCTGCCTGTTTGCCACAGTCCCCCTGGACTCCTGCCCATGGAAGCCTGTTCCCATGATGCGGCTTCTGTCTTTTGAGAACGGATGCCTCATGGACTGCGGCCGCTGCCACGGCTGTGCATACAGGGAAAATCCTGAGGATCTGAAGTATCTCTACATGGCCTATGCAAGTCTCTGATGCTCTGTTGGGGCGATTGTTCCGCCGGACCGGCAATTTCTATTCTGTGAGAGCGATTGTTCTGCCGGGCAGTCAATCTGCTTTCTGTCCGGGCAATGATTCCGCCGGATGGGCAATCTGCTTTCTGTCCGGGCAATGATTCCACCGGATGGGCAATCTGCTTTCTGTCCGGGCAATGATCTCGCGGGGCAGGCGATTCATCATCACGTTTTTTATCACTGTTCATATTATTGTAGGAGAAACAAAAATGGACGCAGCTATTATCAGGCAGGCACTTGAGGAAAAATATCTGAAGCCGACCAGAAAGGAGCGCCCACTTTATTCGGGAATCGAAGTAGAGATGCCGATCCTGAATCTGAAAAAGGAAGCCGTGGATTTTGACCTCGTACACAAAACCGCTGAGCGTTTTATGGATATCTGCGGCTTTGTGCCCGAGAAGCGGGATGACGAGGGCGAGGTGATTCTGGCGGCGGATCCTGTAACGGGTGATTCTCTCTCCTTTGACTGTTCCTATAATAATATCGAGCTCTCGCTGGGGAGGGCGCAGGATCTGCAGCTGGCCAAGATTCGTTTTTTTCACTATTATGATGTGCTGCAGGAGCTTTTTTCCGCTCATGATTACACAATGACGGGAATGGGCGTCAATCCATACCGGATCTACAACCACAATGTTCCGATCCCTAACGGGCGCTACCGCATGCTTTTTCATCACCTGCACTCCTACCCCCGCTATCGGTCACTGCCCATGCATTTCCACCATCACCCCGCCTTCGGCACGTTTTCCAGCGCTTCGCAGGTCCAGCTGGACGTCATGGACACGGATCTCATCACGATCTTCCGGGCTTTCTCCAGGCTGGAACCCGTCAAGGCCCTGTTGTTTTCCAATTCAGTCCTTCTGGGTGAGAACAATGAAATGATCTGCGTGCGCGATATGTTCTGGGAGAACAGTACGCATGGCATCAATCCCCACAATGTCGGCATGTACGAGTGTGATTTTTACAGTGAGGACGAACTGCTGGATTATATTTCCTCGACGAGCCTGTACTGCGTGGAACGCAACGGGAAATATCTGAACTTCGCCCCGACACCTCTCCTGGCCTACATGGAACTTCCCGAAATTGAAGGGGAATACTATGATCCGGAGAGCGGTGGCTTTGAGACCTGCACGTTCAAGCCCGAACTGGAGGACCTGCAGTACCTGCGGACCTTCAAATTTGAAGACCTGACCTACCGCGGAACTGTGGAATTCCGGAGCTGCTGCACCCAGCCCATCCGGGACACATTCTGCGTTGCCGCCTTCCATCTGGGGCTTCTGGAAAAGCTCGGAGAACTCGACCAGCTTCTGGAAAATGACCAGGTGCTTTACCATCACGGCTACACGGCCAGCGAACTGCGCCATCTCTTCGTTCGGCGGCAGTACCCGCCCTATATCTCCAAAGAAGACCTGTACCGGCTCGTCGGCCAGATCCTGGATCTGGCCCGGCAGGGTCTGGCCGCCCGCGGAATGAACGAAGAATGTTTCCTGGATCCCCTCTACGACAGGCTGAACAGAAAATCCAATCCAGCTATGGACATGCTCCGCATGCTGGAGGAAGGCAAAAGTATAGAAGACGTGATCCTCCTTTACCGGTAAACCGCCCGCTCAGGAGAGCCGGACAACCCCCGGCATTATCGATATCCCCTCTCAGTCGATATCCCGGCTGAGTCATTATCCCGGACGGGTCATTATCCCGGACGAGTCATTATCCCGGACGAAAGCGGCAGAGCCTGCGCAATCACAGGCTCTGCCGCTTTCTTTTCAGGTCCTTATTATCCGGATTAATACGTTTTCCTTATCCTAACACAAGCCAGGGCGCACATCTATATGCAGCGACTGTACCCTGCCCGGTTTTCTGTCAAATCAACGTAAAAATGTATTTAAACGATTATAAGGGCGAACATTTTTTGCGCCCATGCATTGTATTTGCTATAATCATGCTGAAATCCGGGCAGACGCTCCCCTTTGCTTTCACAGCTTCCGCTGTCAGTTTGATATCATATATAGTTGCAGGTTTTACCTTAAGCTTGTTCCCTGCCTTGCGGTGGGAACAGCCCGTCCCCGGTGAAAGGAAAAAGTTTTGAATATTGATGCGCTGTCACTGCGTTTTCCTCTCATAGTTAAGCCGGAGCTTTGTTCATCATCTTTCGGGCAGACAGTCGTCAATGATATGGAGGAATTAAAAGCGGCCCTTCCCGCGGCTTCCTCCAATTCCAGAAACGGCAGAGTCTGTGTGGAGGAGTTTATAGAACAGAAGACCCTCCGGGCAAGAGAAATAGATGTCTTTTTGATGGGTGATGAGATTATATGGGACGGCATGAGGGACTGTTACAGAATCGAAAGAGCTCCTCTCCGGCCGGTTTACAGTCCGCAGACCTGAACGCCGGGCGCACCTGAACAGCCCGCAGACCTGAACGCCGGGCGCACCTGAACAGCCGGCAGACCTGAACGCCGGGCGACCTGAACGGCCCGCAGACCTGAACGCCGGGCGACCTGAACGGCCGGCAGGCACTGCCTGCCGAAAAAACAGGAAACAGCATTTGCAGATAAGAAACCGGTCATGATACAGAGCCAAACACCGTCTTTTTTAATCAACAAGTATAAATCAATTCTTAGAGCCGCCATAGTAACCGAAGCAGCGTGCTGTTTAGTATCCTTTACTGATTCCCTGGTCTCCGGAAACATGCTTGGACCAGAAGCACTTTCTGCAGTTGGACTCGTGTCACCACTGATGTCGGTCGGAACCTTTATTTCCAGTGTGATCAATTCAGGCACATTGCTGGACTATTCCTTCAATGTGGGTAAGGGAGACAGTGACCGCGCCAACAAAATCTTCGGTCAGGGACTGCTGACGGCAGTCGTCGCCGGAGTGGTCCTCCTTCTGTCCCTCCTGCTCTGCAAAAACTATTTTATTCAGAGCATGGACTGCAGCGTCGCAATGACCGGATATGTAAAAGACTACTATAAAATTATCATTTTCTATCTCGCCATGGAGCCCATAACGTGTGTATTGGATAATGTGATGGTTTGCGATGGCGGAGAATCCGTCTCGGCCACGGCAAATACCACGGAAATTGTCGGAAATGTTCTTCTGTCCATTGCCTTTGCCCGGCTGTGGGGAATAAAAGGCCTGGCTGCCGCATCCATCCTCTGCAAGGTGATCTTCCTGGTCATAGTCCTTGTATGGTACATGCGGAAAAGCCATGTACGCCCGACTCTGAATTTTCAGTTCTCTCAGTTTCTGCGTATGTGTAAAAACGGCGTGGTAAAAGCCTCCACTTTTGCTTTCAGCGCTCTGATGTACATGCTTCTGAATCATCGGAATGTACTGCTTTGACTTTAAGATAACTGAAGAGAACGCTGTCGATTTGTCAAATACACTGGTAAAATTGATCTCACAGGCAGGCACGGTGAGCTCCGGTGAACAGACCTCAGGTCTTCAGCTTCCCATAGATGGTTCTGCAGGACGGGTTTCCAGTGATGAACATGCTGTCATCAGGGTCAGTAAACTCGCCGGCATATTTGCAGAAGACATGCTCATGTCCATTATAGAAAAAAATCCTGCCGGGGCGAAGATCGATGCAGAAATGATGGTGATCCTGGATGATGCCGGTGTCCGGCTGATTCAGCGTGATTCAAGTGTCCTGATTGATATAATGGAGGGTGACAGCGAACTGTCTTCCTTCAGAGACTATATCATATCCCGCACGGTCACTTTATCCGAGTATAAAAGCTATATGATTGCAACAGGCCATAACAGGAATGAAATTTATTTGAGCTATCAGACTGACAGCCTCCAAATATGACACACATCCAACCGCTTTAAAGGAGACAGGGAGACAGGGGAAGCGGAGACAGGGGACGGTTCTTTGTCTCCTGTCGAAGGGGACAGGAGACGGAGAACCGTCCCCTTCCCTGTCTCCTGGAACATTTAGGTCAGAGCATTTAAGAGAAGGGAGTGCTTATAAAATGTTTCACGGAACCGTATTTTCATTACTTCCGGCCGTCATTGCGATCGTGCTGGCACTGATCACAAAAGAGGTTTATTCGTCCCTGTTTGCAGGCATTTTTGTCGGCGCATTTTTATCTGTGGGATTCCATCCCGTTGCCGCCTTCAATCTGATCGTGGTTGACGGCTTATCCGCGGCTGTCTCGAGTCTTGCCGGCAATACCTGTTTTCTGATCATACTGGGAAGTCTGGTCGTGCTGGTAAATATGTCAGGAGGCAGTGTGGCTTTCGGCCGCTGGGCAGGGAAAAAGGTCAAATCCAGGACTGGCGCGGGACTGGTCACTTTTTTGCTCGGCATACTGATCTTTATCGACGACTACTTTAACTGCCTGACAGTCGGAAGTGTCATGCGTCCCGTGACAGACCAGTATAAGATCTCCCGGGCCAAGCTCGCCTACCTGATCGACGCGACGGCAGCTCCCATATGTATGATAGCGCCGATTTCCTCCTGGGCTGCAGCTGTCGCTTTCGTGGCCAGCGATATGGGGACCGGCATCACCGGAATACAGCTTTTCATCCGCACGATTCCCTACAATTTCTACTCCCTGCTTACCCTGTTCTTTATCCCCTGCCTGCTGCTGATGGATTTTGACTACGGAAAAATGAAAGAATCCCAGCGGAAGGCAGGAATGGAAAGCAAAAACAGCAGACAGGAGCAGGAAGATGTCAAGGTCAATCCCCGGAGCAGGATCATGGACCTCATACTGCCCATGCTGCTGCTGATCTTCTTTGTCACCCTTGCCATGCTGTACGCGGGCGGATTCTATGGCCAAACCCCGTGGATCGGCCCCGAAAATACCGGGAATATCATTGAATCTCTGGGCAATACAGACGCGTTTATCGCCCTTCCTCTGGGAAGTCTTGCCGCCTATCTTTTGTCCTGCCTGTATTTCGCTGTCCGAAAAACTGTCAGCTTGAGGAATATCTCGGAATGTCTGCCCAAGGGCTTCAGCGCCATGATCCCCTCCATCCTGATCCTTACGCTCGCGACGGCGATGAAGACGGTCACTTCCTCTCTGGGAGCGGCTGAATTCGTACACGATCTGATCGCGGGAAGTTCATCGGGCATGTACGCAATGCTGCCCGCCGTGATCTTCCTGGTATCGATCTTTCTTGCCTTTGCCACCGGTACCAGCTGGGGCACTTTCAGCATACTGATCCCAGTGGCCGCGGCGGCTTTCCCTGTGGATGATCCGCTTCTGATCATAGGAATCTCCGCCTGCCTTGCCGGAGCGGTATGCGGAGACCACTGCTCCCCAATCTCGGATACTACTATCATGTCATCCGCAGGCGCCCAGGCAGACCATCTGGAGCATGTATCCACTCAGCTGCCTTATGCTTTCACAGTTGCCGCGGTCAGCATGATCTCATATATCGTCGCCGGTTTTACCCGGAGCGCTGTTCCCGGCCTGGCAGTGGGAGCAGTCCTGATCCTGATCACTCTGACTGTCCTGAAAATAAGATCTAAGGCTGCCGATGCCAAAAGGAAAAAAGCCGTCCGACGCAGGTCAAAGAAAAAGACTGTCCGGCCATGATAAAAGGAAAAATTCCCGTCCGCCGCAGGTCAAAGAAAAAGACAGCCAGGTCCCGATGAAAGGAAATGATTTAAAAACAATGAAAACTCTGGTTATTGTAAGTACAACGCCTGACGAAAGAGCAGAAATGACACTTAAAACAGCAAAGGAATTGGGTTATTATACTGTTTTTTGCGGAGACAAGCCCGATGACATCATCGCGGAGCTGGCGGATGAATGCCATGAGATCGATTGGGAGGACCCGTCTTCTCTTCTGAAGATCACGGCTGACGCGAAGGCGGACGGAATCGTCGGGCTCTGCGATAAGGCAATGATCCCGGTCGCCAGGGTCAGTACGGAACTGGGCCTGATCGGGAATTCACCCGAATCCATTGAGATCCTGCTCTCCAAAAATAAATTCAGAAAACTGCAGAAAAAAGCACAGGTTTTCTGCCCGGGACATGTAGTGGTCCATAATAAAGAAGAGCTGGACCAGGCGGCACTGCCGCTGCGTTTTCCTCTTATAGTGAAGCCTGAACTATGTTCATCATCTTTCGGGCAGACAGTTGTCAACGATATGGAGGAATTAAAAGCGGCCTTTTCCGAGGCTTCCGCCAATTCCAGAAACGGCAGCGTCTGTGTGGAGGAATTCATAGAGCATAAATCTCTCCGGGCAAGAGAACTGGATGTATTTTTGCTGGGTGATGAGATCATATGGGACGGTCTCAGAGACAGCTACAGAGTTGAAAAAGCTCCTCTGCGTCCCATTTATGATGTCTACCCCGCCGAACTGACGGAAGAGGAAGCCGGGCGCATCAAAGAAACAGTGGAGGCTGTCCTGAAGGAGTCCGGAGTCCGGATCGGACACTACAACATTGAGGGCTATTTTACCGAAGACGGGGATTTCTTTGTCATCGAGATCAATCCCCGGCCGTCGGGCTACTATAATCCCCAGCACATACACTACTTCTGCGGAGTCGACCTCACGAAACTTCTGGTCACTACCGCTGTCGGAGACAACAGCTATTTTGAAAGCTATAAGACTCTCCCCAAAACGAGGAGAAACATGATCGCCTACTCCGTATTCAGCGACAGGGAAGGTATTCTGGATCATGTGCATATCGATCCCTCCCTCTCGGACAAACTGGTGGAACAAAGGTATCCGCTGGGGCGCAAGGATGGAAAGCCTGTCCCGGATATCCTCACAGCGACAAGACCCTTATCCATACCCGTTTTTGAATTCGAATCAAAAGAAGAGACGGAGAAAATACGCAGAGAAATCGATTCTCTTGTATATGCCGTTCTCAAAGAAGAGGCCAAAAGTGAATCTGATGAGCCCGGTGAGTCCGGGGCAGAGGGCGAATCCGACGAGTTCGGGACAGAGGGCGAATCCGACGAGTTCGGGGCAGAGGGCGAATCCGGTGAGTCCCGTGAGTCAAAGGCACAAGTCGAGTCCGGTGAGTCCTGAGCACTGCAAACGGCGGGGCATGAGCGGCATAAAACCAAAAGACAGCATTTGCGGATGAGAGACCAGCCATGATACAGAGCAAAGAGCCTTTATTTTTAATAAAAAAATATAAATCCATACTGAGAGCAGCCATCGTAGTTGAGGCAGCGTCCTGCCTGGTATCCTTTACCGATTCCCTGGTCTCAGGAAACATGTTGGGAACAGACGCCCTTTCGGCAGTTGCTCTCGTGTCGCCGCTGATGTCGGTCGGATCTTTTATTTCCTGTGTGATCAATTCCGGTACATTGCTGGACTATTCCTACAACATTGGTAAAGGAGACAAAGAACGCTCCGACAAGATCTTCGGCCAGGGCGTGCTGACGGCAGTCGTCGCAGGACTTGTCCTCCTTCTTACTCTTCTGCTCTGTAAACGTTTTTTTCTTGAGACCATGGGCTGCAGCGACGTAATAGCCGGATACGTCAATGACTACTATGGAATCATCATTATCTATCTCGCGCTGGATCCCCTGTCATGCGTGCTGGACAATGTGATGGTGTGCGACGGCGGAGAATCCGTCTCAGCCGCGGCAAACACCACGGAAATTGTCGGGAATGTACTTCTGTCCATTCTCTTCACCAAACTGTGGGGTATAAAAGGCCTTGCGACCGCATCCGTCACCTGCAAGCTGATCTTTCTGGCCATCGTCCTTATATGGTACTTACGAAAAAGCCATGTCCGCCTGATCCTGTTTTTTCAGTTCACACAGTTCGTGCGCATGTGTAAAAACGGCGTGGTGAAAGCCTCCACTTTTGCCTTCAGCGCTCTGATGTATATGATTCTGAATCGAATGTTTATTTCCCGGTTCGGGGAAGAAACGTTCACTCTTCTGGCTGTGGCAGAAAGATTCACGAGTTTGTCAACCCTGTTTCTGGGACTGGCTATGGCAATGCAGCCTCTGGTCTGCATGCTTCGGGGAGAGCAAAACACATGGGCCCAGCGCAGGCTCATGCGCGCCGTCAATGCCGCCATGTTCCAGTTTGGTCTGATCATTTCTTTAATTACTATTATCTGTGCCCCTCTGCTCATCAGACTGTTCGGAATCACCGGGAGCCCGCTTGTTGAACAGGGAACCCTGGTCCTGCGCCTGATCGGCATTTCCCTTGTATTTGTGTCGATTGCCACCATGCTCTTTATATACTACTATCTCCTGGAAAAATCAGTCTTAGCCCTGGCTGCAAGCGCCCTGAAAGATCTGGTTCTGCCGATCGTATGCGCTTTCATAGGGTTAAAACTGTTCAGGAGTTCCCTGAGTCTCTGGCTGATGATCGACCTCTCTCAGGTACTGGCAGTCGCTCTTATCCTGTTGATCGCCTTCCTGATATATGGAAAAAAGAGATGGCCCTGGCTCCTCTCACCGGACGAGGAAACCGGGATGTACTGCTATGATTTTGAAATAACAGAAGAAAATGCGGTCGACATGTCAAAAACGCTGGTGGAACAGATTTCACAGACCGGTGCGGAAAGTTCCGGGGTCAGGGTCAGTAAACTGGCCGGCATATTTGCGGAAGATATGCTTATGTCCATTAAAGATAAAAATCCCCCCGGGGCGAAGCTTGACGCAGAACTCATGGTCATCCGGGATGATGCCGGTGTCCGTCTGATTCTTCGTGATTCAGGCGTCCTGTTTGATATAACGGAGGGTGACTGCGAACTGTCTTCCTTCAGAAACTACATCATATCCCGCACGATCACCTTATCGGAGTATAAAAGCTATACGATCGCAACGGGCTATAACAGGAATGAACTTTATTTAAGCTTTTAGGTTGACAGCCTCCGGATTTCAACATTCATCCGACAGCTTTAAGGGGGTAATTATCAAAACATTTCAGAAATCGTAAAATATTTTAGAAGCCATAAGCTGCTTCGAAAGCCGTAAAATACTTAAGGCGGGCGATCATCGTCCGCCTTCTTTTTGTCCGCCAGGGACATTCTTCGCATTGCTCCGCGCTTTAGCGCTCCCGCAATGATCCACACATTCGCGCTTCGGCGCTCCCGCAATGTTCTACACATTCGCGCTTTGGCGCTCCCGCAATGTTCTACACATTCGCGCTTTGACGCTCCCGCAATGCTCCACACATTCGCGCCCCTCCCCCTTGATTCCCGGGAAAAAACAACACCTTTTACATACCTCTAATAGACCTCTCAGGTTCTTAGAATAATCTTCTTTTTGCTTTATCTTAAGAAATTGCAGACAGCAATTTTCATGAAGACTGCTAAAGAAAAAAGTCACATTCCCGCAGCAATGTGATGGAGATTATCAATGCAGTTCCGGCATGAAGACCGAGCAAGTGCTTCCGGAACTGCATCTGCGATCAGAGATCTTTACATGGTTCGTACCTTATATGGGTCTTTTAAAGAGGTAGTGAGATATGGCCATTATGAATAAAGAAATAGGGAGGAGAATTGCCGCGCTCAGAAAAGCAAAGGGAATGACACAGGAAGAGCTGGCAGAAAGGCTGAACTGCTCAACCAAGCACGTCAGTCATGCGGAGAGAGGTGTGGCAGCGCTCTCTGTAGATCTTCTGACCGAAGCGTCAAAGATCCTGGACTGCACGCTGGACTATCTGATCAAGGGCGAGTCCGCCCCGCCGGAGACAAAGATTCCGCCCTCAATGCTTCAGATCCTTGACAGCAGCGACGAGCGCATGGCTCATGAAAAAGAACTGCTCCTCTCCTATCTGAATATGTATACGACCCTCCGCGGAAACAATATCCCCAAAGATAAGCAGAAAAGAAAAGATTAGCAGGAAATAGTTTTAAATTATTTTTGTTAAATACCCGGGCTTTTGAGAACTGAGGCGCAGAGAATCACAACCATGCAGGACTGCGGGGAATTTTCGAGCGCCGGTTTGTGCGAAACGCTGTATTTCAGAGTTTCATACACATTTACTACACATTCTGCGGACCTCTCCCGTGTATTCCATACAGAGCATTCGGCGCGTCAAACTCCTCCGCGTCCCATTTTATGCATCCTTTTTTGATTTATTATTTTTATTTAATAATTCCTGAATGGGGATTTTAGAATCATGTTGTATGATAACTAATGTAAGCGGAAGGAAGACGCAAGCAGCTCAAGACCAGGATAACAGTTGCATTTTATCAAACCTCCCACTTTATATAATAGATTTTTCATACTCCCCCTTTATGTTGAAAAGCCCCTCACAATGGCGCCGGTGCCAATGAAGCACACGGAACTGTTGTGAGGGGCTTTTCATTTGTCAGGCATTTTTCACAGAGAAACTATAAACTGTGTTTTCATAGAGACACAATTAACTGTGGAGATTAAAGAAAAGAGTAAAAGGAGTGTTATACAGTTCTCTCTTCCCGCTGTCTCCGCCTGTCTTCTCTCGTGATCATGCCGAGAAGAAGCGACACCGAGACAGCCATCATGATCATCTCTGTCACTGGCTGGGCCCAGATCATTCCGCCGAAACCGAATATCCGGTTCAGCAGCAGCAAAAGCGGCACATATAGCACCAGCTGGCGCACCAGTGTGATCACAAAAGCATACTGCGGTTTTCCCATTGCCTGGAAGGACATCCTGCTCATGGAGACCGCGCCCACAAACGGAAGGATACACATGATGGTACGCAGCACTCTGCTGCCCGTGGCGATCACCTCCGGCGAGTCCGTAAAGATGCTGATCAGCTGCGGGGCCGCCAGTCCGCAGAAGGCCATGACACAGAGTTCCGTGCCGCTGACGACCAGGATGCCGGCCCTCAGCACTTCTTTCATCCGTTTGTAATTGCCTGCGCCGTAATTGTAGCCCATCAGCGGCTGGGTCCCTGCCGCATAACCCTGATAAATATAGCTGCCCAGGGAAAGGATCTTCTGGGCGATCCCCATTGCGGCCACGGTCAGTTCCCCGTAGCTCACGGCGAGATTATTGTTGACGATGTAGGCCGCCGACGTCAGCAGGGTCTCCAGCGAAGCGGGGATGCCCACCCAGTAGATTTCCCCGAGTATCTTCCCTTCCGGTTTCAGGAACCGCAGTGAAGGGCTCAGCAGAGTCTTTCCGCCCGCGTAAAGCCACAGGGAAATGAACATGCCCGCTGCGTTTCCCAGGATCGTGGCAACCGCTGCGCCCCGGATTCCCAGTCCCAGACCGAAAATAAAGACCGGGTCCAGGATGATATTTACCAAAGTGCCGGCGATCATTCCCAGGACTGAATATTTCACTGATCCCTCGCTGCGCAGAAGCTGGCCCGACGTATAATTTCCCATCGTAAACAGACTGCCCAGAATGATGATCCGGGTATATTGTTCTGTATAGAGGAAGGTGTTGCTCTGCGCGCCCAGTCCCTTCACGATGGCGGGAAGAAATGCCATTCCCGCGCAGGTGACCGCCAGACTGTTGACCACAGTGAGTTCGAATCCGGCCGTGAGCGTCCGGCAGGCTGTGTCCATCCGCTTTGCCCCAAGGCTTCTGGCTATGAGCGACGAAGCGCCTGTTCCGACCATGTTGGAGATCGCAATGGAAATCATCATGACCGGATAGGCCAGGTTGACCGCTGCCAGCTGGTAATCATCTCTCATCAGCCCGATAAAAAAAGTGTCGACAATGTTGTAGAAAACCATGATGAACATGCCAGCGATCAGCGGCACTCCCAGCTGTATCACTGCCTTTACAGGTTTTTCCTCGCTCAGGACATAGATTCTCCGGTCTTTTTTTATCTGTTCCGCGTCCGCTGTATTTTGCTCCGCGGCTGCCGTATTTTGCTCCGTGGCCGCTGTCTCTTGCTCCGCGGCCGTCGTCTTTTTATCCGCATTTGCTATACCTTTACCTGCGGCCGCTGTCTCTTTCCCCGTTTCCGCTGTCTCTTTATCCGGATCCTGTGTCTCTTCTCCCTTGCTGATCATTTCTTCCGCTGCCATATTTTCTGCAGCCATATTTTCTGCTGCTATATTTTCTGCTGCCATATTTTCTGCTGCTATATTTTCTGCTGTCATATTTTCTGCTGCTATATTTTCTGCTGTCATATCCTTGCTGTTATATTTTTGCTGTCACATTCTTCCGGTGATGTCATATACTCTGCCGCTGTTTTTCTTTGCTGTCATCACTGAGTTTCTGCCCGATGATCAGGCTTTCCTCACTTTCCGGTCATAAGTCAGAAGGCCGTTGGTCTCCTCCTCGATATCGGAGGTCTGCGTGTACACTGCCCCTGCCAGGCCCTGCTCTGCCAGTGCATGGATCTGGTCCATCAGGTTCCGGAAGGTCTGCGGAAATTCCTCTTTCCCCAGCTTCTGGTATCCGTATTCCTCCTCGCTCATGGAATGCCCGGCAATGGAGCAGTCCGCGCCGCCGTACTCAGAGAGTACAAAGGCACGTCTGTCGGCTTCCACAGTCAGGGGCCGGAAATAATTGTGCACGCTCCGCACATCGCCCCCGCCCTGGTCAAACCACCCGCTGGCATGGTCGACAGGCCTCGTTGGGTCTTCTTTTTTCACCTGGTCCGCGATCCGGAGAGCGTCAAACTGCCCCCATCCCTCATTAAAAGGAACCCACATTCCAATACAGGGACAGTTGTAGAGCTGACGGATCATGCGGTGCAGATCCGCCTCGAAACGGCGCCTGGCGCCGGCATCCTGCCTGGAGAGGACCGGATAGAGACTGTCCGGAAGGTGATTTCCCAAAGGCGGAAAAATGGTGGGCAGATAGGTCTCCAGAATCTTGTGTACCGGACCTCCGCCGTTGACCATATCCTGCCAGACCACCATGCCGATCCGGTCGCAGTGCCAGTACCATCTGGCCGGCTCGATCTTCACATGTTTGCGCAGCATGTTGAAGCCGAGTTCCTTCATCTGCGTGATATCGTAGACCATGGCCTGGTCCGCAGGCGGTGTCATCAGGCTTTCCGGCCAGTAACCCTGGTCAAGTACACCGTGGAAAAAGTAGGGGGCGCCGTTGAGCAGTAGACAGGGTCTTCCGACTGCGTCCCTGCCTGTGCCGAAAGAGCGCATGGCAAAATAACTCTCCACCACATCCTCTCCGGCCTCAATGCGGACAGGGTACAGCCAGGGACTCTCCGGGCTCCACATCCTCGGGTCGGGAACCGGAATCCGCACCTTCATAGAATTCTTTTTCCGGAAAACGTATTCGTTTTCTTCCGGGTTTTTCTTTTCTTCCGGATTTTTCTTATCTTTCGGATCCTTCATATCTTCCGGATCCTTCATGGCAGCCGGATTCGTCGTGTCTTCCTGATTCGTCGTGTCTTCCGGAACCTTCATACCTTCCGAGTCCTTCATTTCAGCAATGGCCGGAAGATCAATGTCATTTTTTAAAATAAGGGGAGGACAGACTGTAATCCGGACAAATTGCTCTGTCAAAGTCTCCGCGGCAGACTTTGCTGAATGTTCTGTAAAATCATTCGCGGCAGGCTTTGCTGAAGGTTCTGTAAAATCATTCGCGGCAGGCTTTGCTGAAGGTTCTGTAAAATCATCCGCGGCAGGCTTTGCTGAAGGTTCTGTAAAATCATCCGCGGCAGGTTCTGTCGAATTCTCTGAAGGAGGCTCTGAAGACGTTTTTCTCAGAGATTCTCCTCTTTTATTTGCTGCCGCGGGGGTGGTGCCTGCGGAAAAACGCAGTTTCACTTCTACGTAGTTTTCCTCAGTGACCGGTGTGAATTTCAGGTCTGAAAGATACTCTTCGGGAACAGTTTCCAGCCAGACAGTCTGCCAGATCCCGCTCTGGGCATGGTAATACATCCCGCCGGGCTGCAGAGTCTGTTTTCCGCGGCAGGCTGTTCCCCTGTCTGTATCATCCCGGACGCAGACCTCCAGAATATTGGTTCCCGGGCGCGCCGCCTCTGTCACGTCAAAGGAAAAAGCCAGGTAGCCGTTCCTGTGAACACCGACTCTGGTACCATTCCACCAGACCATGCACCGCTCATCCACCCCGCCGAAATGCAGGAGGAGCCTTTTTCCTTTCGGAATCCGCAGATTCTCAATCCTTCTCCTGTACCAGAGTTCCTGCCCCGGCAAAAGTGTCCGTACCACACCGGAACGGACCGTCTCCGGAGAAAAAGGAACCAGAATCTTCCCCTCTGCCGCACCTGCCGGCTGTTCTCCGGTTGGATTCTTTCCTTCTGCCGCACCTGTCGGCTGTTCTCCGGTTGGATTCTTTCCTTTTGCCGCACCTGCCGCTTGTGCCCCGGTCGATTTTACGATCCGGTTCCCGGTCAGCCCCCCTGCCTGACGGAATCTGTAATCCCACCAGCCGTTCAGACACTGCCAGTCTGCCCGCCGGAACTGAGGCCGGGGATATTCAGCAAGCGGCACCGCCTCCGGCCCGTCCTCTGCCTGTTCACTCCAGACCGTACTAAGCTGACGAACCGCCGCCTGTTTTTTCCTGCCCAGCTGCAGGGATGCGATTGCGTCTTTCATCCTCATCCTTACATCCTCCAGATATTTTCCATCTGTTTTCCAACGGGTTATTGTGTCATATTTGCGGTAATTGCATTTGCGGTAATTGTAGAAATTGTATTTGCGGCAATTGCAGAAATTGTATTTGCAGTAATTGCAGAAATTGTATTTGTAGTAATTGCAGAAATTGTATTTGCGTTTTTGCGGTAATTGCGGTAATCGTATTTGCGCTTTCCCGTGTATTTGCGGTAATGGGCAAAGCACGCAGTCATATGAGGTTTCCTATGTTATAATTTAAAGGTGTATTATTTACATACGGATCCGCCAGGTCTTTACAGGACTTCGGCAAGTCTTAAAATCATATTTTTTGTCATATTTTCCGCGATAAATAACGTTTATCGGTAATTTAGAAATAGCAGGTAAATAAATGAACAGTCAGAAATTCAACTGGAAAATCATTCCTGCGGGGCTCCTTATCATCGCCCTGCTGGCGGTCATCGCCTATGCGGCATTCGTTTTTTTGACATACAGCCGGATCGAGGACAATGTCAATCTGGAAATACAGGGAAACGCGGAGGAAGCCGCGCGGACCGGCCGCGAATATACTGCGGTCACCTACAATATCGGCTTCGGAGCCTACACCGCGGATTTCACTTTTTTCATGGACGGCGGAAAAGAGAGCCGCGCCCGCTCCAAAGAAAGCGTCCTGGAGTGTGTGAATGGCACAGCACAGACCGCGCTCTCCTTTGACCCCGATCTTGTCTTCTTTCAGGAAGTCGACACGGACTCCACCAGGAGCTGGCATGTGGACCAGTCTCAGGTCATCACCTGCCTGTTTGACAAAGAAGGGAAGTGGGACAGTGTCTTCGCGCAGAATTACCATTCCGCCTATCTGATGTATCCGCTCAGCAGCCCGCACGGAAAATCCAATTCCGGACTTCTCACACAGAGCCGCATGAACATGACTTCCTCCCTGCGCAGGAGCCTTCCCATCTCTACCGGCTTCAAAAAAATCCTGGATCTGGACCGCTGCTACAATTATTCCCGGATCCCGGTCGAAAACGGCAGAGAGCTGATTATATTCAACGTGCACCTGTCCGCCTACGGAACAGATGCCGCCCAGGGGAACGCCCAGCTGCAGATGCTTTTTGAGGACATGCAGCGCGAGTATAAACAGGGCAATTACGTCCTGTGCGCCGGCGATTTCAACCACGATTTCACAGGTGATTCAAATAAATATTTCAATCCCGGGAGCACGGAATCCTACAGCTGGTGCAGCCCTTTTCCCGATCAGATCATCCCGGACGGATTTACCAAATGTACAGATTACGCCGAAGGCACCATGCACACCTCGCGCTATACCAACACTCCCTATTCGGAAGACAGCCTGGTCTTCATACTCGACGGATTCATTATTTCAGATAATATCGAGTGCACTTTCGTACAGAACATGGAGACCGGATATCAGTACTCGGACCACAACCCTGTCGTCCTGAAATTCATCTTGGCGGAAGAGTGAAAAATCTTGTCGATACAAGATTTTTCACTCCGGAAGTTTGTGCCGGAGCACAAACTTCCCCTGATGTCAACGAGAAATCGTCTTCACGAATTTCTCGTTGACGATGCCTGCGCACACAGTGCTCCGGCATGCTGTGGAAGAGTGAAAAAAGGGCGGGGACTGCGGCAGCTCAGTTCACCGGATGCGCAGGAGATAGCAGCCGATTATATCGATGAGGAACAGGACTCCGGGCACAAATCCGATCAGATAAAAACCGGGCTTGGGAATCATGCCTGCAAGTTTCCGGACAGCGGGGACGGCAATATATATCAGAAAAACCCCCGCGAGCGCAAACAGCAGGATCGAGCGCAGGCAGACATAGCCGCCGATATTGCCCCAGTTCCAGATCTCCGTGTTGTAATCCCACAGACGGAGACCGCCGAAGCAGTGGAACAGGACCCATCCGGTCAGGAATTCCAGAATTCCGCTGACTGCCGCGCTGACCAGAAAAACAGCGAGCGGAGATTTCCGAAAACGCATTGCCAGAAGACAGATGAAGACAGAGCCGAATCCGTAGATTGGAAGCCAGGGTCCCAGCCCCTGTCCGCGCTGTACAAACATCCCGTCATTGATGCGGTAAAACAGCATTTCATAGATCCATCCCGCAATGCCTCCTCCCGCAAAAAGCAGGCTCAGGCAGCAGAGGTTGTCAATATCCCGAAGATTATGTAAGTCCATGTGATTATCCTTTTTTCTGATGATCCTTAGCGCTTTATCAAAGGACGATTTCGTAAGCCGGGGCTTTGCGATTCTTTCAGCACCGCAGAAAAATGAGTCAGCTTTTCGGAGATTGAATCACCGAGAATCCTTGCCTAAAAATCTTGAAGCGGCGGCCCCGCACTGTATTGCTATTCCTATTATAACAGAGAGTGCCGGTTCCAGAAACGGAACCTTCCGATTCACGTTTCATCAGTGTTTCATCCGTCGTTTTATCCGTCGTTTTATCCGGGTTTCATTAGCGTTTTATCCGCATTTTACCCGTCGTTTTATCCGGGTTTTATCCGCGTTTCATCAGCGTTTTATCGATTTACAGTTCGAGAAAGCATTCGTATATTTTAATGTATTTTTATGCGCATAGCGCTTGTATATTCTGTATTCGGAGGTAAAAAAAATGAAAAGGGAAAAGAAAACATTTCTGGAGGAACTGCAGCAGGCAAAGGCTGAAAGCTACGCGGTAGGCGCTTTCAATATTTTCAACTATCTGTCCGCAAGCGCGGTTGTACAGGCGGCAGCGGAGCTGGATGTCCCGGTCATCCTGCAGACATCCGTCGTAACAGTGAAAGAATTCGGACCCGCGGAGCTGGGGGCCATGCTCCGCCTGATCGCGGAGGAAGCACCCGTGAATGTGCTGATCCATCTGGATCACTGCCAGGATATTGAACTGGCCAAAGCATGCGTAGATGCCGGATGGGACTCCGTCATGTACGACGGATCCAGGCTTTCCCTCGAGGAGAATATCGCCGGCTGCCGGGAAGTCGTAAAATATGCTCACAGCAAAGGCGTAGACGTGGAGGGCGAATTCGGCAGGATCGTCGGTGTCGAAGATGCGGTAAAAGTCTCCGCGGAGGACGCCTCCCTGGCCGGTCTTGAAGATTCCATCTATTTTGTCCGGGAATCCGGAATCGATGCCTACGCGCCGGCGATCGGCACTGCCCACGGGGTCTATATCGGCACACCCACGATCAATTTCAATCTGGTCGCGGAGCTGAAAACAGCGGTAGAGGCGCCCGTCGTAATCCACGGCGGAACCGGCCTGTCCGAAGAGACTTTCCGCAGACTGATCCTAAACGGCGGATCCAAAGTCAACGTGTCGACCGCCATCAAGCACGCCTATCTCGATACCTGCAAAGCTTATTTTAAGGAATTTCCGGACAAACTTGACCCAGTCGGTTTCGACCGTTACCTGACCCGCGCGATCAGGGCCACAGCCCGGGAGCACATGGAAATCTTTACGAAAGACAGGATCTGAGTCTCTTTTAAAGTCTCTTTTAAAGCAGCCCGCTGTCAGTAAAAACTGTCAGTAAAACTGTCAGTAAAAAAAGGAAAAAACATGAAAGAAGAAAACAGAAGTTGCTCTCCCGCTGCTGATCCGGCCTCTTATCAGCCCAATTACCCGGTGGACCTTCACTGCCATTCCACAAGATCCGACGGCGCGGATACTCCGCAGGAACTCATTGACCACGCCGCCGCGCTCGGTATGAAAATCCTGGCCATCACCGACCACGATATCCGCCCTCCTAAAAAAAGCCGGATTTCCAGTCCTATGAAAACTCCCGGGGAAGTCGATGAGTCACCCGCAACGGGATCAGAGTCCTTCTCATCGGCCGGCGGAAAATCCGATTCTTTCACAGTGATCACGGGAAAATCCGATTCTCTCGAAGAAGGCGCAGGAGGAAACGAGCCTTTTTCAGAAACCGCCGTTTCCAGCGTGGATGCTGTCGACTATGCCTGGTCTAAAGGACTGCGTCTTCTGCGCGGGATAGAGATCTCCTGCGAGACCACGGCCGAAGACTGCCATATAGTCTGCCTGGGCTGTGACTGGACGGATCCATGGTTCGATACACTGGAAAAATCTGTTGTGGAATCAAAGATCGGCAGTTACAGGGAACTGGTCCGTCGTCTGTCTGCGGACGGAATGGCGATGACCTGGGAAGAAGTCCTGGAAAACGGGGGCAATCCCGTCGCCGAGGACCAGGTTCAGAAAAAGATGATTTTTGAGCTGATCGCGCGCAAGGGATATCAAAAGGACTGGAGCGCTGCCAAGCTCATGGTCAAAAACACCCCTGCATACCAAATCCTGCGTGAAAAGCCGGATCCTGTGGTAGTGATCCACCAGGTGCACCGCTGCGGAGGCATCGCAATCATGGCTCATCCCTTCCTGGTCAACGAACCCGTCCGGCTTCCGGAGGGAACCATGAACCGCGCAGCCTACATCGACCGCCTGATCAGGGCGGGGCTGGACGGCATTGAGGCCTGCTATCCCTACTCGAAGACAAGCTACGGAGGCACCCTGACACCGGAACAGATTGAGCGGGAAGTGAGGGAGCGCTATGCCGGCCGCGTCTCCATTATTTCCGGAGGATCGGATTATCACGCCGATTTTAAAAAAGGAGTCAAGCAGGAAAACGCCAGAAATATAGGCGAGTGCGGCATCACTGCCGAATACTTCAAGCAGAACCGGCTGCTGCAGGCAGTCCTCGACAAAAACAGACCTTCACAGTTGGGCTAATACCAATTCATACACATTGAGAAGCGGGTTAAAACACATGTTGAACCGGATCCGGCCGGCGAGGAATCCGAGACCAGTTAACATAAAATTAACCTTCAATTAGCAGTTTTTTACATACACAAAGCATCATTTGCGTTATCATTATAGATGTGTGATATAAAATAGCAGAATTTTGCGGACATCTGTGGGCTTGCTCTATCACAGTATTCCGGATTCGCCCGTGTTTTTATACACACGGATCATCGTCACAAAAACATCTTTTATAAATGTAAAGGAAGTAACACTATGGGAATCGGAAGTATTATCTCGCTATTAGGCGGTCTGGGCGCATTCCTTTTCGGCATGCATTACATGGGAGAAGGTCTGAACCTGGCAGCAGGTTCTAAGATGAAGGATCTGCTGGAAAAACTGACCCGTAAGCCGATCATGGGCTTTCTGATCGGTACGGTCGTCACTGTCGTCATCCAATCCTCATCAGCGACTACGGTCATGGTCATGGGCTTCATCAACGCGGGCATCATGGATCTTGCCCAGGCGACAGGAGTTATCATGGGTGCCAACATCGGTACCACTATCACTTCGATCCTGATCGCTCTGGATGTTTCCGCCCTGGCTCCGATCTGTATCGCCATCGGAGCACTGCTGCTGCTCTATGCCAAGCGCAAAAGGACCAAATACATCGGCCAGGTTATTCTTGGTTTCGGACTGCTGTTCCAGGGTCTGAAGACCATGTCCTCTTCGATGTCCCCTCTCAAGGATTCTCCCGTTTTCCAGAAATTTATCATAAACGCCACGAATCCTATTCTGGGCTTTCTGGTCGGTGTCCTGCTCTGCGCGATCCTCCAGTCATCCTCCGCTTCTGTCGGTATCCTGCAGGCTCTGGCCATGCAGGGACTGATGCCTCTGCAATTCGCGGCCTTCCTGGTATGCGGCATCAACGTAGGTTCGTCTACGCCTCCCCTTTTGTCCGCTCTGAACGCCAAGAACAATGCCAAGCGCGCGGCATTCATCTATCTGATTTACAACCTGATCGGCGCAGTCATCTTCATGCCTCTTACCATGATCACACCTCTGACCAAGGTCCTTGAAGGTGCGATTGCTGCTCCCGCCTTTCAGATTTCCGCCTTCCATATCCTTTTCAAGCTGGTCACTGCCCTTGTCCTTCTGCCCCTGACAAACCAGGTGGTTAAGCTGACTTATAAATTTATTCCCAAACAGGCTCACGAGTCCGCCTTTCGTCTGGAATATATCGATAAGAACCTTGTCGGTAACCCCAACGTCACCGTCCTCCAGGTCAGCAAAGAGATCGGCCGCATGGTCGACCTGATCCGCACCAGTTTCCAGCTCGCTATCGATGGACTGGCTAACGGAGATCTGAGTGCTGACGGCAAAATCCGTGACAACGAAGAAGTGCTCGATTACCTGACAGGAGAGATCTCCAGCTACCTGATGCAGGCCAACAACCGCCGTCTCCCCTACAACGTCGCCCACTATATGGGTTCCTGCTTCCAGGCCATCAACGATCTGGAACAGATCGGTGACCATTGCGTGAAGATCTGGGTGCAGAATGAGAAGAATGTCGATGCTAAAATCAGCTATTCGGAACAGGCCATTGATGAATTGATACACATCGCCGACGAGTGCTCCCGTCTTCTGGATGAAGTCATGCCCCATTTCCTGGACCGTACCCTGACAGAGGATATGTACCGGGATATCCGCAGCAAGGAGACCGACATCGTGCGTGACGCAAACATCGCGGAAGCCGGACACATGAAACGTGTCCACGAAGGCGAATGTACATTTGAACAGGGTCTGACTTTTATCGAGGCCATCAATTCCATCAACCGAATCGCCAACCACCTGTCCAGCATCGCAGAGGTCGGGCACGACGAAGACAGCCGCCTGCTGGCCGAGTCCACCATGTCCGGTTATCTGGTCTGATTTCCGACCGATGATTTCCGACTGATGATTTCCGAACTGCGATTTCCGACCGGCGAGACGGTACTTTCACTTTCCTCTTCGCTGCCACACCGGAGTGATTTAAGGGAATGGTTTCACCGGTGTGTATAACCGGAATGATTTCACCGGTGTGTTTTAACGGAATGGTTTCACCGGTGTGAATATCCGGAGTGATTTGACGGAATGGTTTCACCGGTGTGTATAGCCGGAGTGATTTAACGGAATGGTTTCACCGGTGTGATTCTGCTTTATATCAGCAAATTCGAAAACCTCAGACGACCTGCCAGTCAGGTTGTCTGAGGTTTTCTTATTGCACACTGCAGCACATTCAATGGAATGGCTCTTGTTTACTTTTTATAATAATATGACCCTGAGTTATGGCTGGTATAGCCGACATACTCTACCCCATCGTACTTGAATTCATAAAAGAGTGTAGTCTTAGGGTCCACCCATGTGGGATCCCCTTTAACCCAGTATGTCAGTATTTTTGTTTCGCCCGGCGCAATCGTGATCCATGGCGCCTCTCTCAGAGTATGGTATTCAGAAAGGGCATCAGAGTCTATCAGGAAAGTATCTCTGTTAAAACTTGTATAATCATGGTCAATTAACATGGAATTTCGCGAATAGAAAACCAGGTTATAATTTCCCTTGTTAGTGACAGACATCAAATAAAAGCTGATTTCCGGGTCGGTTTTATCCAATGTTAAAATACTGAAGGAGGGTGAATAGTATTGAATCTTTCTGACTATATTTGAGTAGCCGCCGTATACCCTCGAGCCGTCTTTTTTGTCCGAATAAGCTCTGACGCGGTAGTAATAATTCGCTCCATGGGTGACATCATGGTTTATCTGCAGCTGGTTGGCCCTTTTAAGGATCGTCCATGATCCGTTGCCTTTTTTGAAACTGACTTCATATCCGGAAGCACCGCTCAGTTTATTCCAGTATACTCTATTTGTGAAACGCTTGTCTGCATTTGCTACTTTTACGACCGGTGTTTTCGCGAATACAGGTGCCGCCCCCTGGGTGATCTTTGCTGTCTTTGCGGACGACCAGGACGAATACCGGTTTGACCCGCTGACTGTTTTGTAGGTCCTGATCCGCACGTAGTAAGTACAGCCTCTTGTCAGGCCGCCTATGTTTCTGGTAACAGTCCCGCTATTTGAAACAGTGACCGCGGCAGCTTTGGAAAAATCAGATTTCACGGAATACTGGATCTGATAGCCCGTAGTCTGTACTGCCTGTTTATTCCAATTGACTGTCAGAGTGTTTTTTCCGGCTTTAAGCGAAGAAATACTTGTCCCCTTGGGAACAATTTCAAATTGTACTTTCCTGCTTCCGGAATAATTTCCTTTCATTGTAACCAATACATTATAGATGCCCACATTTTTCCTGCCGGATCCATAAGTCACAGTGTAGTTTGAGGCAGTGAGGACAGTCGATCCGTCCTTAACAGTGACGGTCGGTTTCTGAACGGTCCCGTTGTATGTGAAAGCATTCCTGGATAAAGTCACTGCAGGAGTGATCTTTTTGGCGGTGATCTTATATGTCACGGTCTTTGTTCCGGAATAGTTGCCCTTCATTCTGACCAGTACATTATAGCTGCCCACATTTTTTCTGCCGGATCCATAAGTCACGGTATAATCGGATGTGGCAAGTGTCGTCGTTCCGTCCTTCACGGTGACAGTCGGTTTCTGTTCTTTCCCGTTATAGACAAACTGATCCGCGGACAGGATCAGAGTGGGCTCGATGGACTTTACTTCTGGTTCGCCGGAATCTTCTCCGGAAGATCCCTCAGGGTTCTGCCCCTCATTCAGGTCCTCTCCCTCTGCAGCCTGGTTCTCTGAGACTGATTCTGCAGGGTTCTCTTTAGCTGATTCTGCAGGGTTTTCTTCGGCTGATTCTGCAGGATTCTCTGAAATTGATTCTCCGGTTGAATTGCTGCCGGCAGGTATAATCTGCTCATCCCTGACAGCATCGCAGTTGGAGCAGTGAATGGATTTCCTTCCGTCTTCCAAGTCTGTCGCTTCCTGATCGACCGTGTAATCCTCCTGCCAGACATGTCCGCCGGCCGGTATCTCCTCCTGGGCAGCCAGCACCTCACCGCATAATGAGCAGTGGCTGCCATCCGTCAAACCTGTATCAATACAGGTTGCCGCATATCCGATATCGTTTACTGCTGTATGTTCAAATACCGCATTAAAACCATTGGTCTCCGCCCAGTTCCGGGCATAAGAGTCACATGCACAGTTAATACTCTCAATACTTCCGGGCAGATCACTGATTGATACAACACTGTCAGGAATAGAGATGGTTTCCGGGTTACATCCGTAAAAAGCGTAATCCCCTACAGATAATGCGCCTTCTCCAATCAGCACATTTCTCACCTGTTCTCTATAATCAAACCAGGGCGGCAGAATGTCGCCATCGCTGCCATTATCGGCATCGATACTGAAATCATACATCTCACCGCTTCCGTCAATAAACAGTGTTCCAGCATCATAGACAGGATCGTTATCTTCTGTTCCGCTGTGAAGCCTCACACGACTTAAGTCGCGTGCTTCCTACTGCCAGCCTTGCGGCTGGTTCCCCTTTCGGGGTTCGGACTGCCTCTC
>JBGUNJ010000023.1:0-13115 GCA_045117315.1 Lachnospiraceae bacterium | reverse complement strand
CCGCATGGAGGTTCCCTGCTGCGGCGGACTCCAGAGGGCGGCAGAGAACGCGCTCAGAAACAGCGGTAAATTCATCCCGTGGCAGGTCGTGACGATCTCCCGGGACGGCAGGATCCTGGACTAGATTTCAACTTGAAAAGCACGTGAAAGAAAGCCCTTGACTCTCACACTGTGGCAGGCATTAAGCTTTACGTGAGCTCAAAAAACAGTAGCAGGAGGTACCGCCATGCTGAAAATCGGAGAATTTTCAAAACTGTCCAGAGTCAGCGTCAGAATGCTCCGCCACTATGATGAGATCGGTCTCTTGAAACCGGCCGAGATCGACCGCTTCACGGATTACCGGTATTACAGAGAGAATCAGCTCCCTATAGCGGGACGCATTGCCGCCCTGAAGGATATGGGGTTTTCTCTTGCGGATATCGTCAGGATCCTTGAAGTTTATGATGATCGGGAGAAACTCGATCAGTTCTTTTCTGCCAGGCAGGAAGAACTGGAGGCCTTATCGAGGGATACAGCATATAAACTGACACTTCTGGACGCAGCCAGAAAAAGGTTGAGAAAGGAAGAAGACATGAGTTACAACGTGACCCTCAAGACTATCCCTGAGCGCTATGCTGCGACAATCCGGATGATCATTCCCCGTTATGAAGATGAGGGCATGATCTGGGGAAAGCTGGCAGAAGAGACCTGCCGGATGAACCTCGTGGAGGATGATCCCTGCCTTTGCGCAGTTACCTATCTCGACGGTGAATACAAGGAAGAAAATGTGGATATGATGGCGTGGAAGACCGTCAGAGGAAGCTATCCCGATACGGAGCATGTGAAGTTCCGCACGCTTCCGGAGGTGACTGTAGCAAGCTGCACCTACCAGGGAAGCTACACTCAAATCACAGATGTCTATGCTGCTGTGATCGCATGGATGGAATCGAACGGCTACAAGCCTGCTGAGCCGATGTTCAACATATACCACGTCAGCCCGCATGAGACACAGAACCCCGATGAATTCGTAACGGAAATCTGCTATCCGGTGAAGAAGAAATAAGAAATTGGGGAAGCACGGGGACGGTCCTTTTGTTTCCGTAAACATGGGGACGGAAACAAAAGGACCGTCCCCATTGGTGGAAAACCGTAATCCGGCATCCAATAGCCCGAACCGGGATTTAGCGATCAGCCAGTTTTGGAGGCTCAGTCCGCTTTCGGAAAAGTACAGAGAGCTGACGAAGAAATACATATCAGCCTTTCATGTCCAGTGAGAGGCTGTTTTTTTTATGACACGGCCCGTGCAAAGTATTTTTTCGCCTTACGGCGAACACGGGCCGGTCGGGGATAAAGGGCGGCATGGCCGTCTCTACCCTATTAAAAATAATCCCTGTGACAGGGGACAGAGGGTACATGTTGACCGTGCGAGGCTTGACCCTGCGAGGCTGGTCAGTCTCGCGAAACCCCGGCTGACAAAGTCGTCCGTGGGTACATCACGGATAAAGAGGAAAGCAGATAGATGAACCTGAACCTCTGAAAATGAATCGGATTCATTGAATTTCATTCAGAATTGTGCCATGATATTATTTGGAAGGTACCGAGACTGTGAGGGAGGTGTGAAACAATGGATACAAAAGGAAAAGTCAGGCAGGCAAGAGCCGCTGAGACCCGAAAGCGGATTGTAGCGGCGGCAAAAAAACTGATCACAGAAAACGGATTCGAGAATGTATCCATTGAAGATATAGCAAAGGAAGCCGAAGTTTCCACGGGCTCTTTTTACACTTACTTCAAAAAGAAAGAGGATGTCGTTGAGAAACTGAATCAGTTAAGCTTTTATCGCCTCGCCGAGATTACCAATGAGATGAAAGATAAAGGTCTGGATGATCGGCTGAAGTATTACTGCCGTCAATTTCTGGCTGAAATAGAGCGGGTCGGAATTGAGATCTGCAGGCAGTGGATCCGGAACAATATCACCCCGGTCAACATGGAGATTTCCGGTAAGGAAACCACGAAATATAATCATGATTACCTCGCAATGAAATCGCTCCTTGAGGAGGGCATCAGCAGAGGCGAACTTGCTGCAGGCACACCTGTAGATGAAATGGCATTTTATATCAATGCTCAACTCTACGGTCTTATGGTTGCCTGGTGTATGACTGATGCTTCCGTGGTCGGATCGGACAGAACCGATGCGTTTTATGAAACCGTTATGAAACCCGCGCTTATGCCGTATAGAAAGTAGAGGAGGAACAACGATGATTTACAACACTTTTCAGGACATCCGCCTTTCCGCGCTGGGCTTTCCGCTTCCTGCAAAGTATTCCCGGTGTGACGATGATCCTGTCCGGCATGTCAAATCAGGAGCAGCTAGAGAAGAATCTTGCTACGTTCGCGGAAAACCGGAGACTGAACGAGGCTGAGATGAAAGTCCTTCTGGATATTGCAGAGAAAATGCTCTCTGTCGGTACGGTGCCATGCACAGCATGCCATTATTGTGTCAGCCATTGCCCGATGAGCCTGGATATTCCTCATTTGCTGTCCCTGTACAACGAGCACACGTACACCGGCGGCGGGTTCATTGCTCCCATGGCACTGAGCGCACTGCCGCCTGAAAAGCAGCCCTCTGCCTGCCTGCAATGCCGCTCCTGTGAGCAGGTATGTCCTCAGCAGATTAAAATATCGGAAGTGCTGGCGGACTTTACTGAGAAGCTTGGATAAGGGAATCCCCTTTTCTCAGGAATTCTCATGAATTCAGACAAGACGAATATGAAAATGACAGAAATAGAAAGGAGTTCAGAGAAAATGAAGAATCTTGGCTTTGGTATGATGAGACTGCCGGTTTTATCCGGACCTACTGATTTTGATTACGATCAGTTGAACCGGATGGTGGATGCATTTCTTGCTGCCGGGTATACCTATTTTGACACCAGCTTTGTCTATCACGACGGGAAAAGCGAGGAAGCAACCCGAAAAGCAGTCGTGGAGCGGCATCCGAGGGATAGCTTTACTGTAGCGACCAAGTTTCCGACCTTTATGATGATTCCGGAAGACAAGATTGAGGAAACCTTCCGGAGCCAGCTGGACAATCTGGGCGTAGACTACATCGATTATTACCTGCTCCATAACATTCAGACCGTTAACTATGACGGTTATGACGGCAAGGGCGGCATTGTAAAGACGACGCACCTCTTTGAACATGCAAAAAAGTGGAAGGAAGACGGGAAAATCCGTCATCTGGGTATCTCGTTCCATTCCTCCGCAAAGCTTCTGGACCGCGTCTTAACCGAGCATCCGGAGATTGAATTCGTCCAGATCGCGCTCAATCCCATTGACTGGGACAGCGAACTGGTACAGGCCGGCCCCTGCTATGATGTGATCCGTAAGCATGGCAGGAAGGTTATCATCATGGAAGCAGTGAAGGGCGGTGGACTGGCAAAGCTGCCGGAGGAAGCAGAAGCCGTTTTGAAGGCCGTTCATCCGGACTGGAGTATCGCATCATGGTCTGTACGGTTCTGCCTCGAGAAGCAGGACGTGATCACGGTCCTCTCAGGCATGAGCACGCTGGAGCAGGTACTCGATAACACAAAGACCAGCGACGAGGCGCAGCCGCTGAATGATGCGGAAAAGGAAGCACTCGCAGAGGCCATGAGAATCTATCGTGAAAGTGCTCCCATCAGGCAAAGCGAGATTGATAAATACAAAGGACTTGTTTACCATGGTGTTCCGGTAAGCGCTATCCTGCAGGCTTACAGCATCTGCCAGATCCAGCCGGATCCCGGCTTCTCGGATGATAACAACTATCTGAAGAATACCATTGCGGAAGCTGAGCATGTAGATTTTCACAATGGGTTGGAAAAGCAGACCGTCACCACGCCGGACGGGACAGACATCACGGAACTCGTGGAGAAGGCCGTTGCATGGCTGACAGAGCACAGCTTCTGATCCGGCGATAACAACCGCATAAAGTAAAAATGGGCTTCTGAAGTTCCGCTGTGAATACTGCGGAACCTCGGAAGCTCATGTTTTACAGCGCTGTTCCATTGGTCGGAATTGTAAATTGGCTCATATCATTACCTTCCAGTTCCAAAAGGGCTTTCTTTCGCAGGATTCCTCCACCATAACCGGTCAGACTCCCGCTCGAACCGACCACCCGGTGGCATGGCACGATGATGCAGATCGGATTATGACCGACTGCACCGCCAACCGCCTGTGCGGACATCCTTTCGAGTCCGCGCTCTTTTGCAATCTGGTCGGCGATCCACCCGTACGTGACTGTTTTTCCGAACGGGATCTCGCACATAATCTCTCCGAAACGATTGCGGAAATCGGAGCCCACCAAATGAATTCGAGGGAAAAAGCCCGGATCGCGTCCTGAGAAATAAATATCCAGCCATTCTTTCGTCTGATCAAAATAGTCCATTTCGCGCCGACTGGCTCCTTTTTTCAGACCAAGCCCAATATATCTGCCGCCTTCCGTAAACCAAAGACCTGTTAATCCCTGTTCATCCCCGGCAAGCAGAATGCTCCCTAAAGGGGATTCGTAATCATTCGTGTAAATCATTTTGTATCTTCCGTGTTTACAAAGCCGCACAACCCCTTAACGAAATATGCCGTAAAAGCTGCGCTAAACCATAAAATCATGACAGAATTCACCGTTCCTTTCAAGCGTTTCCTGACGAGTCCATCATAAGACTTTAAAATAACGCTGTAAAACTGTTATTATTGATATATACTACAGGGATTAACTGTAATCGGAGGAACTGCCATGAACTTTTCGTCAATGGACTATTTCACGGTGCTTGCACAGGAGCGCAACTTTACACGAGCTGCAGAACGGCTCCACATTACACAGCAGTCTCTCAGTTCTCATATCGCCGGAATGGAAAAAGAGCTTGGAAGCCAGTTGCTGCTGCGGCTAAGCATTAACGGAGTCGGAGCGTGCGTCTGCCCGCAAAATATCATCCCGAGTGTGCTGACGCCGGAGCAGTTGGACTCCATATGGGTGTTCCCGCTTGGTACAGAAGCCGCAAGCCGCATACAATTTGGCTATCAGAAACAGTCCTATCAGTGGAGCGTAATTGAGAGATTTATTGCATGTGCCAAGGCTGTTGTTGAAATGGTGTAGCACATAATCACAGGGACGGAAACAAAAGGACCGTCCCCATGCCTTCTGTCCGCGTACAGAAGATTGAAATAACCATTGATTACCTAACGAACGTTAGGTATAATTGAAGATGAAATTGAGCATTATCACTTATTTTGGAAAAAGGGCGATGAGCATGGAAAAGAGCAACACAAGGGAACAAATACTGGAGGCGGCGCTTGACCTGTTCGCGGTCAACGGATATGAAGCAACCAGTATCGCGCAGCTCGCTGATGCGGTGGGGATCCGTAAGGCATCCCTTTACAGTCACTTTGCCAACAAGCAGGACATTCTGGATAATGTCGTAGAAACTGTTCTGAAAGGATATGCTGACCATTCGATTTTTGTACGTGCTGACTGGGACGATCCGGAATTCACAAAAGATAAGACCGGCATGACTGCAGAAGATGTGGCAAAGCTCATACAGGGACAGATGCGCTATATCCTGCATGACACTCACATCAGCAAGGGCAGAAAACTGCTCATGATCGAGCAGTTCCGCAATGAAGAGCTGGCGGAACTGCAGACCAAGCAGAATTATGAAGATGTCCTGAACTATTTCGTGGGAATGATGCGCTTTCTGATCCGTGAAGGAACCTTGAAAAATGCAGACACCGAGATCATGGCTGCGCAGTTTTCTTCCCCGATCACCGTCTGGATCAACCTGTGCGACCGTGAACCGGAGCGTGAAGACGAAGTAATGGAACTGGTCAGGAAACATGTGATGCAGTTTTTTGAGATTTATCGGAAATAAATGCTTTTGAATAAGGTTTTAAAATAGCCGGGCAGACCGGAGACGGCTGACCGGTTTTCTTTCATATATAAGACTAACGAACGGTAGGACGCCTGGGAGAGATCAACGATGAAAAAATTAGTAATGTATATCCACGGCAAGGATGGCTGTGCCGGAGAGAGTGAACACTATAAGCCCTTGTTTCCTGAGTGCGAAATAGTCGGCTTGGATTATCAGACTTTTACCCCATGGGAAACCGGAAAGGAAATCCGGGAGGCGGTCACAAAGATGAATGCTGAATATGACAGTATTACACTGATCGCCAACAGTATCGGTGCGTTTTTCAGCATGAATGCCGGGATAGATACGATGATTCGCAGCGCATTCTTCATTTCCCCTATCGTAGATATGGAGAAGCTGATCCTTAACATGATGTCCTGGGCCAATGTAACGGAGAAGGAACTGGAAGAGAAAGGTGTGATCCCCACTTCGTTCGGCGAAAATCTGTCCTGGGAGTACCTGTGTTATGTACGCGAGCACCCTGTCTGCTGGACAGTTCCGACCAGGATTCTGTATGGCAGCCGGGATAACCTGACATCCCATGAAACGATAAGTGCTTTTGCAAAAACTCATAGCGCTGAATTAACAGTGATGGAAGAAGGAGAGCACTGGTTCCATACGGATGAGCAGATGCGATTCCTGGATAATTGGATTATGGAAGGAAGGAGCAGGACGCTGCCATCGTGAACAGCGGTATGTGATTTGGAGCAATGAAAGCGAGTCTGAAAGTATTTTTTGAAGATCCTTTCTGGGTTGGTGTTTTTGAACGTATCGAGGATGGAAAGCTGTCTGTCTGTAAAGTGACTTTCGGCGCGGAGCCAAAGGATTATGAGGTCTTGGAATACACCCTACAGCACTACTATGAACTGGTCTTTAGTCCAGCCATAGATACTGAAATAAGACAGGCGGCTGACAATCCCAAAAGAAGAAGCCGGAATGCGAGAAAGCAGCTGGAGAACATCGGTATAGGGACGAAATCTCAGCAGGCTCTTCAAAGACAGCGGGAAGAGATGAAAAAGGAGCGCAGGCAGATCAGCCGGGAAGAACGGGAGGCGGAGGCACAGCGCCGATTTGAAATGAAACAGGCGAAGAAAAAGGAGAAGAAACGGGGACATTGATGGCAAATGCAATAACGTTTTTCAGAATAGCTGCCAGTATAGTTCTGCTCTTCTGTCCGGCCTTTTCGCCCGCCTTTTATATGTTTTATATAATGGCCGGGTTGTCTGATATGCTTGACGGATTCGCGGCGAGGAAAACAAATACGACCGGCAGGTTTGGGGCAAGACTGGATACGGCAGCAGATTATGTGTTTGTGATCGTGTGCCTGATCAAGCTGCTGCCGGTGCTGCGTATTCCGGTTTGGCTGTATGTATGGACCGGAATCATTGCCCTTATAAAGGTTATAAATATCATTTCCGGATTTGTCGTACAGAAAATGTTTATAGCCGTTCATTCAGAGATGAACAAAGCAACAGGCTTTCTGCTGTTTCTATTGCCGTTGACGATACCTGTTTTCCCGTTGAAATATTCTGCGATTGTTGCCTGTGCTGTTGCAACGTTCGCCGCAATTCAGGAAGGCCATCTGATCAGGACAGGAGAACTCACTGGTAAAGGATATGGGCATGGATAATATGACCGCGCTTGTCAGCGCCTTTGCAAGGGCGTACCACTATATAAACAACGATACCCGGGTGTTTTCGGATCCTTTCGCAGAGAAAATGCTGACGGATGAGGAATATACCGCAATTTCGCAAAATATGAGCCGGGGCATTACCTTCTTTGCTCCTGAGTTTCATGGAACCCCGGAGGAAGCTCTGCGGTACATTGTTGACCATCAGCTTGCACCATCTGTTCTGGCCCGCAGTGCGTTTTGTGAGCGTGCAATCGGGAATGCAGTAAGAATCGGGTGCGGACAGGTAGTGCTGTATGCCTGTGGGTATGATACATTTTCTCTGCGAAATCAGCATAAGGAGCTGAAAATCTATGAACTGGACAGGCCTGAAATAATTGAAGACAAGCTGCGCCGCATAAAACAGACCGGCACCCGGCCGTCTTGCCGGGTTGAATACATAGGGTGCGATTTATCCCGGCCGTCCTGGAAGGAAGAATTGTTTAACAGGGGCTTTGACTACAATAAGCCATCCTTCGGAAGCCTGCTCGGTATCAGCTATTATCTTTCAAAAGAGGAGTGGGGGTGCCTTATTGGGGCGATCTCTTCGGCTGCGTGTGAAGGGTCGGCCATCTGCTTTGACTATCCACTCGCAAAAGGCGGTGCGGAGAGCCGGCGCAGCCGGGAGCTTGCTGCTGCTGCGGGCGAACAGATGAAAGCGAAGTATTTCGATGATGAAATGGAAGCCTTGCTTTCGAAAGAGGGATTCCTGATTTACGAACACATGAACGCAGCCGAGGCGACGGAAGCTTTTTTCCGGGAATACAACCATAAAAACGCGGAGCGCACCATGACAGCTCCGGAAGGCGTAGGCTATTGTCTCGCCGTGAAAACGGGGATTGAGTAAATGCGGCAGAATCCTGTGTTACTGTATCTCAAATAATTGGGGAGGAAAAACATGAATGTAACCTACGAAAAGAAAGACGCAATGACCTTTATCGGATACCATACGGAGATCCGTCCGGAGGAAGCTTATCAGAAATGTCCGGAATTCTGGGACAAAGAATACGCAGCAAAATATGCACGGCTCTGGCAGACGATGAAGCCGGAGAATGCTGTGGAGAAAGCAATCCTTGAAAACGGGATCGGCATGTTTTCAATCTGCGCAGACTCTGAAAATGAGTTTACATACTGGATCGCAGGTTTGTATCAGGGCGGAGACGTTCCGGAAGGACTGGAACTGTACTCATTCCCGGCAAGCGAGTGGGCGGTTTTTACAACTAAAGGACCGATGCCGGATTCCCTGCAGACTCTTAATACGGCGGTCTGGCAGGAGTGGTTCCCGAATGAAGGGCAGAAGTACCATGCAAACGGAAACGCAACACTGGAAGTGTACTCCGCCGGGAATCCGCAGTCGCCGGATTACGAATGCGGGATCTGGGTGCCGATCAGCGAGGGAACAGAGAAATGGTTATTGAAACAAAGCGTTTGATAAAAAGGGGGCGCGATTGTAATGGGTAAAGCACTTGTCGTAATCGACATCCAGAATGACATTACCAAGCACTACAGGGATATCATCGACAATATCAATGCCGCCATTGACTGGGTTGTGGAGCTGGAAATGACGGTTATCTATATCATGCACAATAATCTGTCCCCTGGTACGCGGACATTCAAACCAAATACAAGGGGTGCGGAACTTGCTCCGGAACTGAAGGTGGTGTCGAACCATATCTTTGTTAAGACCAAGGCCAATGCGCTGACCAGCGGGGATTTCTCGGAGTACATCCGGGAAAACGGAATCGACGAGTTTTATATCACCGGCGCGGATGCTGCAGCCTGCGTGAAATCCACTTGCTTCAACATGACCAAGACGGGCTATACAGTACATGTCATCTCCGATTGCGTGACGAGCTATGACCTAAAGAAAATGCCTGAGATGCTTGCCTATTACACAGATAAGGGCTGTGAGGTCAAAACATTGGCGGAGTACATGGAATCGAATTGAGCGGCAGTTGTGACTGTGTCAAGACTGAAGCTGATCAGACAGGTTGGCCGGCAGTACGCCGAAAAGGGAGAAAGAAAAAGAGGCGGGGGCATTGATGGCAAACGCAATAACGATCTTAAGACCGGCACCCGGCAATCTTGTCAGGTTGATGAGGCAAAGTATTTACATAACAATTAGTTTATTAATGATTTTATGTATTACAGGGTGTGCTGATAAAGACCTGCAGGGGACACCGGCTCAAGAGGATTTTACAGCGGCAGCTGCGGTGCAAGGTATGACAGAAAACGCCCCGAAGCCATCCGGGGAATCAACCGAGGAACCGGAAAAGCCATTTACTTCGCATTCTGCGGATCTACTTTCAGAAGGAGAAAAAGTGCAGCTGCAGAATACAGTTCTGGCAGCAGCAGAATCAGTCAAAGAACTCTATAAGGATTCCATAATTGCGGATGATGCGTATTATGCTTCCGGTATAGGTGAATTTACAAGTGAACAACGTAAAGCCGTTGCAGAGAGATTGGGGAAGGCCGTTCCGGGGGCAGGGGATCATTCCGGAGGCGGCGAAGGAAACACAACACTGGAGGAGATGTACAAGGAGCTTCCAACGCCGAAGAAAAAGAAGTGAAAATCAGAGCCTGTACGGAGGTAATCAGGAGATGTCAATATATACTGTTCACCAGATCAAAATTGATTTTCATGTGACAGAGCAGATCTGCAGATTTGTGTATGTTTACATCATTGAAGGGAAATCGCTTTACCTGATCGATTCCGGTGTGTCTGGATGTGAGAAGCAGATCATTGACTATATAAATACGATCGGCAGGAGTGTGTCTGAGATCAGAGGCATTTTTCTGACACACGCGCATCCGGATCATATCGGTTCCGCTGCCTGGTTTCAGGAACATACCGGATGCAAGATTTATGCCAGTGAAGGCGAAAAACGCTGGATAGAAGACATTGATCTTGAGTTCAGGGAAAGACCTATTCCTAACTTCTACAGGCTTGCCGGGAGGTCATCCAGAGTAGATGTGGCAGTCAGAGACGGCGATGTAATCAAGCCTGAAAAGGGCATGGAGATAGAGGCCCGCCGGACAGCCGGTCATTCCTGCGACGGCATTTCTTATCTCCTGGAAGACTCCCTTTTCATCGGTGACGCAGTGCCGGTAAAGGGAGATATTCCGATTTTTATAGATGAGCAGGAGATCAGAAAGACACTAAGTATATTGGGAGAGATGCAGGATGTAAATGTATTTTATCCCGCCTGGGATCAGACTTATTCGAAAGAAGTGATGAAGAGAAAGCTTTTTGAGGCAGATGAATTTATCAATCTTCTGAAAAAAACTGTCACAGAGCTGGATAATCCGGAAAATGCAGGTGAACAGAAAAGCATTTCCGAATTAGTAGATGCTGTATGCGACAGGCTTAAGATGCCGATGCTGAAAGCAAATCCGTTGTTTCAGACGACAATCGGATGTCTAAGATAGAAACGATGGATCACAAGCAAGGAACAGTGAGATTATAGGCAGGGAGCGATGAATCCTGAGAAAGGAACGATGTATTATGAGCTGCTATTTCATGGTGGATGTTTACATCGATGAGAACAAAGGCCGCGGTGCGTATAGTGATTATATTGAGAAAGTCAAACCCATTGTGGAGTCTTTTGGCGGAGACTATCTGGTGCGATCAGAGGCGGTCACTTCATTTAGTCCTCAGAGAAAGCCCAACAGGGTGATCGTGATCCGCTTTCCGTCAAGGGAAAAGCTGGACGCCTGTTTTGCATCGGAAGAGTATCGGCAGATCATGCATGAACGTGCAGATAATGTAGACGCAAGGGCGTTAATCGTGGGTGAATGATGGATATCAGAATAAACATCGAGGACACTCGACGGAAGCACAGGGACGGTCCTTTTGTTTCCGCCCCATGTTTATTTCGAAACAAAAGGACCGTCCCTTTTGGTGTGGACAGAGAAGCATAAGCATGTTAACATAATGCTTTAGCGCTCACTAACCCGAAGCGCGGTATCTATTTCAGATTTGGGTATTGAGCCGATTACACTCCGCTGAATGCGGAGTTATTTATCATCATTGCGTTAGTTATAAATAACCAACACACAGATAACTAATGGAGGAAGAGGTCATGAAAGCAGATTATAAAAACTGGATGCCCAAAGGAATGGTTGCTTCTTTCATAGGGGGAGCAGCAGGATCGTGGATCGCGGCTCTGGCTGCAGGCTCCCTGATGTCTGAAGGGGCGGGAAAGCAGGTGGTGACGGCTGTCTCTGCAGCGTCCGGAGCTTTGTTTACGGGTGTGTCCATCTGGTCCGGCATGATGTATCGGGCGTTTGATTATAACGGAAAGAGGCAGATGTCAAAACAGATCATAGAGGGAATTGCGGAATATGTGGATCTGCCGGAAGGCGGCAGCTGCCTGGATGTAGGCTGCGGCAGCGGAGCACTGGGGATTGCCATTGCCAAACGAAATCCCGGAGCACTGGTAACCGGAATCGACCGCTGGGGCAAGGAATACGCATCCTTCAACAAACCGCTCTGTGAAGAAAATGCCCGTGCGGAAGGCGTGGAGAATATCAGCTTCATGAAAGGAGATGCCACACACCTGGAATTTCCAGATGAAACCTTTGACGCCGTTGCCAGCAACTATGTGTACCACAATATTCCGTCAAGAGACCGGCAGGCAATCCTGCTGGAAACACTGAGGACACTGAAAAAAGGCGGAACATTTGCGATCCATGATATTTTCTCCGCAGGGAAATACGGGGATATGCAGTCTTTCATGAAAAAGCTCAAAGAGATGGGATACGAAAGGGTTGAGCTGATCGACACAACAGATGGGAAATGGATCCGCAAAAGAGAAGCCGGGTGGATGGGGCTTTCGGGCTCAGCCCTGCTGACAGGTAAAAAATAAGCCTGTTTGACGGGAAAAGACAGGACTGCCGGGACCGGGTTGTGAAGAGCCCGGGTGCAAAATATACGCAATCAATAAAGAAAGACGGAGAAGAGGAATGGGACTTTTTAAGGATTATGTCAGTCAGACACGGAAGCCGGAAGGCTTTCTGGGAAAAATGATGCTGAGGGGAATGAACTCCGGACATGCCAGGATGGCAGACTGGGGACTGTCCCATCTGCAGAGTGTGGATCCGGCAGATATCGTGGACCTGGGCTGCGGAGGCGGCCGGAATGCGGGAGAACTGCTGAAGAGATATCCACAAGCCCATGTCACCGCAATCGACTATTCCCAATTGTCTGTGGAAAAGGCGAGAGAATATAATCAGGAAATGATCGCAGCCGGAAGATGCACTGTGCAGCAGGGAGATGTCTCCACCCTGGAACTGCCGGAGAATAGCTATGATCTTGCGACGGCTTTTGAGACCATCTACTTCTGGCCGGGCCTTGTCCAGTGTTTCTCCCAGGTGGCAAAGGTGTTAAAGCCGGGTGGATACTTCATGATCTGCAACGAATCGGATGGAACAGATGCCGTCAGTCTGAAGTTTGAGAAGATCATTGACGGTATGAAGAACCATACAGTGGAGGAAATTGAATCGGCATTGAAAGAGGCAGGTTTCTCAAA
>JBGUNJ010000022.1:0-2025 GCA_045117315.1 Lachnospiraceae bacterium | reverse complement strand
TTTCCGCTATCTTGTAAATGAAATCCACACGACCATAGTGGCGACTGTGGACGATGAAGGCCTCCCTGTTACAGCGGCCATTGACATAATGGATTGCGATGAGAATAGCTTATACTTCCTTACCGCAAAAGGAAAAGGATTTTATGACCGGCTTGTCAGGCGCGGCTTTCTGGCGTTGACTGCAATCAAAGGTGAAACCACGATGTCCAGTGTGGCAGTATCTGTTCGCGGCAATGTCCGTGAGCTTGGCTATGAAAGGATACCGGAGCTGTTCAGAAAGAATCCTTATATGCATGAGATTTACCCGACCGAGGAATCTATGCGTGCCTTGACGGTGTTTCAGATCTATAAGGGAATCGGAGAATGGTTCGACCTGTCGAAGAAGCCAATTGAACGGGCTTCGTTTACCTTTGGCGGTGCCGAGAAGAAGCATGACGGCTACTTCATAACGGATGCCTGCATCGGATGCGCCAGTTGTGCGGAAGTCTGTCCGCAGAAATGCATCATCACTGATGACATACCTTATGTTATCGAACAGGATCATTGCCTGCATTGCGGGAACTGCATGGCGGCGTGCCCGGTCGGTGCGGTGGAAAGAAGGTAATCACATGACAGAAAACATGACACAGGATCAGCGACTGGACTACCTCGTTGAGGAATTCAAAGTCGATTCTGGTGAGTATAAAGATTTGCAGACACCGGGTGACCGGCAAGGAAAGCGGCGCATCCTCCGTTCGCTGATGAATATCCGGATGCCGAAAAAACTGGACGATTTTGTCCTCACTGTACAGGACGAATACCTGCAGGAGCGAATTCGGAAAAACGGGATTGTGGCGCTTTCGGACATCCCGGAGATCAGAGACGGCTTATCCATCTGGCAGGGTGACATCACGCGGCTGGCTGTGGATGCCATCGTTAATGCAGCCAATTCACAGATGCTCGGATGCTTTGTGCCGATGCACACCTGTATCGATAACTGCATTCATACTTTTGCCGGAGTCCAGCTGAGAGCTGAATGCGCCAGACAGATGGATCAGTTGAAAAGCAGATACGGTAGAGATTATGAGCAGCCGACCGCCGTACCAATGCTGACGGATGCTTACAACCTCCCGGCGAAAAAAGTCATTCACATCGTCGGGCCGATTGTGCAGGACAGACTGACTTCCGCTCTGGAAGACGATTTGGCGGCCTGCTATCGGAATACACTTGATATGTGTCTGGAAAACGGGTTGAAATCCGTGGCCTTCTGCTGCATCTCTACAGGTGTTTTTCATTTCCCAAACAAGAGGGCTGCAGAGATTGCTGTCCAGACGGTGAAAGGTTGGTTATCCGAGCATCCGGGTACAATGGAAAGAGTGATCTTCAATGTTTTCAAAGATGAGGACAAAGCGTACTATGAACAACTTTTACGATAATGGTTATCAGGAAACCATCCAGAAGGGACTGTCCGCAGTTCGCTCCTTCCGTTCAGGCATTTCTACAGGTACAGGAAGCAGGGATGAACAGATCAAACGGCTGAAGAAGGAAATCGAAAGCGCAGATACTATTGTGATTGGAGCGGGTGCCGGATTGTCCACAGCAGCAGGGCTGACGTATTCGGGAGAGCGCTTTGAGAAATACTTCGGAGACTTTGCTGCCCGGTTTGGCATTCAGGATATGTATTCCGGTGGATTCTATCCGTTCCCAGACGATGAGACACGCTGGGCATGGTGGGCAAGGCACATCTACTATAACCGTTATATTGATCCGCCGAAGGATGTTTATGGAAAGTTGCTGGCACTGGTGCAGGGGAAAGATTACTTTGTCATTACCACAAATGTGGATCATCAGTTTCAAAGAGCTGGTTTCGACAAGAAGTGCCTGTTCTATACGCAAGGAGACTACGGCCTGTTCCAGAGCGTAAATCCGGCGAATCAGAAGACCTACGATAATGAGGCGTGGGTCATGCAGGCAATGGAGGCGCAGGGATTCGAGAAGGATGCAGATGGTGTATGCCAAATCCCACAGAATGGTGTTTCCATGAAA
>JBGUNJ010000021.1:0-19186 GCA_045117315.1 Lachnospiraceae bacterium | reverse complement strand
AAAGAGGGAGGAAACTGGTATGGCATTGGATTACCACAAATGTGCGCAAGAGATCGCTGATAATATCGGCGGCGGCGCAAACGTGGTCTCCGCCGCGCACTGCGCGACAAGACTGCGTCTCGTTATCGCGGATAACGGGAAAGTCAACAAGGCGGCTCTCGAGGAAGTCGATGGCGTCAAGGGCATGTTCGAGTCCAACGGACAGCTCCAGCTGATCATCGGCACAGGAACCGTCAACAAAGTTTTCGACGAGTTCGTAGCGATCACCGGTGTTGCGGCCGGCACCAAGGACGACGTCAAGGCAGCTGCAGCAGCCAAGGCTCCCGTCTGGAGACAGGCTCTGAAGACCGTCGGCGATGTTTTCGTCCCGATCCTTCCCGCAATCGTTGCATCCGGTCTTATGATGGGTCTCGTCGAGGCTCTGGCAAAGATCCCCGGACTGGGATTTGCCAACAGCGACTGGTTCGCATTCCTTGATACTGTTGCAAATACTGCATTCGCTTACCTGCCCGTTATCGTCGCAGTCTCCGCCGCACGAGTCTTCGGCGGCAACCTGTTCCTGGGCGCGGTCATCGGTCTTCTGATGATCCACTCCGCATTCCTGAACGGCTGGAACGTCGGTAGTGCAGACGCGATCAACAGCTTCTTCGGCGTCACGGACGGCGTCATCCCCAAATGGCATCTGATCGGCAACGTCGTCGCAATCAGAAGAGCAGGTTATCAGGGTCATGTTATCCCGGTCATTATTGCAGTCTGGTTCATGAGTATCGTTGAGAAATGGCTGCACAAACACGTACCGGAGATGATCGACCTCTTCGTCACCCCTCTCTGCACTGTTTTCGCAACCGCGTTTGTCACTCTCTGGATCATCGGACCTATCTTCGCGCAGCTTGAGAGCTGGGTCCTGATCGGCGCAGAGAAGCTGGTCTCCAACCCCGTCGGTTCCGGTATCATGGGCGCTATCTATCCCTGGACCGTCGTCATGGGCCTGCACCACATGTACAACGTCATCGAGGCCGGTATGCTTTCTGTTGAAGGCGGTCTCAACACCTGGATGCCTATCGCTTCCGCAGCCAACTTCGCACAGTTCGGTGCCTGCCTTGCGGTCGGTCTCAAGGCTAAAAACGCAAAGACAAAATCCGTCGCGATCCCTTCCGCTCTGTCCGCTTCCCTGGGTATCACAGAGCCCGCGATCTTCGGTGTTAACATGCGCTTCTTCAAGCCCTTCATCTCCGGTATGATCGGCGGTGCTGTCGGCGCTCTGGTCGCGGCATTCATGAAGATCGGTGCTTCCGCATACGGTGTTACAGGTCTCCCCGGATATCTGACCATCAACAATGCGGGTCTGTACACCATCGTCCTTCTCATCTCCGGTGGTATTGCCTTCGTTCTGACCAATATGCTCTGGAAAGAAGAAGAGAAGAAGAAACCCGCTGCAACTCCTGCTGCTGAGATCAAGGTTCCCGAGAACACAGTCATCAGCTGCTCCGCAGGCATTGTCAAGGCTCCCGCAATGGGCGCTGTCATCGCAAGAGAAGACATTGAGGATGCTACATTCGCAAGCGGCGTCCTTGGCGACGGCGTAGGAATCAAGCCCGCTGCAGGCTACATCGTAGCTCCTTTCGACGGCGAGATCACTTCCGTTGCAGATTCCAAGCACGCAATCGGCCTTTCCACTCCTTCCGGAATGGAACTGCTGATCCATGTCGGTGTTGACACAGTCGCTATGAACGGCGACGGCTTCGATCCTCAGGTCGCTGAAGGCGATCAGGTCAAGGCCGGCCAGCTGCTTCTGAACTTCGATATCGACAAGATCAAAGCCGCCAACCATCCCGACACTGTCGTTGTCCTGCTCACCAATGCGGACGACTATGACGATGTCAAGTGCGGCAATCAGTAAGCACTGATTAAAAAATAAGCACTGAGTGTCGAAAACCGGATGCCGGGAACCGGGTGCTGAGAGATAAGTACTGAGCCGCCGGTTCGGGAAAGCATCAGGCATCAGGCGCTGACAAGTGCTGAACTTTATCAGGAGACTTCCCTGATCTGAATACGGCCGTCCCCGGGGACGGCAGGTGCAGAAAAGGAGTCCTGAATCAAAATGAAGGTCGGGCCGGCTTTTTAAGCCGGCCCGATTTTTTGGCGGAAAGGGACCTTTTTTCATCACGGAGATTTCATTTTTTGCTGGAAAGGGATCTTTTTTCATCACGGAGATTTCATTTTTTGCTGGAAAGGGACCTTTTTTCATCACAGAGACTTCATTTTTTGTCAGGGTGAGAACATTTTTTGTCAGGAAAGCTTCCTTTTATCACAGAGGCTCATCCTTCATCGCCTGGCCGGATCCGGGAAAACGTTTCCCCCTTTCAGCGCTTATATACAACTGGAAGCACGGGCTTTTGCGGTGAAGGATAAAAAAGTGCCAAAATACCAGATTAAAAACTATAAAAATTTGTTAAAAAGATAAAATTACTGTTTTTTCTTTAACGGTTTCGTAGTATAATACCCATAGTGTTTGGAACACGATACTTGTATTTCGTGACAGGTACATATATTATTTTTTTCAGAGAAGGAGAAAAAACATGAAAGAAATTAAATTCACAGTTACAGATCCGCTCGGAATCCACGCTCGTCCCGCAGGAATCCTTGTTAAAGAGGCGAAGAAATTCAACTCCAAGATCACCGTTTGGAAGGGTGACAAGAGCTGCGATATGAGAAAGCTCCTTGCTCTGATGGGCATGGCTGTTAAGCAGAATGATGAGATTACTGTCCAGGTCGAGGGCGATGACGAGGCTGCTTGCGCAGAGGCAATTGAGAAATTCCTGAAAGAGAACTTCTAATCAGATTGACCGGGGTGCGACTGTTCGGGGTTTCGGACAGACGCACCCCTTTTTGTTATCTTTATAGAATCTTTAGAGACATTTTTGAAGAAATCTTTGGGGTATAAAATTTTTGAAGTTTTACCGATAATACGGGAAGTAATAATGCAGGATGGTAATTTAGCAAACAGAATTCAGGAGGAAGCAAGTTATGGTAGTTGCAACCGGCAAAAGCATCTTAAACCGCATTGGTATCGGCAAGATTAAGATCTATAAAGCTCCTACTTATGATATCTATGAAGGCATCGTCGAAGATCCCGCAGCGGAAGTAAAGCGCTTCGAGGAAGCTCTTCAGAAAGCTATCGACCAGCAGGGCGTTCTGTATGAGAAGGCCAAAAAGGACGCAGGCGAAGAGAGCGCCGGAATCTTTGAGGCACATCAGCTCATGCTCGAGGACGAGGATCTGCAGGATTCCACCAAAGAGATCATCACTGAGCAGAAGAGAAGCGCAGAGTACGCAGTCAAGACCGCGTTTGACAACTATGCGCAGATGTTCGCGGAAATGGACGATCCTTACATGAAGGCCAGAAGTGCCGACCTCATCGACGTCGAGACAGACGTTCTTGATTTCCTGATGGGGAACGACGCCAGCAGCATGCAGGGCACAGAGCCCGCTATCCTTGTTGCTGAGGATCTGGCTCCCTCGGAGACAGTCAAGCTCGACAAGTCTCTCCTGCTTGGTATGATCACCCGCGAGGGTTCCTCCAACAGCCACACCGCGATCCTGGCCCGCTCCATGAACCTTCCTTCCCTGATCCAGGTCAAGGATATCGATGACAGCTGGGACGGCAAGATGGCTATCCTGGACGGCTACAACAGCTGTGTCTACATCGATCCCACTCCCGATCTGATGGCAACCCTGAAGGCCAAATACGACGCTGACCTCAAGAAGGATGCGCTTCTTCAGGAACTCAAGGGCAAGAGCAGCACCACCATCGACGGCCGCAGCGTGCATGTATATGCAAACATCGGCGGACCTGCCGATCTGGGCAGCGTGAACGAGAACGATGCAGAAGGCGTCGGCCTCTTCCGTTCCGAGTTCGTTTACCTCAACAGCAAAGAAGAGCCCACAGAAGAGCAGCAGTTCGCAGCCTACAAGCGCGTTGTTGAGACTCTGGCTCCCAAGCTTGTCATCATCCGTACCTGCGATATCGGCGCTGACAAGACCATCGATTACATGAATCTGGACAAGGAAGAGAACCCCGCACTGGGCTTCCGTGCGATCCGTATCTGCCTGACCAGAAAAGAGTTCTTCAAGAAACAGCTCCGCGCTCTGCTGCGCGCTTCCGCATACGGCAACATGGGCATCATGTTCCCTATGATCATCAGCAAGTGGGAACTTGTTGAGGCCAAGGCTATCATGGAAGAGTGCAAAGAGGAGCTCATCAAAGAAGGCCACAAGGTAGGCAAGTTCCAGGTCGGTATCATGATCGAGACCCCCGCTTCCGTCTTTGTAGCTGACGAGCTGGCAGAAGAAGTCGACTTCTTCTCCCTGGGCACAAACGACCTGACCCAGTACACCTGCGCGATCGACCGCCAGAATGCGAAGCTGGAGCGCTTCTCCGACACGCATCACCCTGCAGTCCTCAGAGCCATCAAGATGACCGTAGACGCAGGCCACAGGCACGGCGCATGGGTAGGCATCTGCGGCGAGCTGGGCGCAGACCCGACTCTGACAGAGACCTTCCTCCGCATGGGCGTAGACGAACTCTCCGTCAACGCGAAGAGCGTCCTTCCTCTGCGTAAGATCATCCGCAGCATCGACCTCTCCAAGTCCACAGAGTGGAAAATGAACGAAGTCTGATCCTGACCGGGGGGCTATGCCTCTTGTATGATCATATGCTTTGTATGGGATTGCCTGCTTAAAGAGGCGGCCGGATAATGAATTGACCGGCTCCCGCAGGACAGTGTTTCCGCGAGAATGGTCTTCCGCAGGACAGCGCTCCCTCAGGACAGCGCTCCCGCGAGAATGGTCTTCCGCAGGACGGCACTCCCGCAGGAAAGCATTGTAAAACAAAAAAATTCTGCCACCGGATTATCAAAAAGTCCGGTGGCAGTTTTTTTATGACATGTCCGGCGCATTGAATTTCTCCACTTCGTGGAAAGAAAGTCGCTGGCAGGCCGGTTCCGATTTGGGGAGGCACAGGTCGGCGTGCCTTCCTCAACTTATTTTCATATTGTGCCGCACGCAAAAAATCCCCCCTGCTTTTGCAGGGGGTGCAGATATTTACACAGGAAGTTATTTGTTTGCCAGTTCATCCAGCAGACCCATGATGGTGGGAATGGATCCCTGCTGGCCGGCGCCTGCCATGGCCTCGATGTATTTCTCCCGGTTCCGGTAGAGATCCAGGACGGTGGACACAAGTTTCTTGTCCAGGATCCCCTCTTCCTCGCTCTCGACAAGCACTTGGGAAAAGCCCTGGGCCTCGAAGGAGCGGGCATTGAGGATCTGGTCGCCTCTGGTTCCGATGGAGAGGGGGATCAGGAGGTTGGGCTTTTGCAGTGCCAGGATCTCGAAGATGGCGTTGGCGCCTGCCCGGGAGACGATCACGTCGGCTGCCGCAAAGAGGTGCTTCAGGTCTTCTTTGACATATTCAAACTGCTTGTAACCCTCGATGCCCTCTTTGGTGTCGTCATATTTTCCGGCGCCGCACAGGTGGACGATGTTGAAATCGGGGAGCAGTTCGTCCAGGTGTCTGCGCACGGCCTCGTTGACGGAAAGGGCCCCCTGGCTGCCGCCCATGACCATGAGGACGGGCTTGGATTCAGACGCGGAATCCGTGAAGCCGCAGATGCGGAGTCCCTCTTGGCGGCTGCCTGTAAAAAGCTCCTCCCGGATGGGAGTGCCGGTCAGGACAGCTTTGCCCTTGGGCAGCTTTTCCATAGTCTCAGGGAAATTGCAGCAGACTTTGTCCGCCGCCTTGAAGCAGAGCCTGTTGGCCAGACCGGGCGTCATATCGGATTCATGGATCACGCAGGGGATCTTCAGCGCTGCAGCGGCCCTGACGACCGGCACGCTGACAAAGCCGCCCTTGGAGAAGACGACGTCGGGGCGGTATTTTTTTAAAAACCTGCGGGCCTTGAGGAAGCCGCCGGCTACCCGGAAGGGATCCGTGAAGTTCTTCAGATCGAAATAGCGGCGCAGCTTGCCGGTGGGAACACCGACGTAGCGGATCCCGCAGTCCCGGACCAGTTCCTTTTCGATGCCGTTCACGGAGCCGATATAGGTAACTTCGTAGCCTGCCTCCTTCAGATGGGGAAGGAGAGCGATGTTGGGAGTCACATGGCCGGCGGTTCCTCCGCCGGTAAGGACGATTTTTTTCTTTTTTGTGTTTGTCATATCTTTATCTGAATCCCTGGCTGTTTCTGAATATATCTCTGTTTCTGAAATATATCTGTTCTGAAATATTAACCCTTTTCAGCGATGGCGGCCCTGAGGGCTTTGGCCAGCTGGTCGGGACAGGATGTGTTTTTGAAACCGCAGCGGATCCCCTCGAGAGAGGAGATGACTTCCTCTGCGCGGCGGCCGGTCACCAGACTGCTGATGCCTTTCAGATTTCCGTTGCAGCCGCCGGTGAAGCTGACAGAATTGATAATGTGGTCGCTGTCTATTTCCAGTTCGATCCTGCTGGAGCAGGTGCCTCTTGTTCTATATATCATATCTCAATACTCCTTGCGAAAAAATAGTAGAAATCGATTGAAAATGATAATACAGCAGGAAGCGGAGTTTGTAAACGGGAAACTACGGGAATTCGGGCAGCTGCAGGATTCTGCCGCTTTGGAGGATTCAGAAGATTCAGCAGATCGTGCTCATTCCAGTCGATGCTGTCGATTCTCGTGATTCGTTTGACCCTGGTCTATTTATTGTATTAATTTGAATGACAATGTATAATGTCAAATTGTTCAGAACACAGAGGCCGGTCTGACTTTGCATGAATGGACTGAGTCGCGAACAGCCGAAGAAACATCTGAAGGAACGTTCAAAGAAAAAGCTGAAGAAACATTCTGGAGAAAACGGTAAAGAAGCATTGAAAAAGGACCATAGAGACAGGCGAGTGAAAAGCGGAGCAACCGGTAATGAGTGATGAAAGAAAGGAAAGCCGCGGGCGGCAGGACCCGGGGGCAGGGGCGGGAGGTTTTTTCCGCAGAGACATAGTGTTCCCGGCGGCTATACTGTTTTTCTGTATTGCCAGGCAGATGCTGGTGATCGGCATGCCGGTCTTTGTAAGGGGCAGTACCTGTGATGACGTTCTGATGATCGGGATGGCGGACGGCCTCTCAAAAGGACAGTGGCTTGGGGATTACAACGGCCTGACTTTGATGAAAGGCTGTTTTTATCCGGCTTTCGTTGCGGCAGCATATAAACTCGGAATTCCGACCCTGTGCGCGATCACGGCATTACATACACTGGCGTGCGGATTTTTTGTCTTCCAACTCAGGCCGCTTATCAGCAATTCATGGTCATTACAGAATTCATGGAAATGCCTATTGCTTTTTGTATTACTCCTGTTTGAACCTGCGTCTTTTGCTGAGCGGACATTCCAGGCTGATTACCGTAACAGTCTGACCATTCTGCAGGTGCTTTTTCTCTTCGGGGCAGTCTTCGGATTGTATCTGAATTATGGGAAAAAACGGCTGTGGGACTTTTTGAAAGCAGTCTTTATCGGATTGAGCCTTGTCAGCTTCTGGAACACACGGGAAGACGCGATCTGGGTCTTGCCTTTCGTGCTGGTCGGAATGATCCTTGTGCTGGTACGGGCAATATGGCTGGCCGGCCGGGAAAGGAGGCTGAAGAAGATTCTGTTCGCAGGGTTCTTGTGTGTCATTCCTTTTGCTTTCCTGCTTGGGGGAAACGAACTGATCCGGCAGAAGAACAGAGAAGTCTATGGATTGCCGATTCTTTTGGAGGCTTCAGAGGGAAAATTTGCCCACGCTCTGCGAAGTATATATTCGGTCAGAAATGAAGAGGAGCTCCAGTATGTGAGCGTTTCGAGGGAGAAGCTGGAGAAACTGTATGCTGTCTCTCCGTCTCTGCGGTCAATACGCGGGGAACTGGACAGGTATCTTGTCAATTACGATATGGCGGACCGCCATCCTGGAGACGGAGAAGTCGAGGACGGGTGGTTTCTTTGGGCACTGCGCCGAGCTGCCTTTGATACCGGCAGGACCAGGTCTCTGGCAGAAGCGGAATCTTTTTACGGCGCTGTGAGTGAGGAGATTGAGGCGGCGCTCGATGATCCCTCCGGCGGGCTTGAGAGGATCGGGACGATGCCGTCCGCATTGATGTCTCCATGGAGAGCAGGATATCTGAAAGAACTTCCCGGGGCAATGGAGGAAGGGTGGATCATGACCGCTGCCATGGAGGATACGTCGCCTTCTGCTGAAGCAACCCGCGTATCAGAGGTACACGTCGATCTGGTTGAGCAGCTCACACGAGGATATGTGATCCGCAAAAAAGACACGGACTCTGAAAGGCTCATAAAGGCGGAGACAGCCTGCGCCCGCGCAGATTTCATTGGAAGTATCTACCGAAAGATCCTGCCGCCGGCAGCTATGCTGGCGCTGGTCCTCTTTCCGGTCATCCTTATTGCTGAGGCAAAGAAAAGGAAGATGAACCCGGATTACTTCCTGATCATGGCGGGAATCCTGCTGAGCCAGGCAGTGATGCTGGCAGGAATCGCATATACAGAGATCACGGCGTTCAGAGCCTTGAGGGGCACCTATCTTGCAGCAGCCTATCCGCTGACACTTACATGTATTGTTTTGACTTATTTTGAAGCCCTGGAGGCAGTGAAGAAACTGGAGGCAGTAAAGAAAAATGACTCAGACACCAGATGATTCGACTATGCTTACCATACTCATGCCCTGCCTGAATGAGGAAGGGAATATCGCAATATCCATAGAGGAGGCCAAAGAGTATCTCAGCACCCATAATATTTCCGGGGAAGTCCTGGTCGTGGACAATAACAGCACTGACCGCTCGGCTGCAATCGCCGCGGAGCATGGCGCCAGGGTCGTTCCCGAAACCCGCAGGGGTTACGGACGGGCGCTCCGAACCGGGCTGGCTGAAGCCCGGGGCAAGGTTATTATTTTCGGAGACTGTGATTCCACCTATGATTTTCTGGACCTTGACCCGATTTACCGGCCGCTTGCCGCAAATGAGGTCGATTTCATGACGGGGGACCGCTTTGGCGGGCAGATGGAAAAAGGCGCCATGTCCTTCAGCCATAAACTGGGAGTGCCCTTCCTGTCCTGGTGCGGAAGAGTAAAATTCGGCGTCAGGATTCATGACTGGCACTGCGGGATACGGGGAATCCGGAAGGACGCGTTTGACAGACTGTCCTTTCATACAGACGGGATGGAATTCGCGACCGAGATGATCGCGGAAGCTGCCCGGAAAAAACTGCGGATCGGGCAGGTGTCTGTGCCGCTGAAAAAAGCTCAGAATAAAAGAAAAGAAAAAATACGGACCATACGGGACGGCTTCCGCCATCTGTGGTATATCATTAAGGCCTAGAAGATGTTTTTTCAAGGGACTTTTTCAAATCATCTTCCATAGAGCAGACTGTCTTTGGACAGATCTTTCCGATCTCGATACAGCACAAGGTATCATCTCACCATATGAGCCGTGACAAAAAACGGGAGCAGGCGTCAATGCCTGCTCCCGTTACATTTCGGAAACAATGATAATCACTGTGCATGTACGCAGGAATCAGCTGCGCATGTACGCAGGACCTGCGGCGGGTCTTAAACCGCTGTTACCGGCACATTTACCTGCAAAGCAAGCGGCAGAACTATCGGCAGAGTTACCGACAAAGAACCGGCAGAGTGGCCGGCAAAATTACCTGCAAAGCAAGCGGCAGATTTACTGGCAGAGTTCCTTCGCCATCTGCGCCAGGGCAGCTCTGCTGTCGTCCTTGAGCGCGGACTTGATGGTGACAGAGGTCTCCAGGAACTTGATGTTCTTGCAGCCTTCAAGCATGGAGTGCATGGTCTTCTTGGCGACAGGAGCCCATGTGCCGTTCTCGATGAAACCGACGGTGCGGTTCTGGTAGAAACGCTCTACCAGGTGCTCGATGAAGGTGTGCATGAAAGGGAAGATGCTGTTGTTGTAGGTTGTGGTTGCCAGGACCAGGCGGTCATAGCGGAATGCGTCCTCTACAGCCTCAGGCATATCGTCGCGGGCAAGGTCTGTGACCACGACCTTCTCGCAGCCTTCCTTCTTCAGAAGTTCTGCCAGCTCCATGACAGCCTCTTTTGTGTGCCCGTAGACGGAAGTGTAGGCGATCAGGACGCCCTTTTCCTCGGGTGTGTAGGAAGACCACTTGTCATAGAGGTCGACATAATAGCCCAGGTTTTCGCTCAGCACGGGGCCGTGCAGAGGGCAGATGATCTGAATGTCGAGGCCTGCTGCCTTTTTGAGCAGGTTCTGGGTCTGCAGACCGTACTTGCCGACGATGCCGAAGTAGTAGCGGCGTGCTTCGCATGCCCAGCCTTCAGGATCCTCGACGTCATTGGCGCCGAACTTGCCGAAGCCGTCAGCGGAGAAGAGGACCTTGTCGGTGCTGTCATAGGTGACCATGACTTCAGGCCAGTGGACCATGGGAGCAAAGACGAAGTTGAGGACGTGTGTGCCCAGCTCCAGTTTGTCGCCGTTCTTGACGACCAGCTTCTTCATGGCGGGATCCAGATCAAAGAACTGGCCCATGAAGGTGAAGGTCTTAGCGTTTCCGACAACAGTGGTGTCGGGATAGACGTCCAGGAAGTTCATGATATTGGCGGAGTGATCGGGCTCCATGTGCTGAACCACCAGATAATCCGGCTTTCTGCTGCCCAGGACTTTCTTCAGCTTGCCCAGCCATTCATCGGTGAACTTGACATCGACCGTGTCCATGACGGCGATCTTCTCGTCCATGATGACATAGGAATTGTAAGCCATGCCCAGGGGGACAACATACTGCCCCTCGAACAGGTCGATCTCATGATCGTTGACGCCGACATACTTGATAGAATCTGTGATCTTCATAATAAACACTTCTCCATTTGTTGAATATTATTTGACTGTTTTTCAGAGTTCTGACTTAAAACAAATCATTAAAACAAACTGTTTCCGCCTTGCTCAGGGCAGAAATAAATTCATATAATATAATACAGCAAAACGCCGGTGAATTAAAGCCTGTCGACACTTAAATCACAGATTAATACGCAGTCTCTATTTTTAAATAGAACAGAGAACAGGATATAAAACAGGTTGCGGACGAAAAACAGGAAATAGAACAGGCTGCGGACGAAGAACAGGATTCGAAACATGCTTCGGATAAAGAACGGGATTCAGAACAGGATGCGGACAGCGGAGGGACTTCTATGATCAGACCGGAAATGGCAAAGAGATTTATAGACCAGATCACCGAGTACACGGAATACAATATCAACATCATGGATGAATCGGGTGTTATCATTGCCAGCCGTGATCCCAGGCGTGTCGGGACCTATCACGAAGCCGCCGACCGGATCATCCGCGGAAAGGAAGAGATCGTCGTTATAGAGGATGACAAGATCTATCCCGGCGTCCTGCCCGGCATCAATATGGCCATCATGGTAAATGGCAAAAAGGAAGGTGTCGTGGGCGTCACCGGGGATCCCGGACATATCCGGGAGGTCGCCATGGTGACCCGCCTGGCCATCGAGGCCATGCTCAAATATGAAAAACAGCAGGAGGACATTCTGCTGCGACAGGGAAGAAAGGAGACCTTTTTTCACATGCTGACCCGCGTCGAAGGAGCAGATCCGGCGGAGCTCCGTGCGGCCGCCCGGGTGCTGGAGTACGACGAGTCCATCCTCCGCATTTCCATCCTGTGCAGGATCCTTGACGGCACATCCCCTGACCGGGTCCTGGAGGCGATCCGCGCAAATGACGGACACTGGATCCAGGATCTTAGCACGGTTCTTGATGAGACCCATGTCCTGGTCTTTCGGACTATTCGCGAACCCGGGGCGGGAAGATGCTATCACCTGCGGGAGGCTGTCCTCTCCTACATGGATCAGACCCTGCGGCGAATGGACCGGGGCGGTGTGCAGGCTGTCTTCTACGTGGGCACACCCCAGAATTCTTTTTCCCAATATATATATTCCTACCAGCACTGCAAATGGATGGAAAGCCGGTACAGTGGAGGGAAAGATTTAACCGGAGAGGACAGAGTGCGGTTTTTTTATGATCACACACAGGAATATTTTTATTCGGTCCTGCCCAGAGAGGAACTGCACCGCGTTTTCTTCCAGTACAGCCGCCAGCTGCAGCGGGAGGACCGCAAACAGTTCATCGAGGCTGTGGGGGCCCTCATCGAGACTAATTTCAATCTGACAGAAGCTGCGAAAAGGCTTTATATCCACAAAAATACTATGTTGTACCGATATAACAAACTCAAGGACATGCTGGACATCGATCCAATCCGTGTTGCGGCGGACCGGACCTTCCTGATCCTGCTCTACCACAGCCTGCAGAATTGATTTGAGCTGGCTGCGGCGGACCGGACCTTCCTGACCCTGCTCTACCACAGCCTTCAGGGCTGAGCGCTGCCTCTTCCTGATTGCTGCTCCGGTCTGTTCCTGCCCGATTCCGCGCAAGGATTCTGCGCAAGGAGCAGGTATTCAGTGCTGTTTCGCGCATCGGGATGCAGTATGCAGAGCTGATCAAGTCTGTTTCTGTGCGTAAAAGACAGCTGATCAGCTGACCACGTTTCCGCAGAATATTTCCCCGAACGATCGTCAGAGTGACTGCTATATCTGAATATCGAAAAACCAGAACGCCTGTTTTGTGCCAACGGCACATAAACAGGCTCTTTTTTTATATTTGGGAATCATGGCTGATTCGGGGTTTCACCGTTATCATTGTCTTATAAAGAAAAGAAAAAAAGACAGGCAAAAAGAAACACTAAAAAGAAACACCAAAAAGAAGAAGCAAAAAGGAACACCAAAAAGAAACACCAAAAAGAAACACCAAAAAGAAGCACCAAAAAGAAGCAGCAGAAAACAGCAAAAGGAACCGAATGTATACAGACGGCGCAGGAGAAAACAGACGCGGAATCACCGGTCAGCAGGCCACTTTACCGGGATCCGGGACAGACTCAGTCACTTTTTTACAGATTATTTTTAAAACAGAACCTGGAACAAAGCTAAAAGACAGCAAAGCTATAAGAAAAAGGAGAAAACAAAAATGGATGCACAGTTCACTACCCTTGGAGCGATCATAGGACTTGCAATCGCCATCGTTCTGATCATCAAAAAAGTACAGCCTGCCTACAGCCTGATCTTCGGCGCTCTGATCGGAGGTCTGATCGGCGGAGGCGGCCTCGACACGACCGTCAGCACCATGGTCAGCGGCGCGGGTTCCATGATGTCCTCAGTCCTGAGGATCCTGACCAGCGGAATTCTCGCGGGCGCCCTGATCAAGACCGGGTCCGCGGAAAAGATCGCGGAGACCATCGTTGAGAAGCTCGGCGAGAAACGCGCCGTGGCAGCGATCGCAGTCGCCACCATGATTATCTGCGCCGTCGGCGTCTTCGTAGACATTTCCGTCATCACCGTCGCTCCGATCGCCCTGGCCATCGGAAAGCGCGCCGGTCTCTCCAGGAGCGGGATCCTGGTCGCCATGATCGGCGGCGGCAAGGCCGGAAACATCATCTCCCCCAACCCCAACACGATCGCCGTCTCCGAGGCCTTTGAGCAGCCGCTGACCTCTGTCATGGCACGCAATATCATCCCCGGGCTCTGTGCTCTGGTCATGACCATCATCCTTGCCTCCATCCTTGTGAAAAAGAAAGGTGAGGAGATCCAGGCATCCGACCTTGAAGGAGCCGGAGATAAAGAGCTTCCCGGTTTTCTCCCCGCTATCCTCGGCCCCGCCGTGGTAATCATCATGCTGGCACTCCGTCCCATCGCGGGAATCGCGATTGACCCCCTGATCGCCCTCCCCGTGGGCGGAGCAGTCAGCACGATCGCTACCGGCAAGGCCAGACACTTTATCGAGTACACGGAATTCGGTCTCACCAAGGTCATCGGCGTCTCCATCCTGCTGATCGGCACCGGGACGATCGCCGGTATCATCAAGGCCTCCGCCCTGCAGTATGACGTGACCACAGTCCTCGAAGCCATGAACATGCCCGCCTTCGTTCTCGCGCCTCTCTCAGGCATCCTGATGGCAGCGGCAACCGCTTCCACGACAGCCGGCGCAACCGTCGCGGCTCAGACCTTCGCGCCCACCCTTATTTCCGGCGGCGTGTCCGGCCTGGCAGCAGCAGCCATGATCCACGCCGGCGCAACCGTCCTGGATTCCCTGCCTCACGGATCCTTCTTCCACGCGACCGGCGGCGCAGTGAACATGAGCATCGGCGACCGCATGAAGATCATTCCTTTCGAGGCGGTCATCGGAATCACCAGCACGATCGTCTCCGTGATCCTTTACCTTGTACTGCACTGAAACAGCATCGAACAGTTTACTGCATTGAAACAGAACTGAAATTGTATTGCTGTCCTCCCCCGGGCAGTGCGGGCCAATGGCCCGATAAAATATTAGCGGATATTTGAATGGCATTTGTAGAATATTTTGTTCAGCTTTTTATGGAATATACGGATAAAATTCTTTAATATAGTAATTGTAACAAGCATAAAATATTCGGGCCGAAAAAGCGTAAATGGACGATCCGGATGCTTATGCGGAAGATGTTAAAAGGCGAAAGGAAATGAATGTGAGGGGGCTGCAGGCAGGAACGGTGACCGTGTGATCACGGGGAAAGCCGCAGTACATTCGTGGAACAGACGACCTGGAAAAAGGAGGGTAAACATGAAACTTATTTTTGCATCAGATTCTTTCAAGGGAACTCTTTCGAGCGAGAAAACTGTCGAGCTTCTGACAAAGGCCTCTCATGAAGTGTTCGGTCCCTGTGAGACTTATGGCGTTCCCGTGGCGGACGGCGGAGAGGGGACTACCGACGCTGTTGTCCTGGCGACAAAGGGCGAAAAGGTCTATACGGACGTACACGGTCCCCTGATGGAAATGACCCGCGCCTATTACGGGATTCTGAGCGACACTGAGGCTGTGCTCGAGATGGCTCAGGCCTCCGGTCTTCCCATGGTTCCGGAAGAGAAGCGCAATCCCCTGAACACCACTACCTACGGCACCGGCGAACTTGTCCTGGCTGCTGTCAACGCCGGCTACACAGATATTTCCATCGCCATCGGCGGATCCGCCACCAACGACGGCGGCATGGGCTTCGCAAGCGCCCTGGGAGTCAAATTCCTGGATGCCGAAGGCAATGTCCTGGAGGGCAAGGGAAGCGAGCTGGAGAAGGTCGCGCACATCGATGTGAGCGGCATCCCTGAAAATATCCGCAAGGCTCATTTCACCGTTATGTGCGATGTCACCAACCCTCTGTGCGGCAAGGACGGAGCTACCTATACCTTCGGAAAACAGAAGGGCGGCACTCCTGAGATCCTCGACCGTCTTGAGAAAGGAATGCAGAACTACCGCGACGTCATCATCCGCGAGTTCGGCCAGAACCCCGACGAGACCCCCGGCACCGGCGCTGCGGGCGGCCTGGGCGCGGCCCTGAAGATCTTCTTTGACGCGGAGATGAAATCCGGCATTGATACCGTCCTCGATCTCATTGATTTTGATTCGGTGATCTACGGTGCCGACCTGATCGTGACCGGCGAGGGCAGGACCGACTGGCAGAGCTGCTTCGGAAAAGTCATGCAGGGTGTAGGCGACCGCGCAATGAAACAGAATGTCCCCGCTGTGGCTCTCTGCGGCGGTCTTGGAAAGGGCTATGCCGACATTTATGAGCATGGCATTGATTCCATCATGACCACCGTCGACGGCCCCATGGAACTGTCCGAGGCGCTTGACCGCGCGGAGGAACTCTACTACATGGGCGCAGTGCGGCTCTTCCGCATGGTCCGCGCCGGAATGCGCATGAAATAATACGGAAAAACCAGGGATATCAGCTAAAACCGGTTAAAACCGGGATGATCAGGAAGAAACCGGGATGTTGGGGACCTGTAAAAACCAGGTCCCCGGGAAAACTACAGCAATGTGCTGACAGAAGGAGGGCAGTATATGCGTAAGACAAAAATCATTTGCACGATCGGCCCGGCCAGTGAGAGCGAAGAGAAGCTCCGCGAGCTGATCGAGGCCGGCATGGACGTGGCAAGATTTAATTTTTCCCACGGAACATATGAAGAGCACAAGGCAAAATTCAAGCGTCTGGTCAGGCTTCGCCATGAGATGGGCAGGCCGGTAGCCACGCTGATGGACACCAAGGGTCCTGAGATCCGCCTGCGTGATTTTGAGGGCGGAAAGGCCGTGCTCGAGCGGGGAAAAGGTTTTACGCTGACGACCGAGGAAGTCATGGGAACCGCGGAGCGCGCTGCGATCAGCTACAAAGGTCTGGTCAATGACGTCTCCAACGGCAGTTGCATCCTGATCGACGACGGACTGATCGAGCTCCGCGTCGATAATGTTACCGAGACGGAGATTCACTGCACCGTGGTCAACGGAGGCCCCGTCTCCAATCACAAGGGCGTCAATGTTCCGGGCGCCGAGCTCTCTATGCCTTTCATCAGCGACCAGGACCGCCAGGACATCGAGTTCGGCTGCAAACTGGGCTACGAGTACATCGCAGCCTCCTTTGTCAGAACGGCTGAGGACGTTCGCGACATCCGCAAGATCCTGGACAAGTTCGGCAGCAGGATGAAGATTATCGCCAAGATCGAGAGCACCCAGGGCGTCAACAACATCGACGAGATCCTCGACGAGGCGGACGGCGTCATGGTGGCCCGCGGCGACCTGGGCGTGGAAGTTCCGCTTGAAGAGGTCCCCGTATACCAGAAGCACATCATTCACCTGGCTGAGGTCAAAGGAAAGATCGTCGTCACTGCCACCCAGATGCTGGATTCCATGATGCACAATCCCCGCCCGACCCGCGCCGAGGCGACAGACGTCGCCAACGCAATCTACGACGGGACGACGGCGATCATGCTCTCCGGCGAGACAGCCAGCGGCTCTTATCCCGTCGAAGCCGTCACAACCATGGCCAGGATCGCCGTGGCTGCCGAAAGTGACGTCAACTACAGGAAGCGTTTCGGCAAGCGCTTTGACGAGCGCAGTAACGATGTCACGACTGCTATTTCCCATTCGACCTGCATGGTGGCCCAGGAAATCAACGCCAAGGCAATCGTCACTGTCACCATGTCCGGATTTACTGCCCGTCAGATCAGCCAGTACAAACCGCTCTGTCCCATCGTGGCCTGCTCGGTGAGCGAGCCCGTGGCCTGCCAGATGAACCTTCTCTTCGGAGTCATTCCCCAGAACATCCCCCAGGAGGACAACGAGGAGATGCTCTTTGAGGCAGCCATCATGGCCGTAAAGAAAGCCGGCATAGCGGAAAAGGGCGACACGGTCGTGCTCACGGCGGGTCTGCCCCTGGGCGAAGCGGGCAATACCAACATGATCCGCGTGGTCGAGGTTTTCTGATTCATTTAATATGATTCCACAGCCCCATGTTTAACAAATATGTCTGTTAAAGCAGCGGGGAAGACGCGAAGTAAATGCAGGGCGAACCCGGAATCTGCGGACATTTTCCGGGCGCCCGCCCTATGAGCATAGTATTGCATCGCAGCCCGTCAGAGCAATCTGAAGCTTTCATCATAACTGTTTGAAAAACAGCCGGCGTATTCTTGTGACTTCAGTCATGAGAACGCGCCGGCTTTTGTATTTTCCGCCTTTGCCTGCTTCTTGCAGGCGGCCTGCAGAAGATGTATAATTTAGAAAACTACGTCTGTAGACGTATGACGGAAGGCGACGTTGTTTTTAAAAGGACGGACTTAGATGAGAACTATTTATCACGGTTCTGTAAAAATCATAGAACAGCCGCAGTACGGTGCCGGCAGGAAGGACAACGATTATGGCCTGGGATTTTACTGCACGGAAGACATGGAGCTGGCTAAAGAATGGGCGGCCTCGGATGAGCGTGGCGGCTTTGTAAACTGCTATGAAGTAGAGGAAGATGGGATGTGCTTTCTGAATCTCCAGCAGATACCTGAGGAAAGCGGCAGTTATTCCGCGCAGGAGCGAATGATTCTGCAATGGATGGCACTTCTTGTGGACAACAGGGCAATCAGGCTTGGAAGTCCGGTCGAGAGAAGAGGGAAGGAGTATCTGATCTCGTGTTTTCTACCTGATATTTCCAAATATGACTGCCTGATCGGGTACAGGGCCGATGACTCCTATTTTTCATACGCGAGGGCTTTTTTGAGTAATACGCTGACCATTTGTCAGCTGTCTGCAGCGATGCGCCTGGGAAATCTCGGGCTTCAGTATGTCATACGGAGTCCACGCATGTTTGACAGAATCCGGTTCCTTGAGACAGTTCCTGTAGACGGGGGCGTGTATTTCCCCAAGAGGATACAGAGGGATCAGAGCGCCAGGAAGGAATTCCGCAGGATGCTGGACCAAGAGGCAGGGGAAGGCAGATATCTCAGCGATTTGATGCGTGAAAATGACAGGACAGGGAGATGAGTCTATGCAGGGGACATATTCTGAAATCTATCTGGATGAAGCTATGCGAAATATGGGTGAAATGATCGAGTATGGGGAAGAGGCCTGCGGTCTGGAACAGGATTTGCTTCTTAGAATATTCATCCGAAGCGGGTATGCAGACCGGTGGGAAAAGGGAGATCCGAGGGTCATCTGCGGTCTGTCCGGTACTGAACTTTGCCGCCGCCTGATCGTGGAATCCGGGATGAAAAGGGAGGAAGAGCCTGCTCCATTTGTCCGGTATGAAACAGGAGAACCATATTGGAGGGGCTTTGTGTTGGCCTATTACCAGTGGCACAGCTCCCGAACATTCTCAGAGATCCTTTCATTTATCGGACGGAAGGATCTTCAACGCATGTACCCGGCCTATCACACTGCTTCGGAAGAGAAGACTGTGGATGAACTCGAAGCACTGCTTCAGCGAAGAGGCAGCGTCTCACGGCTGCAGATGTACCGGAAAAGGCTGGGCTTGTCTCAGCAGGAACTCTCCGAAAAATCGGGGGTTAATCTGCGGACCCTGCAGGAGTATGAAATCGGAAGGAAGGACCTGCGCCGGGCGGCTGCGGGTACGGTTCTGTCATTGTCCCGGGCTCTCTGGTGTACCCCCTCGGAACTGATCACCTGACCTCAAGTTACAGTACAGACCGGCTCGAAACTCGAGGCGTTTTTCGCAACAATGCGAAGCTTTGTTTTTTTCGCGAAAAACCCGAGTTGTACG
>JBGUNJ010000020.1:0-17185 GCA_045117315.1 Lachnospiraceae bacterium | reverse complement strand
TGGGATCGATCACGAAGATCGCGTCCGGAATGTGGGTCATCTCTTTGATGCCGCCGAGGTTCTTCTCGAGCTTCTCGTGTTCCTTCTTCAGGTTCAGGACTTCCTTCTTCGGAAGGACGTCGAACGTTCCGTCCTGCTCCATCGCCTCGATGTCCTTCATGCGCTTGATGCGGGACTGGATCGTGCGGAAGTTGGTCAGCATGCCGCCGAGCCATCTCTCGTTGACATAGTACATGCCGCAGCGGGTAGCCTCTGCCTTGACTGCGTCCTGAGCCTGCTTCTTGGTGCCGACGAAAAGGATGGTGCCTCCCTGCTCAGCGATCTGGAAAACAGCCTTATAAGCCTCATCTACCAGGATGACAGACTTCTGAAGGTCGATGATGTGGATTCCGTTGCGCTCTGTGAAGATGTAGGGAGCCATCTTGGGGTTCCAGCGCCTTGTCTGGTGACCGAAGTGTACGCCTGCTTCCAGCAGCTGTTTCATTGATACAATACCCATTTTTCTTTCCTCCTTGGTTAGTATCATCCGCGTCCTTTTGCGGTTTTCAAAAGGAGTTAGCCACTCCGCGGCGAACCGGTCAGGATCCTGCCGTCAGAGCACCGGCATCCGCTGGGACGCGTGTCTGATAAAAAAATAAACACAACTTTTAGATAGTAACATATCATCCCGCATTGTGCAAGCCGAAATGCAGGGTTTTCCGGACGCATTTTTCCGCATTTTTCCGGATTGTGTTTTTCCGGACGCATTTTTCCGGATCGTATTTTCCGGCTTTCATTTCCGGCCATCATACCCGACAGAGTCAGGGACCGTGTCAGGGACCCGTGCCGGGAACTGTGCAGCGGATTGTGTCAGGTATTTATCCGGGGATCAAGTCAGGGCTGTACCTGCCTGCGCAGGTCAGCCAGTTCCCCGTAAATGGCGTCGTTCAGGACCTTGATATATGTGCCCTTCATTCCGGAGGAGCGCGATTCGATGACGCCTGCAGACTCAAACTTGCGGAGGGCGTTCACGACAACGCTTCTGGTGATCCCGGCCTTGTCAGCGATCTTGCTGGCGACAAGGATGCCTTCGACACCGTCGAGTTCCTCGAAGATATGGATGATCGCGTGCATTTCCGTATAGCTGAGTGTGCCAATGGCCGACTTCACGACCGCGATCTTGCGGTTTTCCTCTGCGGTCTCCTCTGTGACCGCGCGAAGCATCTCCAGGCCGACAACTGTGGTCCCGTATTCGGAAAGGATGATATCGTCGATATCGAAATGCTCTCCCTCCTTATAGATAAAAACGGTTCCCAGTCTCTCTCCGGCGACTTCGATGGGGAGGACGATTCCCATCAGATCCGCGTCATCATTTGAGAGGAATCCCAGAGTGCGCAGACTCACGTTCTCATGTGTGGAGAGGACATCCAGCAGTCTGGCGTTCAGGCCGGGATCGACAAATGTACCCACCTCTTCGATGATCAGCTCATGGGCTGTCCCGACGCTGCCGCATTCTCCGACTCCCAGGACCTTTCCTTTTTTGCTGATCACAAGGATATGTGCCTGCAGAATATCACTCATGACCCTGCAGATATCATTGAATACAACCTTCCCGGTATCATTGTTGTGGATCAGCTTTTCAATTTTTCTGGTATTATCCAACAGAACGACATTATTTGTTGTCTGCATATTTTTCACCTCTGCTCCTCTTCCGATTCACCGCGGTTCTTGACAAATCCGCACTCACTGTCCGCGCATACAAGGCGGTTTCCTTTTTCAAGCATCAGTCCGCCGCAGCGGGGGCATTTTTCCGGGGATGGCTTCTGCCAGACCATGAAATCACATTCAGGGTTTCCCATACAGCCGTAATATCTCCGGCCTTTCTTGGACATTCTGACTATGATATCTTTCCCGCATTTGGGGCACTCGACCCCGATCTTTTCATAATAAGGTTTTGTGTTGTGGCATTCCGGGAAGCCGGGGCATGCCAGGAACTTGCCGTGCGGTCCATATTTGATGACCATATGTCTGCCGCAGTTTTCGCAGATTTCTTCAGTCTCTTCGTCCGCGATATGTACTTTTTCCAGAGTCTTTTCGGCCTGAAGAACAGCTTCATGGAGATCGGGATAAAAATTCTCGATGACAGTCTTCCAGCGGACGTGTCCGTCGGCTATGCCATCCAGGAGTGCCTCCATATTGGCTGTGAACATAGGGTCAACGATCGAAGGGAAAGCCTCTTTCATGATCCCGTTGACTATGTCTCCCAGCTCCGTCAGGTAGAGATTTTTCTCTTCTTTGACAATATAGCGGCGGGCCAGGATCGTGGTAATCGTCGGGGCATAGGTGCTGGGTCTGCCGATTCCCTGCTCCTCCAGAGCCCGGACTAAAGATGCCTCCGTATAGTGGGGGGCAGGCTGGGTGAAGTGCTGTCTGGGATCAAACTCCTGCAGGGTGAGGGTACTGCTTTCGTCAAGCCCCTTGCCAAGGACAGGACTCTTCTCCTCCTCGTCCTCTATATAGACCTTCTGATAGCCTTCAAACAAAAGCCTGGAAGCCGAAACCGTGAAGAACTGATCGGGGAATCTTTCTCCCTCTGCAGCGGCAGAAGATCCTGTATCCGCCGGTGAACCAACGATTCTGACCTGTGTGGTCTCGTATCTGGCGGCGCTCATGCGGCTGGCCACAAACCTCTTCCAGATCAGCTGATAGAGACGGAACTGTTCCCTGGATAGGGAGTCCTTAATCTGTGCCGGAAGACGGTACACGTCTGTCGGGCGGATCGCCTCATGGGCATCCTGCACCTTTCCGTTCTTTTTGTCTTCCCTGGCCTGCTCCATAACGTACTGCTGACCGTAGTTCTCCCCGATGAAAGCCACGGCTGAAGCCTGCGCCTCATCAGACACACGCACACTGTCCGTTCTCAGGTAGGTAATCAGGGCAACCGTGCCCTGGCCTTTTACCTCGACGCCTTCATAGAGCTGCTGGGCGATCCTCATGGTCTTCTGGGTGGAGAAATTCAGGACCTTGCTGGCCTCCTGCTGCAGTGTGGAGGTAGTGAAGGGCAGAGGTGATTTGCGAGTTCTCTCGGAGCGGCGGATCTCACGGATGGAGAAGGATCCTCCTTCGAGTCCCTTTACGATCCGCATGGTCTGCTCTTCATTGCCCAGTTCGACGCGGACCGGCTTGCCGTCCTGCCCCGCTTCGCCGTAATATCGGGCTGTCAGGGGCTTGGTGCTCCCTTCGACTTTGAAGGTCACATCCAGAGACCAGTACTCCTGCGGAATGAAAGAGTTGATTTCATCCTCGCGGTCCGCGATCATACGCAGGGCAACGGACTGCACTCGTCCTGCGGAGAGCCCTCTCTTGACCTTCTCCCATAAAACAGGAGAAATCTCATAACCGACCATGCGGTCCAGAATACGGCGGGTCTGCTGGGCATCCACCAGATTCATGTCAATATCCCTCGCGTTCTTGAGAGATTCCGTGACTGCCTTTTTTGTGATCTCATTGAAGGTGATCCTGGACACCTGCTTGTCCTTGGTGTCATCCAGTTTCAATGCAGCTTTGAGGTGCCATGATATAGCTTCCCCCTCGCGGTCAGGGTCCGTCGCGAGATAAATGCGGTCCGCCTTTTTGACGAGTTTCCTCAGTCCGGAGAGCAATTCCCCTTTGCCGCGGATCGTGATATAGCGAGGTTCATAATCATGCTCAATATCAATTCCCATCTTGCTCTTGGGCAGGTCTCTGACATGTCCGTTGGATGCGGCGACCTCATAAGAGGACCCCAGGAATTTTTTGATCGTCTTCACCTTGGCAGGTGACTCCACAATTACCAGATTTTGTTTTTTTCGACTTCCAGCCATAAATTGTCTACCGGTTTCCTTTTCCATATTTCCCTGCAGGGGCAAAAGCCCCCGCCTGTTCTCTCCCTCCTGAAGCGGGCGGGAGACAGGGTCTGAACAGCTGTGCTTATCCTGTCAGTTTCTTTTTATTTCTGTATCAGTTCTCACAGGACCCGATTCCGAGTCTGTGCTTTCGTTCGATCATCTCATCGATGGTCTCTATATATGTGGCGACGTCCTTGCAGTTGTCGCTGCGCTCGATCCGGCCCCCGGGGAAGACGGCCTTGGAAATACTGCCCGCTCCCAGCGCCAGGATCGACTGCTTTTCCTCCATGATAAGGATGTTGTACATTCCGGCTTTTCCGGGACGGGCATATCCGACGTTCTCAAGATTACCGGATATGTTTTTCTGCCTGTACAGGTAATAGGGTTCCATCCCCATGCCGGCTGCCGCCCGGGCGGCCAGTTCCATGCATCCATCCGTATTATTTATAGAAGAAAAACCCTTCTGCTCGATATACTTCTGCATGCGGGAGCCTCTCTTGAGAGCCAGGGAATGGACTGTGAGACTGTCGGGTGAGAGTTTCTCAATCTCCCTCAGCGTATTCGCCACATCCTCTTCTGTCTCTTCGGGAAGGCCAAGTATGATGTCCATGTTGATGTTGTCAAATCCTGCGCTGCGGCACATGGCAAAGGCCTGTCTCACCTCATCCACAGTGTGCCTGCGTCCGATCAGACGCAGCGTCTCCTCATTCATAGTCTGGGGATTGACGCTGATCCTTGTCACATGGTGGTTTTTGATGACTTTCAGTTTTTCCTCCGTGATGCTGTCCGGCCGTCCCGCTTCGATCGTGAACTCTTCGATTCCTTCCATGGGGAAGCAGGTCTCCAGCATGGAAAAAAGACGTTCCAGCTGCGGCGGCTCCAGGGTGGTAGGGGTTCCGCCTCCGATATAGACCGTGTCCAGTACACGGCCTTCCATCAGACGGGAGGCATCTCTCATCTCTTTTTCCAACGCGTCCAGATATTGGTCCACACGGTCTTTCCATAGCGCCAGGTTAAAAGAGGGGAAAGAACAGTACAGACAGGTCGTCGGACAGAAAGGGATACCGACATAGAGGCTGTATGCGTTTTCATAGTGGATCCCTGACAGAATCTCTCTTTCACGCTGAGCGATCTGCGCGGACAAAAGAGCCTTTTCCCGGCTCACAAGATGATCCCGCATCATCAGCGAGGCAGCCTCTTCTATGCTTTTCCCCTGCAGCAGGGACTGCATGGCGATTTTAGTAGGCCGGATCCCGATCAGCTCTCCCCAGGGCAGGGTCCGTCCCTCCCTGTCCGCCAGCATGCCGTATAGCAGATGCTTGACGGCGGTCTTCAGTTCCGGGCTCTTTCGGGCATAGGACAGTCCATTTTCCGCTGTGGCGGAGCGGGTATCGCTCCCGTCGCAGAAGGAGGCCGTGACTTCCGTATCCGCAAAAACCACCCTCATGAAAGGCTCCTTTGCGATCTGCTGGTACTTGCGATTACCGGCGGCATCCCCGGCAGTGAGGACTTTGACGTCCTCCCGGGGATAAAAAGCCTTTAGCAGAGAGTGGATCTCATAGCGGTATAATTCAATATTTTCAATTACAGTGATCATAGTGTTACAATACAGACTCCCTCGAATTCGAGGCGTTTTTGCGCGATTTTCAGCGCAAAAACCCGAGTGGAACGGAGTTCGCCCCATTCGCGAAGCGTATTTGGCATGGGCGAACGCAAGTTACAGTCACGCCCTCGATAGGGCGTGAATAGTAACATCATAGTTGTTATCCATCGGCAGATGCGTGAGCACTGTCAGCACTCACGCGCGCACAAACCAGTTGTGCTTCTTTTCATATCCGATCGTGGTCTCATTGCCGTGTCCCGAAAAAACAGCCGTATCATCGGGAAGTGTATAAAGCTTTGTCCGGATGGAATTGAACAGGGTCTCCTGATCGCCGGTGGGCAGGTCGGACCTGCCGATCGAGCCCTCGAACAGGGTGTCGCCGCTGATCAGAATATGCCCGTCCTCGATGTAATAGGCACAGCTGCCCTCGGTGTGGCCCGGGGTAAAGATCGTGCGCATAGTGATGCCGGCAAGGGTCACTTCCTCGCCGTCTTCAAGATAATGATCGACCTCAACCGTGCAGGGACGTCCGATCGAACCGGACTGATTGAGCTTATGGGACTCGCACAGGCGCTTCTCATGTATGCAGGCATAAACAGGAGCTCCCGTCCTTTTTTTCAGGGCATCAAGTCCCATGATGTGATCGAAGTGGGCGTGTGTCAGCATAATAGCCTTGACCTCAAGTCCCCTTTTGGTCAGTTCCTCATACAGCCTGTCACCCATATCCGCAGGGTCAAACACGACTGTTTCACTGCTTCCCTCTCTGTAGAGGAAGTAAAAATTCGTCTGAACCATGCCGACCACAAAACAGTTGACTTTTATTTCAGCATGCCCCTTATCCATAAGCGCAAATCCTTTCATTTAAAAATCAATTGACGCATCCGCCGCCGCAACCCTGTCAGCTGACGGGCGGGAAATGCAGGACAAGCCTGCAGGCTTTCGCCTGCCGCGTCAGCCGTTGGTTCTCTTGATTGCCTGTACATCCTGGATCGACTGCAGACGGTTCACAATATCGTGCAGTTCCTGCCGGCTCTTGACCTCAAAGCCAAGAGTCAGGGTAGCGATTCCCTGTCTGCTGGTAGTCGAACTAATCCTCAGAATGCTTATATCCTTTTCCGAGAAGACCTTTGTCAGTTCGTTGAGCAGTCCGCTCCTGTCCCTGGCATAGATCTTGATCTCGGCCATAAATCCTTCTTCTTTGCGCCGCTCGGCGCCTTCTGACCAGGAAGCCTCAATGATCCTGTTCAGCTCCTCTTCAGGGAGATTGGTGACATTACTGCAGTCTTTCCGGTGGATGGAGATTCCTCTGCCGCGGGTGATAAATCCCACGATTTCATCTCCCGGCACCGGATTGCAGCACTTGGAGAAGCGGATTGAGAGACCCTCGGCCCCTTTGATGATGACGGAACCCTCGGCGCTCTTGCGGCGCGGGTGCTGGTTCTCATTCTGGACCTGCTGGATGATCTCTTCGCTGGTCAGCTGATGTTTGTGATCCTCCGCATGCAGGTCGACAAGCTTGTTGACGATCTGTCCTTCCTTTATGCCGCCGTGGCCGATCGCTGCCAGAAGAGCTTCCCAGTCGCGGAAGCCGTATTTGCGCAGGACAACATCCACATATGCCGGTTTGACCAGTTCGTGCATGTGGAGGCCGTGTGTCTTGGCATAGGCGTAGATCAGCTCACGTCCCTTGATGATATTCTCTTCTTTATTTTCGCGCTTGAACCACTGGTTGATCTTGTTCCTGGTCGAAGCCGCCTTGGCAAAGCTGAGCCAGTCCAGGCTGGGTCCCTTGGAAGAGGCGCTGGTCATGATCTCGATCCTGTCCCCGTTTTTGATCACATAATCAATGGGGACCAGCTTGTCGTTGACGCGGGCTCCGGTCATGCGGTTGCCCACTGCTGTGTGGATCGCGTAGGCAAAGTCAACCGTTGTGGATCCCGCAGGCAGGTTCTTGACCTCTCCGCGGGGCGTGAAGCAATAGACGTCATCTGAGAAAAGATTCAGGTCACTCTTGAGAATGTCCATGAATTCCCGGTTGTCGGACATGTCCTGCTGCCACTCCAGAATCTGCCGCAGCCAGACAAGCTTCTCTTCCTCGCGGGTCTTTTCCACCTTCTCGCTGCTGCCGGCTTCCTTATACTTCCAGTGGGCGGCGATACCGTATTCAGCGGCCCGGTGCATATCGTAGGTGCGGATCTGTATTTCAAAGGGCTGCCCGGCAGGACCGATCAACGTCGTGTGCAGCGACTGGTACATGTTTGCCTTGGGCATGGCAATATAGTCTTTAAAGCGGCCGGGTATGGGCTTGTACATCTCATGGATGGTGCCAAGGACAGCGTAGCAGTCCCGGATCGTTCCGACGATCACGCGCACGGCAAAAAGATCATAGATCTCCTCAAGGGATTTATTCTGATTGACCATCTTCCGGTAAATACTGAAGAAGTGCTTGACCCTTCCGTCCACAGTGCCTTCGATGCCGGCCTCTTTGATGTGGTTTTTGATCTCCTGCGCGATTTCCTGCACATAGTGCTCTCTCTCGCTCTTTCGCTGCTCAACCTTTTCCACAAGGTCGAAATAGATATCAGGATATAAGTATTTCAGAGACAGGTCATCCAGTTCGACCTTGATCTTGGAAATACCCAGACGGTCCGCGATCGGAGCGTAAATGTCGACAGTCTCCTGGGAAATGCGCTGCTGCTTGTCAATCGGCATAAATTCCAGCGTGCGCATGTTGTGCAGGCGGTCGGCAAGCTTGATCAGGATGACCCGGATATCCTTAGCCATGGCAAGAAACATCTTGCGCAGGTTCCTGGCCTGCATTTCCTGCTGGACCTGTGACTTGTCCCCGTAGTCTCCGGAGAGCTTCAGTTTTTTGAGCTTTGTGACTCCATCTACCAGAAGGGCGACATCCGATCCGAAACTGGCTTCGATCTGTTCCCTGGTCAGAACAGTATCCTCTACGACATCATGAAGAAGGCCTGCAGCAATGGTCTCCTTGTCCATCTCCAGCTCAGCCAGGATGATCGCGACACAGAGCGGATGAATGATATAGGGCTCGCCGGATTTGCGCAACTGCCCCGTATGCGCTCTGCACGCCACTTCATAGGCTTTTTCAATCAACGTTATATCATCGGAAGGATGATATTTCCTGACACGATCGATAAGATCCCGATAGAGGTCCTCCGGACAGTGGTACTCTCCGATTCGCTCAATCTTACCGGTGTCGATGGCGATCCTGCTTCCAGTGTCTACCTGCCCTTTGATGTCATTCATGATACACCTCTGCCGACAAAACCCGGTGATACAATAACAAAAACTCAGTGACGAGCGCCGCACACTGGGCGCAGCACTATAGTGATGACTTATTGCCTGAAAACTATAAAAGTAAAGCAATTATAGTCTGTTTTGTTCGACTCGTCAATCAGTGGATTTACAGAATCCTGCCTAAATTCTGTTAAAAATCAGCTCAAATCCTGTATTTTTGGTCACTCGCCGGCCAGCGTATAAGCGAAAAATGGCTTTTCACCCCGGATTGATTTTCTATCGATGAAAAAACAGCCGACTGCCCGGTCCGGGAAATGCCGGCATCTTCCCTTCCGGCTCCCCCTTGTCCGCTGCAGGGCGCAATATCTCTTTGTCCGCCCAGGTATCAAGACACCAGGCGGTTTATATGAAATTAAATTTGCGCAAGATTCTTGACAGTACCGGACATAACTGTTCCTTTGCCCAATATTACATCACAGGGCCATTGCGCAAAAACCCCACGGATTCTGATTCGAATCCATGGGGACCATCATTATCATCGTTATTTCCAATCATCATTATTTCCACAAAACAGCCGCACATCCGAACGTACGGGCACAGCCTTCTCCGACTGGTACGTATACGCTCCAGGCATGGCTCCGCAGGGTCCCTGCCCCGCTCCCGCGATGCTCCCCATATTCGAAAATCGCCCCGCTCATCCTCTTGATATGCTTCGTATATCATGGATTCGCGGGGCTTTTTTCTCATATCGGGTGCCTTGTCAAATGTCCGGTCATTTTTGCATGTGAGCATGCAAAATGCCGTCCGCCTGACAAGAACTTATACATTACATCATTCCGGGAGCGCCTGCGGGCATAGGCGGCATGGGCTCTTTGATGTTGGCGACAGCCGCCTCGGTGGTCAGGAAGCTGGAAGCCACGCTGGTTGCGTTCTGAAGAGCGCTTCTTGTGACCTTGGCGGGATCGAGGATACCTGCGTCGATCATATTGACATACTCTTCTTTGTAAGCGTCAAAGCCTACGCCTTCTTCGGACTCTTTGACCTTGTTGACAATGACAGCGCCGTTGAGGCCGGCGTTCTCAGCTATCTGGTGAAGGGGAGCTTCGAGGGCTTTGAGGACGATCTGGGCACCGGTCTTCTCGTCGCCGTCGAGACCTGCAACAGCTTCCTCAACCTTCTTGGAGGCGTGGATGTAAGCGCTGCCGCCGCCGAAGATGATTCCTTCCTCTACAGCTGCTCTCGTAGCATTGAGGGCATCTTCCATACGGAACTTGGCTTCTTTCATCTCTGTCTCGGTCGCGGCACCGACGCGGATGACTGCTACGCCGCCTGCCAGCTTGGCAAGACGCTCCTGCAGCTTCTCTCTGTCGAAGTCGGACTTGGTCTCTTCGATCTGCTTCTTGATCTGGGCTACGCGCTGGTTAAGTGCAGTCTTGTCGCCCAGGCCATCGACGATGACGGTCTGCTCTTTCGCGACCTTGACGCTCTTTGCGCGGCCGAGCTGCTGAAGGGTTGCATCCTTGAGCTCAAGACCCAGGTCGGAGCTGATAACAGTGCCGCCGGTCAGGATGGCGATATCCTCGAGCATTGCTTTACGTCTGTCGCCGTAGCCGGGAGCCTTGACTGCAACAACGTTGAATGTGCCGCGCAGTTTATTGACGATCAGAGTGGTCAGAGCCTCGCCCTCGACATCCTCTGCGATGATGAGAAGCTTGGCACCCATCTTGACGATCTGCTCCAGGACAGGAAGGATATCCTGAATGGTGGAGATCTTCTTATCTGTGATCAGGATGAAAGGATCTTCCAGATTTGCTTCCATCTTGTCCATATCGGTTGCCATGTAGGCGCTGATATAACCTCTGTCAAACTGCATGCCTTCGACCAGGTCAAGCTCGGTCAGCATTGTCTTGGACTCTTCGATAGTGATGACACCGTCTTTTGAAACCTTTTCCATGGCATCCGCGATCATAGCGCCGACCTTCTCATCGCTGGAGGAGACGGTTGCGACCTTCTCGATGTGATCCTTGCCCTGAACGGGGGTGCTCATAGCCTGGATAGCTTCGACAGCGACATCAGTGGCCTTCTTCATGCCCTTGCGCAGGACGATGGGGTTTGCGCCTGCAGCCAGGTTCTTCATGCCTTCATTGATCATAGCCTGAGCCAGGACAGTTGCGGTTGTGGTTCCGTCGCCTGCGACATCATTGGTCTTGGTGGCAACTTCCTTGACGAGCTGGGCGCCCATGTTTTCAAAAGCATCCTCGAGCTCGATTTCCTTTGCGATGGTCACGCCGTCATTTGTAATTGTGGGAGCGCCATAGGTCTTGTCCAGGACAACGTTCCTGCCCTTGGGTCCCAGTGTGATCTTAACTGTATCAGCGAGTTTATTGACACCTTCCGCCAGCGCGATGCGTGCGTCTGTGCCGTGCTTGAGTTCTTTAGCCATTATTTTCAACCTCCGAAAAAATTCTGCGCATTCCACCCCTCCAGGAGGGAGGACTGAACGCGTTTCTTCTATTAACTATAATTTAGTAAATTAGCGGAAATACGCTAAATGAATGGAAACACACTTTTACTAACAGAAATATACTGCGAAATCTGCCGGTCAAACTGTAATTGATGAAAATACACTGACGGATCACAGCTAAAAGCAGCTGAACCCACAAGTTATGATTTAATCATATGGTTTGATCAGCCGGCAGTGAAGTCCTTTTATTCGATGATCGCCAGAATATCGCTCTGTCTCACGATGACATACTTCTCGTCAGCATCAACCTTGACTTCGGTTCCGGAATATTTGGAATAGATGACTCTGTCGCCAACCTTGACTTCCATCTTGACTTCCTTGCCGTCAACCATGCCGCCGGGTCCGACTGCGATTACTTCTGCCTGCTGCGGTTTCTCTTTTTCCTGGCCGGGAAGGACAATGCCGGACTTTGTGGTTGTCTCAGCTTCCAGCTGTTTCAATACAACTCTGTCGCCCAAAGGAACTAACTTCATAATGATTACCTCCATTTTCTGACTGTCCGGCAAATATGCCGGAAGTTCTTCTGACTGTTCTGTACTGCCGCTGCTCTTTTTGACCCTGAGTCTGTCCGGCAGCGGCAAATAAGGGGAAACTCCTGACGATACAGGTCTCCTGATCAGCATTGGAATTCCAGGAGCTGTATCCGGGCAGATTCCTGAGTATCGTCTTATCTGTTGTTAGCACTCATACCTTTTGAGTGCTAACTCTATCGTGTATAATAGTTTTCCGCCCTGTTGTTTGCAAGCCTGTTTATCTCCTGTTTTACTCTGTTTTTCTTCTATTTTCTTCTTATTACTCTGTTTTTCTCAATATTTCATACTTTCCCACATTATTCTGGTTAATCATTATTCATCTGTCGCTGTCCACGACCTCTCGAAGAACCTGAAACATTATATTTACTTATGATTAACTAATTGATGACTCACGTATACATCCTCTTCAATTTTGCATCGAAACAGCCGCCCCGCAGTAACAGAAGGGTAACTGAACAGGTAACAGAACAGGAAACTGAACAGGTAAGTGAACGGGTAACAGAAAAGTCACATTTCCATAGTTGCATTCTATTATGAGCGGTGATATAGTTTATGTAGTTTTCAAAACTACATCTTGCATTTTCGTGCATTTTTTGTAATTCGTAATGCTGCTCAAATGAAAGGATCTGATCGACATGACGGTAAAAGAATTAAAGAAGTTTTTCGAAGATCATCTGGTTCCCTCCCGTCTATATCATATGAAGGGCGGGTATCACAAAAACCGCATCTGCATCGCCAAAAATAAAGCGAAAAAGGAATGGGAAGTCTACTTCAGTGAAGGCAGGACCAAAATCGGCCTCATGGAGTTCGCGACCGAAAGCGAGGCATGCCAGCGCATGAAAGAGGAAGTCTGCAAGGTCATGGAGCAGATCTACGGCCTGAGCTGGAAAGGTCTGGCATAATCTTCCCGCACTTTTGAAGTAAATACACGACTCCGCATAAGGACGCAGGGCGGCAGTGCCGCCTCTGCCCCGCGGCTGGTCCGCATCCGCCTCAAGGCAGAATTATTCTTACGCGGGCGGTCCTATGGTCTAATATTGAAAGCCGGTGCTGTTCCCAGAACAGCACCGGTTTTTTGTCATCCGACACAGCAGTCAAATGGATTATTTTTGTCAGTACATTTCACGGGCCGTGTCAATAGGGAAGAGGCGGCCGCGCCGCCCTCTGCCCCGACCGGCCCGTGCCCGCCGTAAGGCGGAAAAATACATTGCACGGGCCGTGTCATAAAAAAGGCTGCCACCGAAGTGACAGCCCCTGAATATTTTTTTCAAAAACCAGCGAAGGCGGATGAATTACTTGTCGTTGATCGCCGCCTGTGCTGCTGCCAGTCTCGCGATCGGGACGCGGAAAGGTGAGCAGGACACATAGTCCAGGCCGACCTTGTGGCAGAACTCGATGGATGCGGGATCGCCGCCGTGCTCGCCGCAGATACCCAGGTGGATGTCAGGGCGGACCTTGCGGCCCTTCTCCGCTGCCATCTGAACCAGCTGGCCTACGCCGTTCTGGTCGAGGTGTGCGAAGGGATCGGACTCATAGATCTTGCTTGCATAGTAATCCTGCAGGAACTTGCCGGCATCGTCACGGGAGAAGCCGAAGGTCATCTGGGTCAGATCGTTTGTGCCGAAGCTGAAGAACTCGGCTTCCTCGGCGATCTCGTCTGCCAGCAGAGCAGCGCGGGGGATCTCGATCATGGTGCCGACCTTGTACTGGATATCGGAATTCTTCTCAGCCTTGACCTTGTCAGCGGTCTCGACAACAGTCTTCTTGACAAAAGCGAGCTCTTTCTTGTCGCCTACCAGAGGGATCATGATCTCGGGCACGATATTGTAGCCGCACTCTTCGTTGACTTCAATGGCTGCTTCCATGACAGCTCTGGTCTGCATGCGGGCGATCTCAGGGAATGTGACAGCCAGACGGCAGCCGCGGTGTCCCATCATGGGGTTGAACTCATGCAGAGCGTCGCAGCGTTCCTTGACCTGCTGTACGGAGATGTTCATCAGTTTGGCCAGATCTTCGATCTCGGGCTCAGTGGTGGGAACGAACTCGTGGAGAGGCGGATCCAGGAAGCGGATGGTGACCGGACGGCCTTCCATTGCCTTGTAGATGCCCTTGAAGTCGCCCTTCTGGAAGGGGATCAGCTCGTTGAGGGCAGCCTCGCGCTCTTCAGTTGTATCGGAGAGGATCATCCTGCGGATCTTCGGAATTCTGTCAGGGTTGAAGAACATGTGCTCGGTTCTGGTCAGACCGATGCCTTCCGCGCCCATACGGACTGCGTTTGCAGCGTCCTCGGGAGTGTCGGCATTGGTGCGGACTTTCAGCCTGCGGGCTGCGTCTGCCCATGCCATGATGCGCTGGAAGTTGCCGCTGATGGAAGCTTCCACGGTCTGGATATCGCCGAGATAGATCTTACCGGTGGAGCCGTCGAGGGAGATGTAGTCGCCCTCTTTGATCTTGTGGCCGCCCAGCTCGATGTACTTGTCTTCTTCGAAGACCTTGAGTTCACCGCAGCCTGAGACACAGCAGGTGCCCATGCCGCGGGCAACAACTGCAGCGTGGCTGGTCATGCCGCCGCGCATGGTCAGAACACCTTCTGCGGCGTGCATACCCTCGATATCCTCGGGGGAAGTCTCCTGACGGACCAGGATGACACGGCTGCCTGCAGCGTGCGCGGCAACAGCGTCGTCAGCATTGAAATAAACGCGGCCTGCAGCTGCGCCGGGAGATGCCGGAAGGGCTTCGCCGATCTGCTGTCCGTTCTTGAGGGCCTTGGCGTCGAATACGGGGTGCAGCAGCTGATCGAGGGACTTGGCTTCGATTCTGCAGACTGCTTCCTCGGGGGTGATCATGCCTTCATCCACGAGATCGCAGGCGATCTGGATCGCGGCGTGAGCGGTGCGCTTGCCGTTTCTGGTCTGCAGGAAGAAGAGCTTGCCTTCCTCGATGGTGAACTCCATGTCCTGCATATCGCGATAGTGCTTCTCGAGCTTGTCAGCGATGGAGACAAACTGCTTGTAGCACTCGGGAAGATCCTTCTCCAGCTGAGTGATCTTGGAAGGTGTGCGGATACCAGCAACGACGTCCTCACCCTGCGCGTTGATCAAATATTCACCGAAGATACCCTTTGCGCCTGTAGCGGGGTCACGTGTGAACGCAACGCCGGTACCGGAAGTGTTGCCCATGTTACCGAATACCATGGACTGTACGTTGACAGCGGTACCCCAGGAATAAGGGATATCGTTCATCATACGATAGTAGTTGGCGCGGGGGTTGTCCCAGGAACGGAAGACAGCCTTGATGGCTTCCATCAGCTGAACCTTGGGATCCTGAGGGAACTCTTCGCCCATTTTTTCCTTGTAGATCGCCTTGTACTGCGCGATGACATCCTGCAGATCCTCAGCGGTCAGCTCGGTATCAAAAGTATAGCCGTGCTCTTTCTTCACGCCCTCAAGGATGCTGTCGAAGAAAGTCTTGCTCATCTCCATAACAACGTCAGAGAACATCTGAATGAAACGGCGATAAGAGTCATATGCAAAACGAGGATTGCCGGTCTTCTGCGCAAAGCCCTTGACAGAAACATCGTTGAGACCCAGGTTCAGGATCGTGTCCATCATGCCGGGCATGGATGCGCGGGCACCGGAACGGACAGAGACCAGAAGAGGATTCTCTGTGTCGCCGAACTTCTTGCCCTGAACGCCCTCAAGCCATGTGAGAGCCTCGAAGATCTGCTTCTTTGTGTCTTCGTTGATGGTCTTGCCTTCGTTGTAATAGTCTGTGCAGGCCTCGGTGGAAATAGTGAAGCCGTTCGGGATCGGCAGGCCGATATTCGTCATCTCCGCAAGGTTTGCACCCTTGCCTCCCAGGAGATTGCGCATATCCGCGTTACCCTCGCTGAATTTGTAAACTCTTTTGCTCATTCATTACCTCCTTTTAATATGTTCCTCGCAAATAAATTGCAGAAAACTGTCTATTTATACACGTTTTTTCAAGCACAGAAGCAAAAAGCTTATATGCAGATTAATACAGTAAAAAACTTACCCCTCATGTAAACCAGACAAAGTATTATACTACATAATTTTATTCTACGGCAACCGGCAATTTATAAAATGACATTTTTTTTCGTACAAAAAGACATACATTTCCCGTAAAGTAAGAGAAGATTTTCTGCGGAACCCGATTCCTCCGAAAACCTCCTGTTATGTATAACTGTCTTCCGGTTCATGGTATCCGGGAAGCCGTCACGGCAGCAGGCCTGACTCTGCCGTCTCTTTCTATTCTTTGCTGTGAATCTCCTTTTCTTTGCTGTGAATCCCCTTTTCTTTGCTGTGAATCCCCTTTTCATGGAATTCGCCGGGGATAAAGCTGTCGAAGATATAAGCGTCAAAATGAGGCCGGACCTTTTTGAGATCCTCCTCGCTCTTGACGGTCCATGCAGCACTTTTCCCACGGAAAAGCGCGCGCCACAGGCGCCTGGAAAGATTTCCCTGATACTGATGATTATAAGCTACAAAGTCGGGTCTTGTCACGAAATTTGTGACCAGAAACTGAAGGAAGAACCCGGGCGCCAGTTTGGAGGGAGTGCGGAATTCCTTCTGATGGATAAAGCCGTCTGAAAGCTGCCCCCGCATAACATCAGGCCGGTTTTTCCGGTACCACAGAAGGACCAGGGGATTGAAGGATTCGATACAGTACTCACCGGGATAATCCCGCAGCAGCTGGTTGGCCGCGCGACAGACCCTGAGGTCCATATATTCGACCTTCATCTCTATGATGAGCGGAACCTTTCCGTCCACCACCTTCAGTGCTTCTTTAAAAGTCGGAATCTTCTCACCACAGTCCAGCAGACGGAATCTGCTCAGTTCTTCAAGCGTATAGTCAGCCACTCTTCCCTTCTGCCCGCACATACGCCGCAGAGTAAAATCATGGAATACGACCGGCACCCCGTCCTTTGTGACCTGTATGTCAAACTCGATCCCATATCCGGCTTCAACCGCTCTGCGGATTGCCGGAAGAGAGTTTTCAGGATGTGAGGTTCCGTTTCGGTGGAGCCCCCTGTGGGCGTAATAATTGGTCCTGAAATTCTTCTTCTCAGGTTTTTTGCCGAGTCCGATCCGGGGCATGATGGCATACAAATAGACCGCCGAACCCACAGCAGCCTTCAATGCCAGGCTTCTCCCTTTCCTGCTTATTTTTTTCACATTCATATTAAGTAATCTCTGTATTAAATGATGTATCTGCAGACGACTATGGCCGTCCGGGAGTCTGAATAAGGGATTTGATTTCCTGTATACAGTGCCTGTAATTATACACTCTATGCAGAGCTCCGCCAACATCCTTTGTGCAGAGTTTCTTCTTTTTTAATAGTTATGGTTTAATAGTTATGATGTAAAGGTCAAAA